>JADJXG010000001.1:2338109-2673261 GCA_016715965.1 Saprospiraceae bacterium | reverse complement strand
CTCTCTATTATTTCTTTTTATCTCAATATTCATTCCAAAAGCAGAAGTGATGTCAGTACACGCTATAGCAAATCTTCTTGCACCATTTTGAGTTGATCTGATACTTATTATTTCTGAACCATTTCCTCCATTTGAATTTCTATTAAAAAACTTAACTTCATCTACTGGATTGTTGCTTCCCATTGCGTCTTCAACCTCAAAGTAGTAATCTCCTATAAATTGTTTTTTTTCAACCCAAAGATTATCAACTTCATCTCTGCACCAGTTTTGCATTGAATGACATTGGGTTTCATCCACCTTAATTAAGGTTGCAATTTCTGGTGTATGATCTGGTTCATATTTATCAGGATTTAAGTTGTCTTCATCAATTTCTAATAACTCTTCATGTTTTGTTAGTAAATTATGCCAAATTACTCCTTTTTGCCCTTCTGACAAAATTGTTCTACAGCTTTTTGGTCTTGTGTTTGACATAATGTTACGAGCGTTTGGAACAAATTGATTTCCCCAAATATCATTTTGAATCCGATTGAATACACAATTCGAATTATCCCAGAATATTGATGGATCAGCAGGTGTATCACAAAGTCCATCACCAGTTGATGAACACATTTTTCCCCATTTAAAAATACCGCAGTGTAAAGGATTATAATTTCTAGTTCGACTAACTGGTTCGCGATAACATAATGGATCAGGATGATCATGATTTCTGAATGTATGTTCGAGGCCAAAGAAGTGACCCAATTCATGACTTAGAGTACTGGCTTCGCCTTTGCTCGAAAATATGTCTTTTTTAACGTATATAAAATCTCCTACTCCATTATATACACCATCAGCCCCAACAATATCATCAACAACATAAACATTAATTGCACTGTTATGGTGCAATCCTAAGTACATAAAGTATGCTTCTGTATAATTATTAATCACCAAGTGATCCTCATCCCTTAGCTCCAATGGATATCCAGAGTAAAATCTAAATGGCAAGCCATTATTTTGGTAAAATTCATTCACCCATTTTATAACATTTTTGACTTGGGTTGGGGTTGGAGGTGGTTCATTTGTCCCAAGTACCCAGAAAAATTGAATAGGCATAAAAATGAGTTCATTAATTTCGGGACACGTATTGCCACTGGTTCTTACACTAAATGGCAAATTGTCATTTACTCTTTTTAGACCAGCAGAAATAAAGGAATCAAGAACTTCATTGTTTCCATACCAAGGAAGAGTCTCCATTAAGGAGTCAGATGATGGAAAAGTTCCACATCCTACTTCAACTTGAGCTTGAAGATTTAAACTCACCATTGTAATCAAAATAACTACTAATTTATTAAATTTTTTCATTTAAATCGTTTTTTAATGAATCAAATTGTCATCTTATCTCTTTTGACATTGAGCTGTTTTTCATTTTTGGGTGTTGAAGTCCAGATAAGAACACCATTATTTTAATATTTTTTAATTACGTAACATTTTGATTTAGTTTGAATTGTACTCCATAAAGTGAATTCTTCGATCATCGAGTTAGGTTTTATAAATATCTGATAACTAAGTGTATGCGTCGTCCCGCCGGTTGGCGGGATGATCGTCATACACATTGTTATCAGATGTTTTAACCTAAGTTTTAATAAATTTTTTAACAATTTTAATTCCTTTACTGTTTTGTATTATTATTAAGTAAAGGCCGAAACTTAGGTACTCCAAATCTTTATAATATTCACTGTTATTAATAACAAATTTATCAAATTCTTTTCCCTCAATATTAATTATCCTGCAATCCAATAATTCAGAGTTTGGGTTAACAATTTTTAGTTGATTTGAAACGATTGTAGGAAATACTGTAACATTCAATTTCTCAAAGTCATTGATAGAAGATAAAGTATCACATAAATGAGCCCAAGGCTTCCCAAAATAAATCTGTATAGCAGTAATTGGAATTTTTCCATTTCCAATAACCTCGTGAAATGTCTCATATGGCAGCTCCCAATTGGAGAATAATTCGCTTTCTCTTAAATCTTTAACAAATTGATTTTGATTTCCTAAACAGGCAATTTCACGAATGGGCACAGGGTCATTAAAAAGCCACTTCTTGGCATAATCTGCATCGGGTGTAGCAAAAGTACCGTATAGACAACCATGATCTCTAAAATAATCTAGATTCCAAGTCATTTTAATAGGCCAATACTTAGTGTAAACGAAAATTAGTAGAGGTTTTGGAGCTATACAACCCTGACCATTATCATATGCTTTAACGATAATATTATGAAAAAAATTGGAATTTCCGTTCAATCCTTGTCCTCTTACTTCGATTGTCGAATCAAATGGTGAATTATCTATTGATTCATCCCAGTCTAAATTTAAATCATCAGAAGATTTTGTTTCATCGTCTACGATTGATGAGTCTGCCCTGAAAAATAAAGTATCTTTATTTCCTCGTGCATCTTCAAAGTAGAATTTCATTTCAAATTGAGCAATTTTTTGAGATATTCCTTGTATACAATACAAGAAAAAACTAAGCACAATTAAAACAATATTTTTCATATTAACTAATTTATAATAATAAATATTACTTTATTGCTTAATAAATGCCTCCGTAAAAATAGTACCATCCACTTGAAGGACTACGACATTAAGCCCAGTGTTTAAATCTTGGATTTGACTCGTTAAATTGTAAGTACCAGCATCCTGAGCTCCAAAAGATTTGACGTTGTAACTATAGTTGTTGTAAAATGGGTGGGTAATAAAAATTCTGGTATTATGAGAATCTTCAAGCTCATAATGTATAGTTATCTCATTAGATGCCGGATTAGGGCTTAAGCTTAAAAAATAGTCTTTTCTAACTGTGTCCGGTGTGGAAGTAATTTGACAATCCTTAACTGGCAAAGTGAATGGGTAGCTGAACGCTGTTTCGTCACATTCATTCTGTACAATTAATTTAATTAAGTATGGGTGGTTGGCTTGCATTCCATTTTGCCAAGATCCATTCAAGCTCAAGCCTCCTATGCAATATTTTTTTGCTGTACCAGTTATCCAATTTGTAGATTTGATTAATACTGGATTTGATGGATTTTGATAATCATAAATTTCAACTTTATATTTTTGATAATTCGTACTTGCGTTCAAATCGAAACAATAGGAACAGTGTTTGGATTGAACTGTTTCTTTTGGTATCCTGGTTATAAAAGCATTTGGAGGTGGACAATTACCTCCTACTTGAGTTATGAAATCACATTTTAAATTGGCTAAATTATCCAATGCCTTTAGAATCTGGCAATTTGTCCATGCTGCATTTGGATTATTATAGCCCATAATATTATTGTTGACCCATCCAGAATCGCAGCAAGGGAAGATGGTACAGGGAGGAGTAGGGTTACATTTCGCACTATTGGTCGGCTCCAAACCCCAACATTTTTGGTTTTTTTCGTTATCATTAGGATTTGTACTTATCTGGCCATTACAATTTCGATCAAAATCGAACACTAATTTAGGTGTATCCGCACAATCATCTTCTCCTTCAAAGCTATGTAATAAACTTAAATTATGTGCCAATTCATGATTTAGATTACCCTTGTCGAATCGATTAACAGATAAAATGCTTCCTTTCCAAAACGCCACGCCACTTACAGAGGTATGGTTAAAGGAGGACATAAATATATTAATCTCAGAATTAAGATTTACAGCATATTTAGTTCTTAATGAGCTCAAGTTATACCCATCAAATTTATCATCTTCATCACAATGAAAATAAACACCACTTAAGACCCATCTGATTGGATTACAATGAGGTGAGCTGGGGGCTGTGTTATATCCACTTGCATTCAATTGAGGCAGATTGTTCTCCAGATCCATATTTGCTAAATAAATCAGGTAATTTGCCCATCCTGTGGCATCCTCTTGCTTGACTTGAGTACCGTCTAGGGGCAATGAAACATTTCCAGAACAGTCATCATTCACAAAGAAGTGAAAATTAACTTTAACATAGACAGGGACACAATTCTGAAAAATACTATCTACATTAAAACAAGGTTCTGATGCAGCATTTGCTGACTGTGACGGTTGAATTGTGTCACAGTATTCCGTCTGGGCAGTAACTTTCTGACCGATAAAAGCAATTAAGATCAAGAGAAAGGTTAGATTGACAAGTTTGTTCATATTAATAGTTTTAATTTCAAATTTGCATAAATTTGTCTTTACTGCTTTGCAGAATATTCTAACAGTAGGCAATTGTTGTGAATAATTATCAAATTACTAGTACTTGCTGCCATTTATTTTGTGGTGTATCCACAAAAATACACTTTTTTATTTAAAATATCTGATAACGTTTCGGGTATTGCCGAAGGCGGGGCGTTTCAGCACTACTGTTGATTTGAAAAAATAAAGTTCGGTTAAGTACAAAAGTGTCATAGAAGCCCGTCACCCCCGCTTTTGGCAATACCTTGTTACCGGATGCCCTTCTGTCTGTCCGAAGATGTGTCGTGTCAAGACCGCACATACTTTGTCCGAGGCGATTTACATTAGATGCGGTGTATGTCAGAGTTTGCACGGTGCGTTGGGGTTTTTAATTTCTTTTTTTGTGGGTGGATAATTTTTTAATTCAATTTTTTTTGGGTGGAAGATTGCAAGTTCTTTTTATTTTTTTCTGCGGTGGCATTGTGCGATTGCAAAAAATAAAATGTGCTTGCAATGTGCGTTGGCCTTATTCTGTTTTTGCACCAAGTCGGTTTTTAAAGTAGTCCATGTATTCTGTTTGTTTGTTCGGGTCAAGCGGTAATACTCCTTTGCTTGAAACGAAAACATTATAACCTCTTATTCTCAATTCGTAAACAGCAAACAAGTCGCAAATGTCAGTGCAAACCCCTGTCAATTCAACTTCTGTCGGTTTGAACTCTCGCAAATACTTTTCAAGTCCTGTATTGAGAAAAATACTCAAAGTGTGTTTTGTCAAAACGATTGATTTGTCTGCAAGCAGCTTCAATTCGTCAATTATTTCCGCTTCAACAGTTCCTGTCATGCAGTGCGGTGGATAAGGATTTCCTATTTCAGGGTCAGTCAAAGAATGGCTGTCGCAAACAAAAATTACTTTGCCGCCTTGTTGATGTGTCTCTGAAATTTTTGAAGCAATGTAATTTTCAATGTCTGCCGTTGAATCAGGAAGTGAAAGCGGAAACCCTTTTCTGCAAAACCCTTTCAGCATGTCAATGATGATTAGAACTTTCATTTCTATTGTTTATTTAAAGTATGTTTTATTAACTGCTTTCATTGGAATGATAGCATCTCCATTAGTGTCCCAAGTAATGTCAAGGTTTGTATAAACTTCTGCCTTTTTCCAGTTCTCGTCAAATGACGATGTGGGGTTTCCATTTTTTAAATTGATTGTTTGCACCAATCTTTTCAATGTATGTGTCGTGAAGTTTTTAATTACATCATCTTGATTTTTGTCAATGGAATTGTAATCAGGAACGCATGTATACCACTCGTATGTTGAAAGAATGTTTTGAATTGGCTCTTGCCAATCAGTAATGCTAAGAGTTGAAGTTGCCAGAATTACTCCACTGATTTTCTCTTTACTTAATGCCTTTAAAATATTGTCAATACCATTACCGTAGTGAGCTATAAAAATCGCTTGTCTATCTGTCTGCGGAATACTTTTAAGTTGCTTTTCAATTTGAGAACTTATCTCATCTACGCCTGTTCCAAAGTCAACCTTAATTCCCTCGGTAAATTTTCCATTCCAGTTCTTTTTAAATTCCTCATCTGCACCTTTTCCGTAAGGGTCATTTACAACAATGTAGGTTGCTGAATTTATTTTTTTGTTAGTAGCAAAATTAGCTAAACACTTTCCTTCTTCTTGACTTCTTACATAAAAGCGATAAACTGAATTTGGTTTAAGTGAAATTTTGGGAGAAGATGTAACTGTGCAAATCAGTATTGGATGGTCTCCCGAATATTTACACTTGCTAACTATTTCATCAAAGTGTTGAGAGAGTTCCTCATTAACTTTGCTCATTGTGCATATAAAATATTTAGTTCCATTGTTTACTTCTCGTTCTACTATTTGCTTGGCTATTTCATAATTCATTGAATGGTCAACTGGAACAAACTCAAAATCTTCAGTGTATCTTGAATTGTAATCGTTCAAAAATTCAGCGTATCCATACATCTGCCTCATGCCATCCTGATAAGCTGGTTTTATTACATCGCCTAAAGGAAGCATAATTACAATCCTTGTTTTCGTTTTGATGTTTTCATCTGCTGATGAAAGTTTCTTCCCAAATAAATAAGCAGTAAAAAGTGAATTCAAAACTGCTATGACTAAAAAGGGAATGATGAAAGATTTTTTAAGCCAAAAGGAATTAATTCCCTCTTTAAGGTTTGCTCTTGTTGCACGAATGACAAGAAAGCCGAAGATTATAGAAAGAACCAATATTGAAATTCCAATACCAAATACAACATTCTTGTTTGAACCGAAAAGGGAAATGCCTTCTGAAATATAACTCACCACATGAATGAGATAATAAAGTCCACCAAGTATTCCTGCAATTTGCAGAATAACATTTAAGGTTTTATTGTTTGAGCCGCCTGTTGCTGTCATTTGGAATTATTTTTTGACCATTGTAAAAAGAATGAATCTAAGATTTCTACAATCTTGTTTAATAGAAAGCCCACCAAACCAATAACGAAAATTAGAGCATAAACTCTTGGGTAATTTAATTGCTCTGCTTCTTCACCAATGAGTTTACCAATTCCTGGATTGCTACCGTTGTTGCCAATATTCATGTATTCCAAAACTGTAACGATTACAATGCTGTATGAAAGTGCTATTCTGAATCCTGTAGAAACATCAGGAAGAATTTCAAAAATCGTTACTCGGAAAAATTTCTTTATTGGATTTGGGTTGCCACTAATAATTGAATACGATAAAACTCTTTCCGATTCTTGTTTCGTTAACCCTGCTCTAACATTTAAAATCATAATCAACATACATGGGTAAGAAGCTAAAACCCAAATCATATTTTGAGAAGTAACACCTAACAAAAGTCCTGATGCTGGAATAAGAAATGTTACAGGAATACTTCTAAAAAAATCTACTGTCGGTTGTGAGAGATTCCAAGCCCGATTGCTATAACCTAAAACAATTCCAAAGAGCAATCCTAAGAATACAGCAATGAGTAAAACAATTGAAACATTCAAAAGGGTGTTTCCAAGTATCGTCCAAACTTTGGTTTCTCCTAAAGTATTGATGACTTCCCAAAAAATTACAGCCGGCTTTGGAAACTTCAAAGCTTCGGGAGCAAATAAGTTTAGAACAATACAAAGCAGAAAGAGGAATACTGGTAAAACCAGAAACCCAAATCCAAAAACTATTTTAGGATTTTGTAAAACTCTTTTCATCTAAGGGGTGAATTAAATTGTTCCAATAAGTAACCTCTGTAATTGATAATATTTGCGTTTGTAATTTGTTCGTATCGTGGAAGCGTTCCTGAACCGTCAAAATCTTTAATGCACTTATCAGGAAAATGAAGTGAGAAAAACTCTTTGTCTTTTTCGTTGGAAATGTTTTTCAAAAAAACTGTTCTGTTTGCCAGTAATGATGCTTCATCCAAACTGTGTGTAACGAAAAGGACTGTCGGTTTTCTTGTTTGAAAATCTTGATATAGTATATCCCAAAGTTCCTCTGTGAGTTTAAAGTCAATTCCTGAAAATGGCTCATCAAGTAAAACTATTTCGGGCTTGTAGCTGAGTGCTACTGCGAGTGAAAGTCGTTTCTGTTCACCTCCAGAAAGTTTATTTGGAAATGACTTTCTGCACTTGTCAAGTTTTAGAGTTGAAAGCAATTCATCACAATATTTTTTGCTCACTTCGTTAAAAGTCCCTCTAAGTTTGTTTGGGTAATAGAGATTCTTCTCTACTGAAAGCCAAGGGAAAAGAGTTTTCTGTGAGGATTGAGAAACATACGCTAAACTTTGATGCGGTTTATTCAACAGAATAGTTTTACCTTTTATCAAAGCACTCCCCGTTGTTGGTTTTAAAAAAGAGGAAATTATTTTGATAAGAGTTGACTTTCCTGAACCACTTGCTCCCATCAATGCCACCACATCACTTTTCTCAATTTTCAGATTGATGTTTTGGAGAACTAAAGATTTAGGATAAGCATATTCAAACGATATGTCTTTTAATTCAATCTCCATTTAGTTTACTGTTTGATACAAATGTCCTGTGTGTTAGGAACTGTTTTTATTTCTCCCAAATTTTTCAATACATCTAAGTAACCTTTCAAGTTGTTTTGGTCAATTTGGGTTGAAAGTGAAAGCGGCATTATGTTCATTGCATCAGCAACTTTTGAATCAAGGTTGGTTGACTTTGCTAAAATCTGTCGTGCTTCCGCTGGATTTTCTTTAATGAATATTACAGCTTTATCAATTGCTCTGAAAAATGATTTAGCAGTTTCAGGATTTTCTTCCAACCACTTTTGATTCATTGCAGCAATACCAATTGGATTAGGGGAGTATTGCATTGCATAAATTGAAGTTGAGATTTTTTTGAAGTTACTTTTTACAATGCCTGTTGTTAAGGTTGGCTCATAAGTGAAAAGTGCATCAATGTCTCCGCTTTCTAAAGATTGAATGTGTAATGGTGGGTCTAACTCAATAAATGTTGGAAGTGCAAGCGTTGGAAAGTTTCTTTTAAAAATTTCAGCAAGAGAATTTTTGGCAGTAGTTCCGGGAAACACTCCAACTTTTTTACCTGAAAGTTCTTCCAACTTTGTAATGGATGAAGTTGATTTAACTACGATTCCATCAAAGCCATTTTCACTTGTAATGTTGCTGATTGAAAATATTTTTGCTGCATTAGGTGAGTTTTCAAGTTGCTTTAAAAGCGGAACAATTGAAAGTTCAATACCCGCATCTATATGACCCGTAACAAGGTCTTGAGCAATCAAGTTGCTAGTCTTGATTGGGTTTGCTTCCACCTCCAGTCCTTCTTCTTTGTAGTAGCCTTTTTCAACAGCAACAAAGTGAGTTAAACTTGATACCATTGGAAGGTAGCCAACTTTTATTTTTTGGTCGTGGGTTGTGTTGTTACAACTATTGCAACTTGAAAGTAGAATTGCAAATGTCATGACTGCTAAAACCGAAATTTTTGATATTGATTTCATTGCTAATTTTTTTGTTTCAAAGATAGAATTTTGAGATTGCTAATTTTTATTTACATGAAAAATCTAAAGTCATAAGGAGTTGCTTGTAAAGTTTCTGCCTGCTTTGCATATCGTGAAAGCCGCTTTGAAAAGTCAAGTGTTACAGGCAATGTTTTGTAAAGTTCACCACCATTCCAATTCATTTTTGTGAGAGCAAGAATTTCTTTTGCTGTTGTTTCAATCGGGTCTTTGCCTCTAAATCTTCTTATTAAAAGTGGTGCAGGAATTCCTCTGCCACTTTGATAATAATTTCTTCCTGTTCCTGCAACATCATTATCTAAAACAGAACCGTGTGTCCAAAGCAGAAAGCTGAAATCATCCAATTGAATTACTGTTCCTCTCTGAATAGGATAACCGTGAATTTTTATTTGCTGTGTCAAACTGTTTTTCTCTCCTCTGATTGCTCTCCAATTAGAATACTTCTGAATCTGTAACAACTCAACATTGTCAATTCCTTCAAGTGCCTCTGATATGCCTTTCATTTCATCATGTGTATAATGAAGGACTTTGTGAATTACAAGTTTGTCAAGTTTTGAATTTCCGTCAATCCTGTAATATGCTTCTTTCAATTTCAATATCAATCGTCTTGCATCTTCTTTACTCATGAAAGGATTCTTTCCATAGAAAACTGGATGCTCAATTGGTTGAAGTAAAAATCTCAAACCTTGTCCTGATGAATCAAAGATTTGGCTGCTACCTAAAACATATTTTGTTTGAGCATTTATTTTTTGAATTGAAAAATCCAAACCGATAAATGCTGTTGAATCCGTTACTGTTTGATTTCTCCAAGGCGTTCCGTTTGCTTTTACATACAAGCCCAAAGAAAGCCACCATCTAACTTTTGCAGGGTCTAAATAATTGATGGACTTGTCCTCAATCATTTGAATTTTGATATTCTTTTTAGCACAATAAAGTTTTAGCGAATCATGTAAGTCAAAATATGTGGTTTCATTTTTCAGTTCACGAAACCTTTGATAAGAGTTTGGTAAGTAAAGAATCAAAACATCAAACTCGCCTCTGATGGTATAGAAGTAGTCAATTTTTCTTTTTAGAAAATCATAAAATTCCAACTGGCTAAGTTTATTTACATCTGCTTCTTTAATCAACTCAACAAACTTGTTATCGGTGTTCTGTGGAATGTCAAGGTATCTTTTGTAGATTGTTGAAAATGGCAAATATTCAATCAAATAATCTTTTTCTGTTGTTGCTTTTATTTCTTCGTTAAGCCCGTTAAGATGTTTTTGAATTCTTGCGAAACCTGTTTCGGGGGAAATGATACCTAATTTTATTGCTTGCGGATTTGCTTTATTGTTTTCAAATGAATAATCCAATGGTCCAAAAGTTTTTAATCCTTTCAGGGGATGACTCATTTGATAATTCTTATCGCTGATATGAAAATCTAACTGGGGTTCATTGTTCTGAAATGCACCTTTGAAACTATGCGTTTTTGAAACTGGAATTCCAGCACTTGAATAGTTTGATTCAAACTCTACCTTGAATGTGTCAAGAGAAAATTGAATTGTGTCATTGCCATTTTTGAAAAGGTTAATCCAAAATTTTTCTCTTTCATTCACTGCATCATTTCTTCTGTTTGAGAAAATCTTGTTTGAAATATTTTGTTTCTCAATTCTTGTTAGTGTGCTGTTTGAATCAATGTGAATGGATGGAAGTAATGTCAAGAAAAGTTCTTTGTTGTGGAATTCAATTTGAAATTCTACCGCCTCATAAATTTTTGCATTCGTTTGAATGTAATACTTCGCAAGCTCGGCTTGCGAAACAAGGTTTTCTGTTGAGTAGTATTTTCTGTAACTGTGTGCAGGAACTCTTTGAAGATTGAAAGTTGAAAGCAGATTGAATTCAATCAGGTCATAAATCAATCCAGTGAAAAAAGAATCTTGTTTGTAAGTAATACTGTCGTCAATGTCAACTGTAATGATTTCAGATTTTACTCTACCGTTGAACACTTTGTTTATAGTATCTGTATTTGCAAAAGCCAAAGTGTTCCCTTTTGAAAGAGCCGCTTTGATTGGTTGCTCTGCAACCAATTCTCTTAGCTCTTTCCAACCTTCCAAATCACTTTTGAAACTGTAAACAGTTTTTGGAAATACAGTTGCTTTAAGTCCATTCAGTTTTATTGGTGTGAAATTGTTGCTTATCTGCGGTGAGGCAAAGGGTCTTCTTGTTTCAAACCTTGTTTTTGCAATATTTTCAATTTCATCGTTTGGCTTTTCATTAGCGATATAGAGTTCAAACAAAAACTCGTCAAAACTTTCTATCTCAACAAAGCCAGAAAGTTTCTCTTTACTTTTTGCGTTTACATTCTCAATAAGTTCAACAAAATTTTTGTTAGGTGTTTCTCCTTTGCGTATGCACCAATGTAAACCATAGGGAAATGGATTGTTTGCTTTTAATGCTTCATTGAAACCATCCAACACTGATTTGTCATTTCCGCTATAGCCAATGACAACTAAGCCCGTTTGGGATTGAATACTTGCAAAGTATTTATGTAAGTCATTCTCTAGAGTTTGGAGTTCAGAAGATGTGTTTTGCAATTTGTCATAGCGATAATCTCCATGCAGTTTTATTACTCGTTGCAATCTGTTCAGATTATCCAATTGGTTTTTGCTGTCCTCAGAAATTGTTTCAAAGTTGGAAGCGTTGTTAATGCTTTTAATTCCGCTTTCAATTAACTCGTCAAAATTTGTTGTCCAAATGTGATTCACCTTTTGAGTGTCAAACAAAACGCCAAGACATCTGTGCCCAATTGATGGGTTTTTGCCCTGAACAATTCTTTGAATGAAAGCTTTTCTGTCAATTGAGTTGGGATAGCATTTCTCAAAATAAAATGAATACTCGTCAGGATTGTAAAGAGGGGGAAAGCCACCTTTCAATTCAAAGTAGCTTTGAATTATTCCTCTGTTTCTTTCTGATTCCAAGTCCTTGAATTTTTCTTCTCTAACATTATTGGCTTCGCAATAAAGTTTGCGTTTGAATTGCCATATTAAAGTCCCTGCTGTTGGAATGTTCGCTTGCACTGATGCACCTGCACCTAAAAGAAAATTCAATGAGCCGTTTGGTCTTACTGCAAAACTCCTTAGAAATACTTTTTTGTCAATAATAGTCATGGTAATATTTATGCAGCTACGATAGTTTTTGGTTGTTTGTTTTTCTTAAAGCGTTGGAGAAAACACTCTTTCATTTTTTTTCTGCGTTGGGTTCGTGGGTTGGGGAAAAAATGAAAGTGTGTTTTGTGCGTTGCCAAAAAATTGAATTAAAATATTTGTGCGTTGGCAAAAAAAAGAAATTAAAAACGAAGCGTTGCCTGTCTGTTTGTCGGTAAGTTGTTTGGTTAAATTGTTCCCAAAAGTTCGTTTCATATCAATCATTTTAATGTTAGCACTGTCGTCATAGGGTTTCCGGTAACGTTTTGGGTATTTGCGAAGGCACGGTATTTGAAAAACGTCAGCTAAATATAAGCACAAAAGTTGATAGATGCACAACTGTTCAATTACTTCCGTCAGCCGTGCTTTTGCAAATACCTTGTTAGCGGTTCGGGCTTTTGCTAATGCCAAAAGGTCAATACCGAAGTATTAACCTTTGTCCTGAAAATATTTCACGTTGACTTATTTCTTTACACTCAGCATTCCTTGTGTTCCAAATTTTGTGTAAAGTCCTGTCATTATTTGCTCGTGGTGTTCATTATATTTTTGGATATGTTCTGCCATACCAATAAAATCAACTGCCTTACGGAATGGTTTTTCGCCTTTGGGTTTTTCAAGAAGTTCGGCATAAGCGTCTGCCACTTTTTGAGGGTCTTGTTGCGGATTGTTCTTTAAAACATTCTCAAAATTTTGAAGTGCTATTTCAGGCACTTTTGCAAAATCGCCATAAGCGGCTTCTCTACTTTTGTCGCTTGGCTTTATTAGATTTTCGTTAAATGAAGTTGGGTATCCTCCCGGCTCTACAATGCAATTTTCAATTCCGAAACCAGAAAGTTCTACCCTGTAATTTTCTGCTAGAGCTTCCAATGCCCATTTTGAAGCCTGATAAGCTCCGTAAAATGGCAAGGCTATTCTGCCAAGCAAGCTTGAAGTATAAACAATCAAACCGTCCTTCTTTTCACGGAAATAGGGAACAACGGCCCTGTTCATTCGTTGTACCCCAAAAACATTAATGTCAAATATTTTTTGAAAATCGGCAGGTGTAAAAAACTCCTGCATTCCAAGAACTCCGGTACCTGCATTGTTTATCAAAACATCTAAGCCATTAAGTTCTGCAATGGCTTTTTGCACTCCATTGTTTACACTTGTATCGTCAGTAACATCAATTTCTATAATTTTTGCTCCTGCTTTACTCAGTTCGTCTGCAATGGATTTGTTTTTCCCATTGATGTCCCGCATAGAAGCGGCAACTGAATGACCTTTTTGTAACAGTGCAAATACGATTAATTTTCCGAAGCCACCACTTGCACCTGTTATTAGAATTTTCTTTGTCATAATCTATTTGAATTTGTTGGTGCAAATTTCCAAATAGATTATGGGTTGAATTATGGTGAGAAGTTCCGATTATTTGGTGAGAAGTTCAGTTTTTGAATTTAGTTCACGAAATTGTTTTGGGGTTTTGCCTTCATAGCTCTTGAAAAATTTGGTGAAGTTAGACGGGTCAAAGGTTAATGTCTGTGCGATATGTGAGATGGTGTTGTTGGTTGTAAGCAAAAGTTCTTTAGAAATTTCCATAAGCCGCTCTTCATAAATATCGCAGGGCGATTTCCCTAATACTTCCTGAATAGTGTTGCTCAAATGTTTGGGACTTACAAATAGCAATTCAGCCAAATCCTTTATTTCAAAAGTTTTGTCAGCCATTCCGTTTTTAAGGTCGGTCAAATGTTTGTCAAGCTCGTGAAGATACTGGGCAACTATTTCCTTTTGTCTTACAGATGCTTTATCTTTTTCTGTTGTCATTCCGTTATGATTATTGTCGTTTGGGTGTCGTTGTAGCCTGACCGCTAACGTTTGGGTTTGCACAGTTGCCGGTATAGGAAGCCTTGCTAAATGCGAAGCATGGCAAGGCTGACCAGTTGTACAGTGTCCCCCGTGACAAATGTAAATAATGAAACCGAGAGTTAATGAGGACACCGAACCCGGCAATTGTGCAAACCTTTTGTTGTGCACAGTGCCGCATTCGACCGTTACTGAGCAGCACGGATGTCAAAGCTTTGGATGTGTGTTGAAGTTGCGCGGCTTTGGGCATTGGTGCTGCGGGTTCGAAGCATGAATCTTTGTCGATGTCTCTATCGGTAAAGAAGTCCGAAATGTTTTTAGTCGACAGTCGGCTTGTCAATTTTCAACTCTTTTAATCTTTCCCATGTCCAATTTCTTGCTAGCCTCACCGTCTGGACTTATAAGTAATTAATGATTTTTCAATCAATAAGTCAGAAACAATTCTTGAATTCTATTTTTGTCTTTTGTGATGGTTAACGCAAGCATCAAAAGTATTCTTGCTTTTTGAGGATTAAGATTATCTGAAAATATTGTACCAAATTTAGAATCGTCAAATTGTCCTACATATTGAGTGGTAACTTTCCCTGAAAATACTCTTGATGATCTTACTACTATTATGCCTTTTTTAACTGCATCATTTACGGATTCTCGTATAGCTTTATCATAACTGCCATTCCCAGTCCCCGCTATTATTATCCCGTCAACTTTATTATTGATAAAAGCATTTATTGCCGCATCAGAGGCTCCTGCATAAGCATAAACAATTTCTACGTTTGGTAATGAAGCAAGTTTAGTGATGTCAAAAGCGCTAAAACCGTTATGCTTATTAAATGTCTTGGTGTTATAAAATACTTTTCCATCATATACTTGTCCTATGGCACCAGTATTTGGTGACGAGAATGCATTCACACTGGTAGTGCTTGACTTAACTACATTTTTAGCATCATAGACATTCTCATTAAAGCATAACAGCACACCTTTTCCCTTACTGCTAGTATCACTTGCTACAATGATGGCATCATATAAATTTTTAGACCCATCAGCGCTTATGGCTGTTGCTGGACGCATTGATCCAGTTAATACAACTGGTTTATCTGATTGAACAGTAAGATTGAGAAAATAAGCTGTTTCTTCTTGCGTATCTGTACCATGGGTTATTACAATTCCATCAGCTTCATTCTTAACAAATATTTCATTGATACGCAGTGCTATTTTTATCCATATGTCTACAGTCATATCATAACTTCCTATCGATGCTATTTGCTCTCCCTGAATAATGGCCTTTTGAGTGATTGAAGGAATGTTCTTGAGTAATTCCTCAACGGGAATTTTGCCCGGCAAATAACCTGCCTTATCCATATTCGGTTGCTGTCCAGCAATTGTGCCGCCAGTTGATAACACAATTATACGCGGTAAATTTTGTGATGTGGCACAATGAGTCCAACTGGAACAAAGAAGTACTAATAGTATTTTTTTTAGTGTGTTGATTAAAAAGTTCATCTCAGTCTTTTAATATGTAGTTGAAATTAGTAAATTTTTCATCTTGGGAAATCGTTGGCTCTTTTGCTTGCTTTGGTGTCGCGCGGGAATGAGTGGCAAGCAAAAGTGCCAATGTTCGAAGCACAGTCCCGCTGTCCCGCGGCATTGTGCACAACGTTTTTGCGCTTGGCGTAGTGGCGGACTTAGAAGCACTAAACTGTCAGCCTGCACAAATGCTTCATAGAAGCACTGCACTTGACTTAACCTCGTCACCCGCCATTGCGCCAAACGCATGTTGGCGGTTCGTGCTTCTTCTATGTCTGTTAGTCCGCTGCCCATCTATATTCAAAGTCTTCGGGATTTAATTCAAGAGTTGTTGTCAGTCGGTTTTTTATTTCTTGTCCGCCCGGCATAAGAGGAAGCATACTGAAATAGTTTCTAATAGCACCATTTATTCCTGCTAAACAACTTTTTGCCTTAATCCAATTATGAGGGCTGAAAACTCTGTTTTGGGGTTGCGGTTCATTTGCTGCTGCTTCAAGTGCCATATTTAGGCTCACACCTGCAATTTTAATTATCTCTCCAACCATCCCTGCTTCTTTGGCTTTCTCATAACACTTTATTGGAAATGGAACTCTTTCAGCTTGGTTATTTGATATTGAAAAGCACATTGATACAGCATATAAATGGTGATAGGGAGCATATGCTTTCATTGCTAAGAGAGTTTCATTAAGTCCAAGCGGATTTTCTTTTCCCCATGTTTTCAGAATTTCTTGATAGAAGAAATTAAGTGCATGGGCATTTTCAGGTTTGTATTCTCTTTTAAAGAGCTGCTCAAAGTATTTGTCAAATATTTTTGTCTCGCTGTATGAAATATTTGGTCTTTGTGAATGCCAAGCAATTAAGAACTTGCCCAAGTCTGAAAAGTCGAGAACATAAGATTTGTCCTTGTCGGCTGGCGGAACTTCACCACGTTTTGTAATAAAGTAACCTTGTGAGTATTTCTGCTCAAATTGTTTTTTGATATTTAAAACACGCTTGTCATTACTTCTTAAATCTCTTGGTTTTACTGCGCTTTGAGAGTTTGTGTTAATGCTTATTCTATCGGCTCTGTCTCGCTGTGGGATTTCATAGAAGCGGAAAAGAACGTAAGTGTCTTCAAGTGTTTTGACCTTTTCACTGCAACTTAAAATCGTGTTTAAAGATTGACAACCGTTTACAACACTAAGTCCATGTAGTTTCAATTGATTATCCTTCTTTTCCATTCTGTTACAAATAGCAGTAATACCATTATGGAAAAAGAAGAAGTCTTTGTGTTTGTCACTGTAAATTGTTTGTCTGATACCCTTATTTACTGTGTTACTCAGTCCTAAACTCTGTCTAACATTTTTTTGAAATAGAGTTCCATCTTTTATACCTGGTATTTTTATGCACTCTTTCAACGGAAGTGCCCCAATAGCAACTTGAGTGTTTGCTAATGTTTCATACATAAAGTGCCCTGCTGAAAGGTCTATTACATGGTTTATGGAAGGATTTTCCTTTTCAAGTGCAAGGTCATAACGTCTTTTAATTTCGTCACTGTCTATTACAGAAATTGAACAGATTAAGTCGTCTTTTTCAGATAAGTCCGCAAGCTGTTGTTGAAAGGTCGCAAGGTCATTTTTGGCTGCTGCCGTTAAGTCCCCCGTGGTTATTAATTCAAAGGCAATTTCATAGTCGTCTTCTAACGCTCTTGCAACGTCTGATAATTTTCTTTTCAGTTTGTTGTTCCCAACTTCTTGAAGTCTAACAAGGTCACGTAGCTGTATCCATGAGGATAATACTTCTCTCAATGGTTCAGCGTCAACCGCTGTCCCACCAATGAACTTTCCTTGAAGAATAAAAATTGTGTTTTTATCATCGTCAATTACTATGGCATCTATCTGTTTGTCGTCCGCACCATCAGTAATGTCGTCTCGGGTTTCTACCATGTCACGTAAGTGAACATTACGTAAATACCAAGCCACAAATCTTTGTCCGTTGTTGGGGAAATTGTCCTGATAGTAGGGTGTTTTAATTTCTTCGTTAATCTGTTCAAACATATTTTATGTCGTTGTTAATTGTTTACTGTGTCGTTTTTAGCATGACCGCCAACGTTTTGGCGCTTGGCGCAGTGGCGGATTTCGGAGCACAAAATTGTCAATACACCACAAATGTTGATGCGAGGCAGAATGTTCAATTAACCACGTTACCCGCCATTGAGCCAAACGCCTGTTGGCAGCTGCTTTTATATTCGTGTTACAATTCCATTGATTGATGTTATACAGTTTGTCAAATATGCCTGTTGAACTTGTGTAATATTTCCAAAAATGTTATGATTTCCTGTTGCCAAACGTGAGAAAGGTGTTGCTTCTGCAAATGCAACAACTCCTGTCGTTTGAAAATCTCTCACTTCAACAACTCCATTTACTATATTGTTAAATGTAAAGTGTTGAGGATGGGAGGTGAGAATTGAGTTAATGTCTTGGTCAATTGACGTTAAAACCGAAGCGTATGCTGATGCAGGTCCCATATATTGGGTAAGTCTGTTTTTAACTACTAAATGTATTTTAGGCAATACTTTACCTGCGGCAGTTAATTTGTTGTTGAATGCGTATTGATTATAAATTGTAGAAGGTAAATTAAGTCCGTAAACCAATGAGAAGATATTTCTCAATGCTCTTCTTGAACTGTCATCAGCCATTACGGGAACAATAAGTCGTTCACTTGCCGCAAGTGCAATTTGGGTGTAAATTGCAAAACTTGGGTTTGTGTCTATAAACACATCATCGTAATTGTTTAGTTGATTTAATGCGTCAATAAGGTCGTTAACCCAATCTACGATTTTAATGTAAGTGTCAACACCCGGTATTTGAGTTATTGAAAGAGCAGAAATTGAGTTTGATTGCAACTCAACAATTCTGTCGCCTGCAATTAGGTCAATATTTACAGGGATACTATTGTTGAAACTGCTCGGGTTTGAAATGTATTGTGCTGCGTTTATTGTCGGAACTTGATAAGGACTTGAAAGTCGCTCTTGGAAATAACCACCAATTGAAGTTGCTGGTGTTGATGTATATAAATTGTTTAGGTTGTTTCCACCGTTTCCAAGAAGTCCACCCATTAATATTTCTGACAAGTTAGCTTGTGGACATAAGTCAATAGCTAAAATTCTTTTTGTAGGGTTTGCAATAGCATATTCAGTTATTGTCTGAAATGCAAGGCTTGTTTTTCCTGTCCCACCTTTGTTGTTCCAAAATGCGTATTTCATAATTTATTGTTTTTGTTTTAAAGTTTTGTTTTTCTGTCACTTAAAGTTGCTGCCAACGTTTCGGGGGTTTGCGATGGCGGGGTGTTTTAGCACTAAACTTCATTTGGAGAACTGAACTTCCACCTTGCACAAATGTGTCTGTGAAGCACGGAACCCCCGCTATCGCAAACCCCTTGTTAGCGGTTCGTTGTTTTTCGTCCGTTAGTTTTGTCCGTTTAATTTCCATAGTTTGTTTAGTCATACTAAAACAAAGTTGCTATTGCTAAACCAGCCACTAAAATGCCAATTCCAAAAGCTATTAAAAGATTGGTTTTAGATAATAGCTTAAATTTTATGACCTGATATAACAAATACACGGTTAATGGTAAATTAATTCCTACTCCCACAAATAAACCTGGAGCATATTCGTCAAATAACAGGGTTGTTGTAAGATGAAAGAAAGCGTTAAGACCAAACTGTATTTGCCAGGCCACCGCCAAAATCTTCCATACCTTTTTCTCTGTCGTTGTAGCAAAATACGAGGTAGCTAAGGCGAGCCAGATTAAAGGTATATGTTCAAAAACAAAAGTTTCGGTAGAATACTCTTTGAAATGTTTAGCTACCCAAATTGCAAAACCAGGGATTTCTTCTATGGTATGTAAAACAAAACAAATAAATGGAAGCCAATAAATAAGATTTACGTTTTTATTGTTTGGTAAAGATGGATTTGTTTCCATAGGTGTAGAGAGTTTTAAATGTTATTTTAACAAATTAATTATTTCTGAAAATTACTGTATGCAGTTATTATTTTATTTCGGTTAAAATTTTTAAAATTTCTGTTTTCATAGTAGTTAACCCAGGTTCTTCGTATGGAGCATGTCCACAATTTTCTAACATCACTAATCTCTTAATGCAATTAAGTCTATCGTAAAAAGGTTTACTCGTTTCTAATGTTGTCCAAGTATCTTTTTCAGGTTGTAAAAACAAAACCGGACATTTATTAAAGTTTTCCGGTTCTTTATCAGGCTTAAAGTTCATATATGTCCTTAAAAATCTTAGCTTAACCATACTACCGCCTGCCAATTTATCATTTGAAAACACCTTTGAAAAATTAACGTCATTAGTAATTTTATCCATTTTGCAAAGCCACTTTATGGGTAGTTTAATATGGTCAGATAATAACTTAAAAAAATTACTGATTGGCATTCCGGCTCTACTTAAAAATTTATTCCTTGCCAGGTCATCTCTTACTTTTTTGGAACGAGGGTCTGCCAAAGTTGTTGCAATTATACCTTTTACATTATCATTTTTTGCAGCAACCTGATATGCTAACAATCCACCCACACTAAGCCCAAACAATACAACCGGTCTATTATCCTTTAATAATTCTTCATTGATAAAGTCAGATATACTATCTACCCAAACCGAATATTCAATATTTATTTTTTTAGGATTTTTTGTTAATCCGTATCCAATTAAATCCGGTGCAACATATTCATAACCTAAAGGGTGTAAAAAGTTGCCCAATAAACCAACAACTCTACCATTACCACCAGCACCGTGAAGTATAATTATTTTTAATGGTGAATTTGGATTTTTCATTCTGTCTAAATGAATATTAAAGTCTTTCCATTTCCAATATTCTTCAATAGGAAGTTTGTTATTCTTGTATTGTAACTCTTCTGGTAAAAAATCATTGTATTTTTTCCAATATGTTGTTTCAGTGTAATAATTCATTATATGTGGATTTAACGTTCAATTATATTTTAGTTTTTTTATTCTGCTTAAATAATCTCTTCATTTATGTCTTAAAGAGGGCTTAATTTTTTTAATTCATTTAAATTATATCCCTTATCCTTTGCTAATAAAATAAAATCATTGAATAGCATTTTCATCTCGTCACGAGCTGCAAGTGCATGATTTGAGATAACTGTCTCTGCCCATTTTGTATTGAATACTAAAGGAATAAGGAAATTCAGAATACGTAGCGGAACAAATCTGAATAGGTTTAATTTGGCAGGCTCAACTCCAATTCCAGATTTTTTTAAGAACCCAAAATTTTCTTTCAGTGCTTTATTCATTTGAATAATTGCCATTTTGTTTTTTGCGAAAGTATAATTATTGCCACCATCAAAGTAAATTCCGTATGCAAGCGGACATACCATTGCTACATGTGATTTTTGCCAACTGTCAATTTTTTTTGAAATTGAGGTTGGAAAACCTGCATTACTTAATATTTTGGCTAATTCATTAGTTCGTTGTGTCGCCTTTCCGTCTATTTCTCCAAGTGTTGTTGGTTGAATAAATCTTGATGTCAAGGAATAATAAACTATGCCATTTTCAATTTTTCCACCTGCCCCTGGAAATGCAGGGATTACCCTTTCAAGTCCTATTGGACTAATCCAGTCAGCATAACCGCTTGAAGTATTGACCATAAACACAAAAATCTTTGATTGATTTTGTCCTAAGAGTAGTAAAGCATTTTTTACTTGGTCTTTCCTTAAGGTTACAAAAATGTAATCATAGATGTCATCCCTTTTTAATTCTGAAATAACAATAACATTTGTTTTAATTGTATTCTTTCCATTTTCAGAAAGTAAAAGTCCATTAAGTTGAAGTTCGTCCAGTCGTTTATTTCGAGCTAAAACTGAAACGGTGTGTCCAGCCAATGAAAGTTTCCCTGCATAAACAGAACCAATAACACCCGCACCAAAAATCAGTATTTTTTTAATTTCCATGTTTAATTTATCGTTCGTTTTTTTCCCGCTAGCTTTATTAATTTAATTTCCATAATTTATTTAACCACGTTATTACGACTTCATTCATCAGTCTGTGGTTGTCCACCTGACAATGAGAACCTGCACCTTCTTCACTTGTGAAAATACGGAGTGTCTTTTCTTGCGAACTAATATTTCCTATAAAGTCTTTAGCTTGTTTGTTAAATTCATTACCTTCTCCTTCCGCTGCCAAAGCTAAAGTTGGGCAAGTGATTTTGCTTTCAAGTCCTTCGATTGAATAAGCTTTAAGAATGTTTATTCCGTCCTTAAAAATTTTTGTGCCTCCTTCCCAAAGCAACAGGTCAAGTGTTGCCTTGTCCGAATAACTCATTAAGTATTTTTTAATGAAATTTAGTAACCAGTCAGGTAGCTTAAAAATAAAATTTGGAAACACGCTTATAAGCATTTTATGAATATTTGTCAAAGGAGAGTTGGGTATTAAAGCCTTTATCCTTTTGTCGAATATTGCAGCACGGGCAACTAAATAACCGCCAAAACTAATTCCAAACATTGCAATGCGGTCAACATCAACATCAGGTCTGCTACAAAGAATGTCCAATGCTTTACCAATAGGAACTTCGCTGTTTGGCATCATTGTCAGTCCGCTAGTATACATTGCCGAAAAATTGCCCGGCCCTTCATACAAAAAAACGCTATATCCATTTTTTAGCGCATATGCTCCAACCCAAAAATACATTTCTGTATTAGACCCTTCACCACCAGTAACAAGAAATATAACTGGGCATACTTTGTTCTTTTTTGCTGGTATAAAATAACAAGGAAGCGTCTTATCATTTAATTCTACTTGAATTATCTCCATTGGACATTCAAGTAAAGCTCCTGCTTTTTCAAAACAGTCAACTGAAAGTTTCCAAAAGTCTTTGTGTCTGGTGTCAAGTGGATTTAATGTAATCATTGCCGACTTGAAATAGGTAGAGGCTCGAAAATAATTTTCTCTTGCTCTTATTAAATCTCCCTTGTCTGTTGCAATAATTGCTCTTTCCAAATTTAGATTGCCAATCGATTGCCATTCCTTAATAAAAGTTTCGTTGTCTCCATTTTTCGTATTTTGAACAACTCGTAAACATTCTCCAATAGTTGCACCATCATCATATACTCCCATTAAAGCACGAAGAACGGTGAAGTTCATTTCTTGATTTTTAAAGAAAATATTCTTTGTCGTCCCTCTTCCTGCTTTTTTTGCCATTATATTTCTGGTCTGTTAATATGTTTGGTATCGTCCGTTACAATGACCGCTAACGGTTTGCGGCTTGGCGATGTGGCGGATTTATAGCACTAATGTTCATACGAAGAACAAGTTTGTTTAACCACAAATGTTTCTACGAAGCACTTCGCCCGCCATATCGCCAAACCGCTGTTAGCTGACGTTTTACTTTTCATTGCTAATGTTTAAAACAGTTTTACTTGTTGTCCAAGCCACAAGTGCAAGAGCAATTAATTCTGCAACTGTCCGCATAATGTGAAGCGACCACCACTTGTCACGAAGCGAAATCCAGTTGTCAGGAAGAGAATCTGTCCTCCAATTAAGCATTTCAGTCTGGATTGGAAGATTTCCAAACCTTGAAATGAAAATACACGAAGCAAAAAAAATGCAGCAATAAGTAATGTCATAAAAGTACTCTTGTTCCTACGTTGAAGAAATGCCGAAACAACTGTCACTAAAGTTGCAGAAATAACAAGGGAAACCATCAATGCATTTAATGATTGAACCAGATTTTGCTGTTGTTCTATGTAAGCTGAAGGCGAATAGTTGGTAGGATTTAGTCCCATCCAAATTCCGAAGCTTGTCCCGGCAAGTAGAGCCGCTACAATGATGTTCGAAAAACGTATAAGATTTAGTATCATGGTGTGGTTATTGTTAAAGTTCAACTGTTTCAATAATATTCAGAATTTTTGTCTGTGGGCCGAATATGATTTTGCCGTCTATGTTACCAAACATTTTGTTCAATGCAGCCTGTGTCGCTAAGGCTTGTCCGATGTTATCAAAGTCAAGCTCGATGATGATAAAAAAGTCATCGTCTGCAGGTCGATAAACACGATAGCTTTTCACACCTGATTGTTTTCGATTAATTGGGTCACTATCAAATGCTTTTTTCCAAGCTTCATAGTTGGCTATTTTATGTTCAATTCTTAGAGTTATCATATTTCAAATTTAGTAATATCGTCAAAAAATGGCAGCTAACGTTTGGCGGCTTGGCGAAGAAGCGGATTATTAGCACAAAAGTTCATTAGAAGCACAAATGTTTGTTTAACCACAAATGTGTCATAGAAGCACGAAACCCGCTTTTTTGCCAAACCGCTGTTATGCGTTCGGCTTTCATTTCTTCTTGATTTTTGAAATTGTCACACCTATTGATTTTGTCGGTTTGTCCATATCCTTAATTGCAAAATCAATAGCTTCTTTTATCAAAGTATTTACTTTGGGGTTTCTATAATCACTTGGCTTTTTTACATCTATGTGTCTGATTAAATTACCTGTCCCTGTTAAGAGTTTATTTGGGTCTTTCAAAAGTGTCCCTTTGTTAAACCCTAAATTTAGGTGGTTTGTATAAATTGGTAACATACAAAAAGCGTCTGATAGCTTGTCAGAGATTGAAAAAACTGCTGTCAAGGCGTGAGTATGATAAACAAGCTCATTACAGTCGGGATACAGTTCCAAAATGTATTCTCTCAAATCTTTAAACAAGTCAATTACTTCTTGGTCTTTGAAGTCCAAAAAGAATTGAAAGTCTGGGTGAATTGGTCGTGTTTTTTTCATCTCGCTGTATTGTCGTATTGCATTCCACAAATCAAGTTACCTTCTGTGTCCAAGAACTTTGCTAAATAACCTACATAAGGAATAGCTGTTTTCGGCATAACAACTTGTCCGCCATTACTTTTTACCTTTTCAATGATTTCGTCAATGTTCTCAACACTAATTGAGCATTCCAAACCAATAACTTTGTCAGGAATTGGCGAATATTTTCTTGACTGCAAAGCTCCAATCAATTCTCCACTCTCGGACTTGTCCGCCTTGATTTGCAAAAAGTCTCCTTGTCCGTAAGAGTTGAAACCCCAATCAAAAACTCCGTCATAAAAGTTCTTTGCCCGTTCAATGTCGTCAATGTGAATGGCAAAATGTGTCATTTTATTTTTCATATTTTTCTGTTTTAAATGTTCGGTTGTCGTTTTCTAAGCTGACGCATAACGTTTTGGGTATTGCCGAAGGCGGGGATTTTTAGTACAAAAGTTCAATCGAAGAACGAATGTTGAACCTTGCACAAATGACCAATCGAAGTCGTTCAGCCCCGCTTTTGGCAATACCTTGTTATGTGCTGTGCATTTTAACAACTTCACAGGGCAGTTAAAATACTTTTAATCCAACTATTCCAACGATGATGAGCGTTGCCGACAATAGTCTAAATATATTAGCCGAATCACCAAAGAAGAATATGCCAATTAGTAATGTTCCAACAGCCCCGATACCTGTCCATATAGCATATGCGGTGCCAATTGGAATTGTTTTTTGGGCATAAAACAATAATACACCGCTAACTGCCATAGATGCTATGGCTAGAGTTATCCATCCAAATTTATACCCATCGCCATTCTGAGCCATTTTTAAACCTAGTGGCCAACCGATTTCAAAAATACCTGCAAGAATCAATGCAATCCAATTCATAATCTTTTTTTTTGTTTACGCAAAGTTCAAAAATTGAATCAAGAAAAAATTTTACAAATGATAAAAAATGGATGGTTACTATATTTCTCCCCTTATTCTACTTAGGCTTACTTGTGTTATTCCTAAATATGAAGCGATGTGTCCTAGTTGTACTCGCTGAATTAAGCTGGGATTATCTTTTAAAAGTTGCTTGTAACGTTCTTTTGCGGTTCGGAATTGTCGGGAAATAAGCTGTTCTTCCATTTTCATAAATTCCTGTTCTAGGTATCTTCGTCCCCAATTTGCAATGTGTATGTCTTCGTCAAAAAGTTTCCGAAGATTTTGGGTTTTCAATTCATAAAGTTTACAATTCTCCAGCAGCTCAATGTCTTCATATCCTTTTTGATTGGCAACATAACTTTTCGTAGAAATAATGGCGTCACCCTCTTTACCAAACCAAAAAGTTATCTCGTTGTCGGCTGTTTTGGTGTAAGCCCGAACAATTCCTTGTTTGATAAAATAAATGTTCTTTTCTATTCTGTCAGCCCGTAACAAAATATATCCTTTTGGATAACTTACTTCGTCAATGTACTTTTTGAGTGTCTGTTTAGAAGTTTCGGTGAGCGGATAAATATTGTCAAGAATATTGTCTATTGTCATCGGTACGTTGTCGTTTTAGCATAGCACATAACGGTCGGCGGTATGTTTTGTTGCCGATTTCGAAGCACTGTCCTGTCAAGTTACACGAAAGTTTATTAGATGCAGAAACGCTGAAACTCGCACTGTCTAGGCAATAAAATATACCGCCTGTTACAAGCTGGCCGTTTTTGTCTTTCGTTATTCTGTCTATCATTTTTGCTGCATTTTTTCTGTCTACCGTGTGTTTGGGTAGGCAAGCTCTTTTGCAGGTTTTGGTCTTAGCGTTGGCTGGTGCGACCTGCAAATGTGCTTGACTACGAAGCGTTGGCTATTTTATTTTCAGTTTTTCTTTAAATTTCTCCTCAAATTTCTGTCTTGTTTGGTAATTGTAAAATGGTAAGCCAATAACTTTAAATTTATCATCTTCATATAGCAAGTCCAACTTTTTAATTTTTGCTTTTACATTCATTTTTTCCAAAAACTCCTCTTTCCATTTGTCCTTTTCGATATAACCGTCTCCTTTGGGTTCTATGAAAAGTTGATATGTAAGTTTCTTTTCTGTTTCTTTTTCTTTGAGAAATAATACAAAGTCTGGTTCAAATGCTGCACCATCTGAAAAATTATAAATTTGGAAAAGTCTCTCGTTTCGCAAAAGGTAGATGTCGGTATATTGTTTTTTAAGTTCTTCAATAACAACTTCCAGATATTTTACAAAATACTTTTCCTCAGAAGTACCATAGTTTTCTTCATAGATATACCAGTCTTTGTCTGCGACATTCATTCTAAATTCTTCAACTCTATTACCTGTCATAGCAAGTCCGTATTGCTTTTTACTATCATCGCCAGGTTCTTGCACCATCATTAAAATGTCGTTTTGCAAATAACTTTTTAGTGGTTTGCCTTCAAACTCTTTACTCCCTTCATATTTAGTTATTTTGGCTGAAATATCATTCTTTATAGCCAAAAGCATATTTTCAGCAATTTGTAATTTTTCCTTTGGTGTCAATGTTTTTATTCGTTCTTCATTGGCAATTATTGTAAGTGGAACTTTAGCAATGTAGTTTTCATCCGTAATGAATTGCTTTTTGCTTTTCAAATTTGGAAGCATTCGATTTAAATGAGAAAACTGATAGAATGGTATTTTGTCCATTGCCTTTAGACAAATATCAACTCCAATATTTTGAATTGTCCAAGGGAAGTTTTTCGATTTTGGGTCTTTGGGTATACTCTTTTGGCTTTGGTCTTCTTCATTAAAAACCACTAATTCTTGCGTAGCAGAACTACCAATATGAAATTTATATTGCAAACCGCTTTCGTGTATTTGCTTTAGGGATGTAACCTTTTTGGGGTCTTTCTTTATTTTTTCATTGGTAAAAATCAAACCATCATCCCATAAAGAAGTTTGTTTAAATTGTTCTTTAACTTTTACTCGAATTGGGTCTTCCTGTTCACGATTATAAATACCTTGTTCTTCAAGTTCTTTAGTAATAGATTCAATGTAAGTGTTATCGTTAATGCTGTGATAATACAATTCTTCAAGGCATCGAAGCGTATTGCCAAGGTCTTTATCTAGTTTACGTTGATACATTTCATCGCCAGCGGTTATACTCATAGGGAAATATCTTGCACCACGTCCAATTAATTGCACCTCGCTTGTTGTACTGCTTTTTGTTCCTTTGCTTTCATCCAATCGAACAATATCATATAAATTTAAAACGTCCCATCCTTCAGTTAGCATTTTAACTGTGAAAATTAACCGATATTCATTTTTATCACCTTCTAATTGATTTAGTTCAATTTGATGTTCCTCACTCGCTTGTTCGTTATTAATTACAATACAGCGTTCTTCTCTAAATGTATCTTTGATTTCATCACACAACTGCTGTCTTGTTATCCCTTGTTCTTCAAAATATTTAAGTGCTTTTTTCAGCGTTTGACCGCCAACTGTTTCAAGATCATTAATTTCTCTGATATTTATTCTTTTTAGCTGAATTAAATAATTCGCATAGTGTGTTTTACTTTCCTCAATACTTGAACTCTTAAATAAGATAACTGACTTAAAAGGTAAATACGGTGAATGAATGTTACTTTTGTTTGCAACCTTTTGTCTGAATAGATTTAAAATTAAAGCTTGCAAAATTCTTTGTTCGTTTGTTAAGTCCGATTTAATAAGTTTTATTTCCTTACTATATCCATCATTTCTAAACTCTTTTAGCGAGTATCGAACAAATATTTTATCGGTATATTTCTCCAATATTTTTGGATGTTTCAAATCCACAGTAGCGGTATATTCTAAAAGTATGTTTTCAGGGTTGCCCGCTAATACTTTATTTATTGTGGTTTCCCAGTTTTTTTCTTCTTCCTCTTCACCTTTATTTTTAGTGCTTTTTGTCAGTACATTCAAATGGTGCGCTTCATCAGAAAGAATTACAATTTTATTTTCGGCTAAACTTTCAAAGGTTATTTGCCCTTCTCTGGGTTTGTCTAAACGACTGTGCAACCCTTGAATAGTAATGAAAAGTATATTGATGTCATCAGTAGGTACAGTTTCAAAATTTTCAACCGCATTAATATTAATCTCATTGAAATCAAAAATTACCTTATCAGCAAACAAGTATTTTGGATTATCCTTTTCAATAAAGTTGGCAATCGTTTTTTTGATAATGTTGGTACTGTTTACAATAAAGATGAAATTCCGATAGCCCTTAGTATAAAGTTCCAAAATGTTTGCAGCCATCATAACAGTTTTCCCGCTACCAGTTGCCATATTAAACAACAAATGAATTGGGACACCGATAGGCTTGCTTTTTGAAACATTCAGATAAAAGTCAAATTTTGAAACTGCTTCAATTTGATATTCCCTATCTAAAAATATTGGGTTTAGATTACTTTTAATGTATTCTTTTACTTCTTTTTTTGCAATACCGTATTGAAGAAGCGTTTCCCACTCCTGCTGAATTTTGTCTGCAAGTAATTGAACTTCTGCCATACGTTATGAAATGTTATAGAATTTTTTATTTAGTTCAATTTCGTCTTTTGTCATCTTATGTTCTTCGTCTTCCATTTCAGAGAGGTTTACATACAAATGATTCTTGTCCAATGTTTCCACTAACAATCTTTTCTGCTCATCAACTTCTAATTGATTAAAAGAATCTTCAGTAAATTTATCTTTGTCAATTTCAATTCTTAAAAACGCTTCGGATTTCATAGTATCCCATATTTTCCATAGGTCTTTGCCTTTTTTAGCCGATTGTATGTCTTTAATATATTTCTGATTGAATTCTTTTAATTCACAATATAAAAATGAGCCTCCTCCTTGCCAATTATATAGCTGTGAAATTCCTGTTTGGTCACCATTTATTACATTAATTAATCTATTGACTGAATCATTTTCACCATAGTCAAGTTGTTCCATCCCGATATATCTTCTATTCATTTTATGAGCTACCGCAGCCGTTGTACCGCTACCTAAATGATAATCAAGCACGATGTCATTTTCTTTAGTAGTCATTTTTATAATTCGTTCAATTAATTTCTCGGGTTTCTTTCCTTTCTCTAATTTGACACCACCTTCATCAGCTATTGCACCTGTAGTTTTAATATCTTGCCAAAAGTCGCAAGGGTTTCTAAAAATATTGGTATCCGCAAATATTACCTGTAGACGAGGACTTTTAGCTTCCCTATTAAAATCGGTAATATAATAAAATAGGATTTTCTCAGCCGATAAGCCAGCGGCAATATCTTGGCCTGGAATAGTATTGTACGACTTTACTGCTTTTGCTAAACTTGCAGAACCTGCAGTTTTAATTATGCGAAATGAGTTTTCAAATTTCCATTTTTCTATTTCATCACAGTCTTTAGTTTCAAGTTCCTTTAGTTTTTGTGAGAGTGATACTTTTTTAACTTTTTTTAGAATTGCATTAACTGCGTTTAAATCATTTTCATCATTTACATCTTTTTCCTCAATTTCGATTAGTTTTTCTCTTTGCTCTTTTGTAATGTTTTCTAAAAAAATATTGTTTTCCTTATCCCACACTGGATGCTGATATTTATCAATTGTCTCAAATCCTTTAAACTGATTTGACTTTTTGTAAAAAAGTATATATTCCTTGATTTTCGGAAAACGCTTTTTAGCGTGATTCATCTTAACACCCGAAGCCTCACTCATTTTAACACAAATAGAATTAACGAAATTCTCATATTTGAATACTTCATCAGCTAAAACCTTTAAGTATGGTTGTTCGTTATCATCGCATTGAATAAATATAACACCATCTTTAGATAATAATTCTTTAGCTGCACCCAATCTGTTTTTCATAAAAGTCAACCAAGTACTATGGTTATAGCTATCATTGTATTTAAACTCGTCATTCCCTGTATTGTAAGGTGGGTCAATATAGATTAGCTTAACCTTTCCAGCAATGTCTTTTCTTGCTTTCAAGCTATGCAGAGCCAATAGATTGTTGCCCCTAATGATTAAATTTTGTTCTCTTAAATTTAGTTCTGTATTTGCTTTCAGTTCTTTTTTACCGTTTTTATCAAATAAGGAAAAATTTGTCAGTGCCTTTGTATCTAATAGTCTGTCAATTTCATCAGGTGCTAGAGTTTCATTGTAAAAAACCTCCTCTCTACTTTGGTCTTCTTTTGTTTGTCCGCCTTCTAAAATGCAGTCCTTATGAGGCCATACTAACACAACATCGGTATTTTCACGAAAGTATCTTCCTTCTTCATCCTGTAAACCAATTTCATTTTTAAAGCGGGTGTAGCTATCTTGAAGAAAGCTTTTATTATTGAGAAACATTAAAAACTCTCGTTGCTTAAAAACTAAGTTCTTTTCAACTTCAACAAAAAACTGTTTTTTCAAAGAATCATTTGTCAATAATGCTTTCAGCAAGTTTTTATCATAACTGTATGCAGCATCTGTTACTTTGTTTTTATTAAATTTGTCATTCACAAAAAAGTCAGGTGCTTGTTTGCGAAGCAATTCTGTCATATCATTAAAAAGGTTCTGTATCATTTCTGTTTCTTAATTTTTAATTCTCAAATTTAATCATTCTTTTCTGTGCGCTGGCAGGAAAACAGCTCTTTTGCAAGCCGAAGTGTCGGCTTGTGTGTCGGGGCTTGCAAATGTGCTGTTTTGTGTGTCGGCATTTTCATTTTTCTTTGTCTTTATGCAGCAAAAATTCCTTTGTCATTCTGTCGTTGTCTTTTTTTTTCGGCTTGCTTGTAACGTTTTGCAGCTTGGCGTAGTGGCGGCATTCGGAGCACTTCACTGTCAACCAAGCACAAATGTTGATTTGAAAAACTACTGTTCAATTTACCACGTCCCCCGCCATTACGCCAAACTGCTGTTGGCTGCTGGTGTTCTGTCTTTCGTGTCTGCAAACCGCTGTCCCTGTTGTGTTTAGCTGTTGTTGTCTTTGTCGTGTTGGGTCGTGCGATTGCGTATTTTTTATTTTCAGAAGGGGAGGAAATTTTTTTTAATTCAATTTTTTCTGCGTGGGAAAGGTGGAAGCTCTTTTGCAAGCTTTGCCCTGTGCGTGGGCTTGTGGGGCTTGCAAATGTGCTTACACCTGTGCGTGGGCTTATTGTTTTTGCTTTATTCATCAACTGAAAGTTCTTTTATTAAGTCAACTATTTTGGTGTTGCTGAATTGTGTCTTGAACTCAATTTTTACTTTGCCATCAAAGAATTTTTCAGCGTGTTTGATTTTGAATTTTTCTTCGTCACGAAGTCCGTCTTTGCTGTTTACGTCTTTGGTTTCTACAATGAAGTTTAGTTTTTGCTCTCCGTCTTTGAATTTCAAAACATAGGCAAAGTCAGGTGAATATGATTTGCCACCTGCAACTGGAATTTTAATCGAGTTCTTTGGGATTTTGGTGAACACAATTACTTCTTTTATTTCTGTCTTGATGTTGGATTTCTCCAAGTCAGAATCGTAATACAATTCTTCAAAGAAGTAAGAGTCTGCAACATCTTCGTCTGAAAACAAAACACCAACATCAGATGCAGAAATTTCTTTCAGCACATTTCCTTTTTCGTCTGTCAACTTGGTTGGATGAATGCTGTTTGAAACCTTTTTATATTCAATCGAATACTTGTCAAACGCTTGTGTCATTAAGAAAAAGTCGAAATTCTGTTTGATTATTCTCAATGTAGTTTGATTAAGATATTTATTGATGTCCGTTTCTGCGTCAATTATTGATTGATGAAGTGTATTGATGTTGATATTTAGAATTTTTGATAATTCTTTCAGAAAATCGCTATATTTCATAATAGAAATAGTCGCTGTCTTACGGTTGTAAACAGATTCAGGTTCGTTTGCAACTGCTTTGTTGTCCTTGATTTCAACTTTTGAAATTCTCTCGTTAATTCCGTCCGAAGTGAAATTGTCTTTTTGTGCTTTCAAAAACTCTGTAAACAAAGTTTTGAAGTTGGCTTCGTTGTCAAACTTGTATTCAAGAATTACTTTCTCATTCAGTTTTTCCCAAAGGTCTTTTAGTTCTTGATATTTCTCTGTTCTAACTACAACTTTCTTTTTCGGGTCGGTTGCTTTGCGAACCTTGTTAGAGTTTACGCCTTCAAATATTCTCGGATAGTTTTGTTTGATGAAGTCAAACCCACCTGCCTTGAATGAGTTTGTTCTTGTGATTACGTTATTAGTGTCCAAAACTTCCAAAAGTTCGTCTTCGGTTGTTTCGTATAATTCGCAAATCTTTTTAATCATTTGCTCAGAAAGTTTGTCTGGAACTTGCTCAATGGAAATAGCTCCCGATTTCTGATTGATTTCACTAACCAATTTATCTACAAAGTCGCTTTCGGTAAAGTCAACAAAATAGTTGAGATAAAACTGTTCGTCTTTTACACGATTGCCATATTCATTCACTGGTAAACGCAAACCACGCCCGACTTCCTGTAATTTTGAAATTTCACTTCCACTGCTTCGGAGTTTGCAAATCTGAAATACGTTGGGATTATCCCAACCTTCACGCAACGTCCATTTTGAAAAAATAAATCGTCTTGGATTTTCCAAGTCTAGCATTGCTTGTTTGTCGTGCAAAATTTCGTTTATCTCTTTTTCAATGGCTTCGTCTTTTTCGGTATTGTCTTTTGAAAAATATCCTGCGTGTGTTGCCGAAAGGTCAAGCAATGTTTTTTCAAGGTAGGTTTTGTAAAAAGCATCATTTTCTGTTTTTAGCAGTTCTTCAATTTCTGCCTTGATGTATTGCTCAACAGTTTTGCGGATATATCCTTCTTTGTTACGGTATTCGTCTATATTGTCAATGAAGAAAAGTGTTAATGGTTTAATCTTTACTTCACGTGTCAATAGCTCTTTTTCAATTTCAAAGTGGTGCTTGATTGCCTTTTGAATCATTGTTTCCTGCAACTTTTCGGCATAAGAATAAGGGTTGATTTTATCTCCCTTTTTCATTTCTAAGCCGTTGGTTAAAACAACCGTGCTTTTATTCAAATTTTCAATTCCCAAGTCAGACATTTCAGGATGTATCTTTTTCAGACTTTCCTTTTTAGAGACTGTTACTGTTTTTCGTCTGTCATTTTCAATCAATTCAAAACTGGCTTCGGTTCCATCTGAATCAATGAATTTTACGATTGCGTTTTCACCTGCATTAAATTCAGTGATGTGTCCGATTACGCCTTTCACTAAATTTCTGTTGAATGAATCAACGGCTGTTAGAGTGTAAATCAAGTTTTCATAACCTTGAAAAGTCGCACCATAACGCAAAATAAATTGGGGCTTCATTTTCTGAATGTTCTCCCAAGTCTTATTGCCTTGCCCAAATTTGTGTGGCTCGTCAATAATCATAAAAGGTTTCGTTGCTCCAATGGCATCAAACGGAACGGTGTATTTGTCAAACAAACCTTTGTCAAAGCTTTTTTGCATTGTTTCAGAGTTAATCATACCTGCGTTGATAATCATAACCTGAATACTGTTTTTCTCAAAAGTTCCAGCATTTACAAAACTGGTTACTGCAGGTGGTATGAATGATTTTTTGCTCTTGCTGTTTTTCTGACTTTCTACAATATGCAAGTGAAGCGTTTTGCCATATTGTTCTTTGAAATGCTCACGGCTACTGTCCGATTTCAAAAAATCAATTGTTCCTGCTTTGATGGATAAGGTTGGAACCACTACAATAAATTTGAAAATGCCGTAGTTTTTATTGAGTTCAAAAATTGTTTTGGTGTAGGTATAAGTTTTACCTGTTCCTGTTTCCATCATTATATCAATGATGTTGCTGTTACGCTTTATTTTTTCATTAACTCCGTTCCTTTCTTGAATGGCTCTTAAATTTTGTGGATAAGCCCAATCGCTTAAAAAATCAAATGTAGGGTTAATGCAGTTCTTATCCGCTTCTGTGGGCTGAACAAGGCTAATGTTCTCAAACACCGCAATAGTGCTATCTACTGCGTGTGATTGATGGTTTAGGTTTTTCTCAAAATTAAATCCCTTCATATTAATACCTTGTTATAAAGTCAATATCACTTTTTTTCTTGTTGTTGTAAGTTTTTACGTTTTCTGAAATCTCTCGTAAACTCTTGCTCTCCAAATGATAGCCAAAGGCAATGATACTTTTAGGTTCAAAATGTTTGTCAGTGTCTATCTTTTCCAACAATGCTTTTAGGTTGTTTGTGGTAAAGCCTTTGTTCATTAAATACAATCTACCATTGCCATAATAAGCGGTATAACCGCTTAAATCAATACTTTCTAAATCTTGCGTTAAGGCAATGCCATCATAGGTTTTCCAAGTGGTCAGCAAAGCTTTGATGTCGTCTTCTGTTAGTTTGCCAGCATCAAACAGCGTTTGCGAACTGTCAAACTGTTCTGCTTCAAAATTGTAATCTTCCCAAATTGGAGTTGTTTCAAAAATTTTGAAACCATTTTGAGTTTTGAGTTTTTCTAAATTTTTAATTTCAAGTTTTGTTTCTTCTGTTTGAAGTTCTTTTTTCAGTTTTTCAATTTTGCTATCTAATTCTGTATTTATTTTTTTTGCTGCACGCAACAAACGCTCTTTTGTAATTTCAAAAATAGTTGGCTCGGCTTTCAATTCGTTTTTTACAAAATCGTAAGCAGCTTTGTTTCTCTTAGGGTCTATTGGCTCAGGAATTTGAACTGTTATAAATTTTCTATCTCCACCATCTTCGGAATTTAATTGATAAATCGCTTCCGCTGTTGTCCCTGAACCTGCAAAGAAATCAAGAACTATATCACCTTTTAATACACAAAAACGAATGAATTTTTTAATTACTTCTTCATCTTTAGGAAAAGCAAAAACATCTGCACCACCGAATAATTTTTTTAACCGTTTCTTGGCTCCCCTTGCATCTCTATAAAAAACACTTGATGGAACTTCAAATTCTGTTAAATGTAAATATCTCTTTAAGCAAGGAATAGTTTTTTCATCTGAACCAAAGTAAATTAAATCCTTTTCCAATAAATCAGGCAAGTTGTTTTCGTTAAATCGCCAACCACCATTTGGAACTTTGCAAGGTTTATTTGTTACTGGGTGTAGAATATCAAAACGTCCGCCATCACCAGTTCCTTGCGAAATGTCCCCAGCAAAAAAAACACCTGTTGCATCTGCCAAATTATAATGGTCGTGAGCTTTTGATGGATTATCATCACTTAGTGAGTCGTAAAAATCTTTTAAGCCATTAGAAATTTTGGCGTAATCATTACCAAATTCTGCTTTTAATTCTTCAAATCTTTTATAAATCGGTTCGAGACCCTGTTTTCTTTCACGCCAAAGTTTTCCGTTAACTTCACTTTCATCATCTTCATTTATGATTTCTTCTGCTGATTGTTTGTTTTTTAAGTTTGCATAAATCACGCAATATTCGTGGTTGGTTGCAATCAATTTTGCCATTGATTTTCTTCCTGTGTTCCATATCATTGAAGCAATGAAATTTTCTTCTCCAAAAATTTCGTCCATCAATAATCTGAGTTGAGCCACTTCATTATCATCAATAGACACAAAAATCACCCCATCGTCTTTTAATAATTGCTTTGCAATATAAAGTCGTGGATACATAAATGTAAGCCAAGCCGAATGACTGTTACTTTTTTGTTTTGTAAAATCTAAAATCCGTTTCGCTTTTTCTTCGTCTATACCAATAAGTTGCTGTAGTTCCTTTACTGTATATTTTCTATCGTCCTGATATAAGAACCCATCATTTCCTGTGTTGTAAGGTGGGTCTATATAAATCATTTTTACTTGTTCGTAGTAGGCGTTGGCAAGGTGTTTCAGCACTTCCAAATTATCGCCTTTTATGAGCAAGTTTTCAGAATTAGCGTTTTCGGGTTTGCTATTATGAGTTTCGTCTGCTTTTAGCAAAGTGGTTGCTGGGTCGCTTGCCAAAAGCCGTGCATAGCTTTTGCCGAGCCAGTCTAAACCGTAACTCTCAGTAGAAAAATTGATTTCTTTTTCAGTCAGGTTAGCTTTAAATTTCTCTAATTGAAAATTTCCGTCTTTGTCAAAGCAATGCGGAAAGTGAATTTTCAATTTTTCCAAATCTTTGTTAGGCACTTTTATTTCAGTCGTAATTTTTTGCTCGTTACTCATTACTTGTCCTTTTTAATTTCGTTGTCAATCAATAGTTCCTTTACATTTACGCCAAGAATTTCAGCGATTTCATAAAGCACTTCAATTCGTGGTTGTTGTCTGTTTTGCACATAAGCATTTACCATATTGTAGCTTTTGCCTAATTGCTCGGCAAGCCAAGTCTGCTTGATGCCTTTTTCGTCCAACACTTCTTTTATTCTGTTCATTTGTTCAAATGATGTCAAGTCGCAAAGATAGGTTTATAATTTTTAGTATCTCATTTTGTAAGATAAAAAGTAATCAAATTATTTTTAACAATCTCATAGGAGCATTGGCAAAAAACGGCTCTTTGGCTTTTGCCTGTGGGTTGGCTTGTGCAGTTGGGGCAAAAGCCAATGTGCCGTTTGTGCGTTGGCATAAAATTGAATTAAAAAAAATGTGCGGTGGGGAAAATAAAAAATACAGAAGGGTTGGCAATGAGTGTCGGCTTACTCGTTGTCTGTTATGAATATCGTTTCCTGTTCTTTTGTAACCTGTCAAAATAGTTTGCTTTTTTTGTTTCTTGTTCCTGTTTCTCTGTCGGGTTGTATCGTCCGTTACACTTGCAGCCAACGGTTTTCGTATTGGCGATGGGCGGGATTTTTAGCACTGAACTTCAATCGAAGTACTAAATTTGAATTTTGCACTTCCTTTGATACGAAGCCGTTCAGCCCGCCTATTGCCAATACGATGTTAGCGGCTGGCATTCTTATCTCCACTCTATTGTCAGTTTAGCGTTGTCTTTTGTAAAATAGTTTGATGTGTTTTTGAACGTGATTTCTGTCATTGATTTTGGTTTAAAGTCGCTGAACGTTGCGTACTTTTCTGTCGGATTTCCATTAGTGTCAAAATCAAGCTCGGAATTTTTGTTTTCGTCAATTAGTGCAATCATTGAGTATGTGCCGTTTTTCAAACCGTAAATGTGTCTGTTAGCCGTGCCTATTGATGTTGTGCCAGAAAGATACCCACCTGTTACAGCTACTTTTTTATTGAAATTTTCTTCGCTGTCCATTATCACAAAAATTAAAAGTTTATCCGCTTCTGTCATAGGAATACGAATGTCGAAGTGAAAATATTTTTTCAAAAAATAAGATTGTGTTGCCAATTTTTGATTGAATTGGTGTTCACTTATTTCTTTGGTCAAATCCTTATCAAATCCAAGATGTATCAAAGAAGCGGAAGCAATTTCAAAGTTTGCTGGTTCTGTAAACGGCTTTAGCTTACTGTCTAAAACAATTTCTATATCCTGATTGATATTGAAGTGACTTAAATCTTGTTCAAAGTCAATGTTGTTGAGATTGATTTGCTTGGTTTTTTTATGTGAATGAGAAAAGAATGAAATAGTTTTATTCTCAATGTTATACACAATAGTCCAAACCGTTTTAAAATCCCCTTTGGGAATAGTTACACTTTTCAGCATTTGAAAAGCTGCCTTTTCTGAAAAATCATTTGAGTTTTGAAGTTTCTTAATTTGGTTTTCAAGCTTATGATAACGATAAGTTGTAGATGTATTATTCTTTCGAATACCTTTAATGTTTTCGATATATTTTTCGGAATAAACCACCGATTTATTGGTTATAGCCTGGCAAGAGTTGACTTCCTTTTTATAAATCTCCGGCTTGCCGTCTAAATATTCAATAATTACAGATTTGCCTTGAGTATCTGCTAGAATGTAATGAATTTTACCTTTAATCGGATATATTTTAAGGTTTTCAATATGGGTAACAACTTCGTCAACAGTTTGAAAATTGTCTAACTGATATTGTATCCACTCCAATTCGTTGAGATATGTTTTTTCTTCCGAAATATTAAAACGGGTGTCTTCCATCCAAAGCATTTCTACTACAAGCCCTTTCTCGTTCATTCCACCGTAAGGCATTTCTTTCCCGTTTTGGTTGAATGTTACGCTTCCGTATTTACTTGTCCAACTCGCAGGTGTTCCGTTATGTGTACAATAAGCAACTTTTGTTGTGTTCTTTAAATTTTTGATGATATAGCCTTTGTCAAAAGTCCAGTCGAAGTTCTTCCCCAACAAGACTGTCTTTCCATTCTTCAATACAAATGACGAACAAGGGTATACCGATTGTGTCATTGTTGTCAGGAATAGGAGTGTCCAAAAATATTTTTTCATAGTCTTTGTCGTTTTGAGTTCTCGTTTATGCTTGCCGCTAACGGTTGGCAGCTATAAGAAGTTGGCGATTTCGAAGCACAAAACTGTCAACCTGCACGAAAGTTTGATTGAAAAACTGAACTTCATTTAACCACTGAACCGCCAATTTCTTATAGGTGCTGTTATGGGCTGTTTCTGCACTAAATAATTTCCTAGTCAACCAGGTCATATAAATATTCTTTGCCAGTATCTTTATTTTGTAATATTATCACAATACTTCTATCCTTAATACTCATAGTAAGAAGAAATTTTTCTCCTTTTTTATTTACTCCATAAAGAGAAAATGCTTCGCCTTCTTTGCTAAGAATACATGGACTTGTGAAGTTAATTCTACTGTTATACTTATTTCCTTGGGAGTCTTCCATATTTAATATCAAGGCATCATCTCCCATTGTTACGTATCCAGTTCTATCTCTTTTTTGCTGTTGGCCATTTATTATTTCATAAGAATTTAAGATAAGGCATACCCTTGTTTTTACGCAAGAAACTTGAGCTTTGGTAATTATTGGTAATAGCAAAAATGTAAGCAATAAATAGGTCTTCATAAAAGTTTAGTTGTTATACTATTTAATGATGTATGGATAGTTCTAATCAATGTGTATTTCATATGTTTTGCCATTTTCACCTTCAACAGTAGCATTTCCATCGTCATCAATATCTGCGTAGGATATATGGTCTTCATCAAGATACCCATCATTGGGGAAATTGATTTGAATTACTTGACAATCCTGTACCACAACATCGAGGGTATAACTAGAAGAGTATCCAGTTTCTGGGTTACTATAATCAACAGATGCGGAATGTGTTCCATCATCAAATCTACAGCCATTTGAACTTTCATCCTCTTCAATAAAATTTGAAGAAGATGAACTGCTTCTACTGCTATTTTCTGCATCTGATGAACAAGACGAAATAATTATAGCTAGTGCTAGATAAATGTTAATAATAATAGTTTTTTTCATATAGGAAATTTATTGAAATATTTTATCGTACCATTTTGATACATCATCGCGTATGGAATCATAGTATTTATAAATAATTAACGCCAATTCAAAATCAGCTCTTTTAGCTTTATATTCATTCACGGTGAAGTAACCATAAAAATTACCTTCTTTGTCAACGACTACTGGTGGGTTTGAACCATAAGCATTCCATGGACAATTTGAATTATATTCATTTCCATATGTGCCATAGTCATTCCAGATAGAATTTGAGTTATAGTTATTTCCATATTTACCGTAATCATTCCATATTGAGTTTTGGTCATAGTTGCTACAGTTTAAGCAACCCAAATACACGTCATGGTTTTGTCCACCATATAAATGTAGAGTTTGAGTATAAGAAAAAATTGAACACAATAAAAAGAGAAAGGTGGTGAAAAGAGTTTTGTTCATTTTGTTAGAGTTTGTGTAAAGTTATAAAATTGCCCATAACGTTTTGCAGCTACCCGAAGGGCGGGACTTTTACCACAAAACTTGATTTGAAAAACTAATGTTTGATTAACCACAAAACTGTCTGCGAAGCACGAAACCCCGCCTTTTGGGTAGGTGCTGTTATAGCCAGTGGTTTTTGTCCACCGTCCTTGCAAACCATTGTCAGTATTGAGTTGTCGTGTCATTGAGTGTCGGCTGTGCGGTGCGTTTTTTATTTTTTTTTGAAGTGTTGGAAATTTTTTAAAAACAATTTTGTCATGGGTTGGCTTTGCAAGCTCTTTGACAAAGCTTTGGTCTGTGCGTTGGCTTGTGCGGCTTTGGCAATGTGCTTGCAAAATGCGTTGGCTATTCATTTCCTTCTATTGTATTAATTTCATCTTCTGTTAATTCGTAAATCTTGTATACTAAGTGATTTAATTGCTGTTTTAATTTTGTTACATCAGTTTCATTTCTTTTGCCTTCAATAATTTTTATAACAAGTGATTCAATTTTATTTTCTAAAGTTTTATCTTTTGGAAGTTTTATGGGAAGTTTCTTCAGGTGAATTCCTTTGATATATGGAAATACATCAGGATTGGTAATCATTTTTTTATTGAAGTAATATTCCAACATAGGTGAGTTTAGTAAGGCAGTAATAATTTTAAGATTTACTGTTTTACCTCTCTTTGGATACAAATTATAAATACTTTGGTCTGTGAAATATTTCTCATCATCAATAACTGCAATCAACCTATTACCAGTCTTTCGTACAAGAATCTTTTCCTTTTGGAGATAAACTGTTTCATCAGTATTACTGTGTAATTCCTCTTTGATGAAATTTATAAAAAGTTTATCAGGATAAATTGCAAAATTATCAATGTGTTTTCCTTGCAGGTATTTTTTATAATTAGAATTTACCTTTGATGATGAAAGAAACTTTTTTATACCATTTGCCACAATTCCAACATAAACTTCCAGATAATCATCCACAAATTCTGAATTCAATTCTATCTTTGAAATAATAATATCCTCATCTTCAGTTGTCTTTAAGTTTATAACGTAATCATTTGGCTCGTCATCCCAATTTTGTTGATTATATGTTTTTAAATCGTCAAGATTTGAAAAATCTAAATCACTTTTTCTGACTGCAATTGTGTCCAATTTTTTTGAATGTTGGTTAATCACATTCAGGATAATTGAATCTGTAACTGCTTCAAAAACCTTATTAGCAAAAGAAACGATTTGAGAAATATGATACTTTGTAACTAAATATTTTCTAATCTTCTTTAAATATTCATTTTGTAAAATAGTGCTTGGAATAATGAATGAAAGAGTACCCCCTTTTTTCAAAAGTTTAACTCCATTCTCTGTAAATAATGCGTAACTATTTACTTTATATTCAGCAGAATTGGGATATAAACTAATAAGTTGCTTTACCTCAGCATCACTTATATCTACAACCTCTTTTCCTTTGTAAGTAATATATGGAGGATTGCCAATCACTATATCAAATCCACTGGTCAAACCAAACATCCATTCGGGGTCAAACCAACGAGCAAAAGTATTCTGGTCGTAAGGGTCAAAAGCTACAATTTGTTTAGCTACAGATGTCTGCCATCCATCGCTTTCTAGCATTTTTGCAATTTCTTGTCTCAGTTTTTTATCCTGCTTTTGGTATTGCAGTTTTTCTTTTCGTGTGTTGGCTGTAAAGTATTTGTGGCGTAACTCTTTTAGTTCGGTTTCTTTTTCTTCAATCTGTGGGTTGCGTAAAAGGGTTTGTGCTGGTTTGTCTAGGCTTATCAAAGTATTAGCTGCCACAAACTTTGTTTCCAAATTTGGTAAACTTCTTATTCCAAAATTTTCCTTTTTCTCTTGTTTGTTTTGGTCAATAATTAAGGAGATGAAAAAACGCAATTTGGAAATCTGCACAGCAATAGGTTGTATGTCTATACCGTAAATACAATTTTCAATTAAATACAATTTACGTCCGTAATCACTAGCGTTGTTTTCAAATACATCGTTTATTTCATTCAGCCGTTTTCCTCTTTCTTCTTTGTCGCCAATTTTAAAAGCAGTTTCCGTTTCTTCCATTGCTTTTTGGCGTTGCAAGGCTTTCCAATGTTTGTTATCAGCGTCTAATTTTTGCAGTAAATGAACCATCTTATGTAAAATACCCATTGGGTATGCACCCGAGCCGCAGGCAGGGTCTAATATTTTACAATTATTAATGCCTTCTATTAGGTCTTTGGTTTCTTGTTCATCAAAAGGATTTGGCGTTTCAGCATAAGAAATCAAATCTCTTAACCTTGTTTCAAAATCCTCGCTTTCGTTCTTTACATTTTGTTTGATGTATTCCAATAGCGATTCATCCACCATATAGTTTACAATCTCTCTTGGCGTATAAAAACTACCTGTTTGTTTTCTTGCAGTGGTTTGGGTTTCTGGGTTGTAGCTTGCCAATAAGTTTTCAAATACTTTACCCAATAATTCAGGGTCGAGAGCAATTTCTTCTTCAATAGGTGTGTTTTCTGCAACGGTAAATTTGTAACTCTCCAACAGATTAATTAATCCTCTTGATTTGTAGGTTTTATTTCGTGTGCCGTAAATTTCATTCAGGTCAACTTCTTTTTCTTCACCAAAGAAAATATAATCGGGAACGCTGGCTTGTTTCTTCGGGTTGCGGCTAAAACCATCTACATAAACAATTTTGCCTTCTTCGTTTGGCTTGTCCAAACAGTCAAACAAACCACCGTTTAAGAAAGGAACATCTTTAAACAATTGCATTGCATCCTTTTCGGATATATTGAAAAGGTCAGCATAACGGAACAGGTTTTTTACTCCGTATTCTTCACCATTTGTTTTGATATTCCCACCATCTTTTGCAAATTTTCTTTCATCCATTTTTTGATTCAGTGTTCCAAAAAACAGGTTTTGTAAAATGGCGTGGTAATAGTTTTGCGATTTTTTGTTCTTGTTGAAGTCTTTCAGAATTTTATCTAAGTGTGCTTTATTGAACAAAGCATTTGGCACCAGCGATTTTTCTTTGATGAACCAAATAAATACTACCCGAGTAATTAAACGAATGAGGTTGGTGGCATTGCGAACATCTTTCTTTTTTTCCAAATCGTCAGGAAACGTAACGTTTTCCATTGCCCAGAAATACCAGTTTGCCAAATCCTGAAAGAACTTTTTGTTAAGGATATTTACATCTAAAACCTGCAACCAATGTTGGTGCAATTGGTCGTAATTGGTAACGCCAACAGGTTTCACCAAGTCTAATAAAATGCGTTCATGTCCTGCGTGGGTAGTTTCAGTATGTATATCACGAAGGATAATTACTTTGCCTGCCTTTTCTCCTTGTCGCCAGTTTTGTTTGTATTTAAAGCGTTCGCTAATGGCTATTGAAAAACACGCTTCGTTTCCTGTTTTGTATTTCAAAACCAAAGCCACAGGCATTTTCTGACTGATACGGTTGAAGGTTCTTGTAAGGTCTGATATTTCGGTTCGGGTTGGTTGTTTGCTAAGTTCTAAAGCAAAAAGCATTAAGCCGTCATAGTTTTTGTCGCCTTGTTGTAATGCTTCTTTGTAGGAATAGTTTACATCAAACATTCCGGTGGCTTGAAAAACGGTGTTGTCAATTATTCCAATGAAATAAGTTTTGCCAATAGTTTTAAAAGTATCGTTGTCTTTGTAATGCTGCTTTAGCAAATCCTTTACAGGCAATGGCTCGGCTGTATTGGAGTTTAGTTTTATACCCAACTGTTGAAACAGATTGGCGGCTGCTTCAAAAAGATTGGCTGTATTGAATATGTTTAGTTTCATTGTTTACTTATTAGAAATTACAAACCAATTGATTAAATCGAAATTCTCACTCTTGAATTTATCTTCCAGTTTCTTTTGTTCGGGTGATATTTTCTTGGGTGTTACATCGCCAGTAAACAAATCCTGAATTTGGTTTACCGCAACTGGTGTTGTTTGTGATTTTACCCAAGTGCCAACAGCAGCAGCCAGTTTATCTAAAACAGCTTGGTCTCCTTTGTCAATATTATTGGGAACATAACGGGCTTCCAATTTGTGATTCCGAAGCAAGGTTAAAATTTCCTGATTGTTATTTAATACCAACTTTCCGCTTTTACCATCATCAATACTTTGATGTAATAGATGAATTTCATCGTAAACGTGGTCTATTTTTTCATCAGGTCTTTTCGGATAACCCAAAACCGCCACAATGCTGTCAGGCATTGTTTTCCATTTTGTGTTAGGTCTGAATTTAAAACCTGTGAAAACTCCGTTTGGTATTTTCTTGAAAAACTCTTCGTTCTTTTTGAAGAACTCAAATAATTCTTGTCTGAACTGCTCCAATGAAAGGTCATTCAATCCAAGTGTTTCGTCACTTACTTCCACATCATCCCAAGTAACTTGTAACTGTTCCAGCATTTTTTGGGCTTGCTTTGGCAACAATGGATTTTCTTCAACCATTCGTTGAAACTCAGGTGTCATTTTGTCGTCCAGCTCGGTTCCCACTACACTCATCAAAGCCATTCGGTTTTCTACTCTCGATTTTAGTCGTAAGTAATCTTCATAGTTTTTGCCTGGCCAAAAATTGATTCCTTTTATAGTTTTATTTGGTGAGCCAATACGGTCAATACGTCCCATTCGCTGAATAAGTCGTACTGGATTCCAGTGAATATCATAGTTTACAACCGTGTCGCAATCTTGTAAGTTTTGTCCTTCACTTAAACAGTCGGTAGCAATCAATACATCAATTGGGTTATCAATTTTCTTTAGTGTTGCTTTATCGTGTTTGGTAATTAGTTCAAGCCACTTTTCATAAGGCACTTTCCATTTGTCGGCTTCTTTGTAATCTTCTGAAAGGTTTGCTTTTTCATAAAGTTCCGACCAGTCTTTTTCATTGTATAGTTTAGTGAAAGGAGCAAAGCGTTCCAAAATAGGTTCAAACTTGTCGCCTGAATATCCGTCAAAAGTTTCGCTGATAGAACCTGAAACAAAAGCCACATTTTTAAATCCTTTCTTCTTCAATTCATCGTAAAGGAATTTTGCTGTGTCTTTGAACACAGTGAAAACCAAAACTTTTTTATTGTCCGATTTTTTTTGTTTGGTTGTGATATGCTCAATCAGTTTATTGAGTTTATCATCATCGGCTTTTCCAGCAACAAACTCTGCTTCATACTTTACAAGGCTGTTTTTGAGATTGGTTAATTTGGTTACATCAGCTTCCAAATGTTTTTTGAAAAGGTCAATGTTAGTGATAGAAGAAAGCGGAATTGGATTTTTCTTTCCAAGTGTAATTGGTTGGTCGTTTTCGGCTTCAATCTCTGCTGCTGTCTCGTCAATTTCTTCTTGTTCTTCTTCTGTAAAATCATCTTCTAATGAACTGTCTGTTTGATTTTTGATAAACAGATTTACTTTGTCTAATGCGTTAATGTGATGATTCAAAATATTTTCAACGGTGCTTTTGAATGAAAACCAACTCGATTCCAAGCGTTTCATCAAAAGGATATACATCATTTTTACCAAGAATTTTTCACGTTGTTTTGGGTTTTCCAAAACACTTTCCACTTTCAAATCTTTGATGTATTCCGAAGGGCGATAAGCCGTTAGGTTTACTCGTAAAGCATTTAGAATATCATCAAATGATTTGAGGTCGCCTAAGTTTTCGGGTGTGATGTATTCATTAATTGGGTCGTCTTTTTTCGGGAAATTCATTTCTCCGAATTCACCTTCAATTAGTTTTCTTGTCCTTGCCACAATTAAAGCATCAGTGAGCTTCTCAAATTTTTGTGGAAGTTTAGCAATGAAGTCTGCAATTTTTCTATCGTCAAGGTCAGACCATTCGCTAAAGTCTTTTTGTGCTGTTCTGAAAATGTTTTCAAGGCTGTCAATTTCTAAATCGGTATTTTTAAAACCGTTGTCTTGCCCTTTGGTCATTAATTTAAACTGATTACGAATGTCCATCAGTTTGTTGTTGATTGGTGTTGCGGAAAGGTGTAAAACCTTTACATCACGATTTGTTTTTTCGGGCAACAAAACATTGTCAACAAAGAATTTATATCGGGAAGATTTATCGTTTCTTAAATTGTGACTTTCATCAATTACCAAAAGCAGTTTTTGTTTTCGTTGCAATTTGGAAAGTGGAAAGTCTGGATAGTTATTGGTTAGTCTTTCGTCTTGAAAGTCTGTGTGGTTTCTTACATAGTATTCAATTTCGTCTTTCTCAAATCTTGAACCTCTGTGTGATTGATATTGCTCCCAGTTGTTACGAAGTTTTTTAGGACAAAATAAAACAACGGTGTAGCCCTTAATTTCAAAATATTTCATTACCGCCAATGCAGTCCAAGTTTTACCTAAACCAACTGCATCAGCTAAAATTGCTCCATTGAATTTTTGAAGCATTTTAATCAAACTAATTGCTCCTTTTTGTTGGTAGGAGAAAAGCGTTTTGTAAATGATGGTTTCTTCTAAGTGTGCAATTTCACGTTTGAACTCTGCATCACCAGAAAGTTCCATTAAATCATCCTTGAAAAGTTCGTAAAGAACTTTGTAGTAAAGGTCGTGAGGTGTGTATTCTTTGAAAAGGTTTTTAATCAATTCAATGATGTGTTGCTTTACTTCAACTTTAGTTTTGTCAGGTAAATCGATTTTTTCAAGTGCAACATTTTCCCATTGGTGTTTGAACCATTTTTTTAATTCTTTATAGTCGTTGTTGTCGCCTGTCGATGCTGTGTTTAATTCAATGTTGCTGCTCTCTTTAATTCCAAGACCTGCGTCTGTTAGGTTTGAACTGCCAATGATGTGAAAGTTCTTTCTTGAATCTTTGTCGTTGTAGATATAAGTTTTTGCGTGGCAAAAATTCCGTTGAATTGATTTTACTAAAACCTTGTCTTGTTGCAAAAACTCAACTGCTTTTTGAGCTGCTGCACTCAAAGAAAGTGTCCCGCTTATACTTGTGTTGCCGTTAAGCAGGTCAATTACTTTATTTAATTGTGCTTCGTCCTGCATTAAATTACCCAAAATCAGTCTGAATTTTTCTGCTTGGTTAATGTCGTCTTTCATTAAAGCCAAAGCATTAACAGAAAAGAAACCTGTCACAAGGTCAAGTCCACCGCTTTCAGTGTAGTTTTTAATGAAGTCAAACACTTTATAGTGGTCGCTGTCTTCTGTCTTGGTTTTATTATCTAATAGCATTAATTGTCTGTTAAAATGATGTCGTGAATATCGTAATTTATTTCTATAGGTGCGTTGGCAAAAAATGGCTCTTTTGGTTTTGCGAAGGGTCGGCTTGTGTGTCGGGCAAAACCAAATGTGCCATTTGTGCGGCTGGCTAAAATTGTTTTTAAAAAAGTGCGGTGGGGAAAAAAATAAAAAAAATCGGGTCGGCTTGAGTGTCGGCTTAATTGCTGTCCCGTTTGAATATGGTCTGTATGTTTTTGGTCACCTGTCAAAATGGTTTGTCTTTGTTTTAATGTTTAAATTTTGGTCGGTCAGTCGTCTTTGGAACGGTCGTCCTACCATTGGCTATAACTTACTTATCTCCGCAACAAAAATATATTCTTATTGCGGTTTTTTAGAGATTTCTGTTCTGTATTTTATTAAGACATCCAACGGGCTAACGACATTTTCTATGCTGGCTGTGGTGATATGGGTGTAGATCATCGTTGTTTTGATGTCTTTGTGGCCCAGTAACTCTTTGATGTAGGGGAGCTGGGTTCCTGAATCCAATAGGTGCGTTGCATAACAATGTCTGAGCGTATGGGGAGTGACCCGCTTGTTGATGCATGCTTTGGAAGCGGCTTTTTTTACGATTTCCTGGACCGAACGCTCAGCATATTGCCGATGGGCTTGCTGCCCCTCAAACAACCAGTACTTTGGCTTATATTCATGGACATAGAGGGACAATATACCTTTAAACTCCTGACTCAAATTGACGTATCGGTCTTTCTTTCCCTTCCCGCTTTTTATAAAAAGCTGATTGCGGTCCCACAAAACATCCTCAAGTCGTAAGTTAAGCAACTCAGATAGTCTTAGTCCATGCCCGTATAAGGCGAATAGGATGGTACAATGCTTGAGGTTTTCAGTGGACCGGATTAGCCTGTCCACTTCTTCCACACTTAAGACCTTTGGCAGCAACAATGCTTTTCTTGGCCTCTTGATCCTTTCTATCTTAAAATCTGCCAGGAAAACCACTTTTTCATAATAGAATTTTATGGCGTTGATCAGGGTATTGATCAGGGAATCCGAAACTTTCTTTTGACTAATTTCCGCCAGGTAGGCATTCACTTCCTCTACAGTGATCTCATTGCATTTTTTCGGTTGGATTGCTTTGGAAAATTGAATAAACTTTCCATAGTATTCCTTCACGGTATGTCCACTATACCTTTCTCTTATTAAAGCATCTAAATAAGTCTCTGCAAAAGGCTTTAATTCAGAAGAACTCCTTGCCAACAAATGTTTCCTTAGCTCCAGGTAACTGGTTGTTTTTTGGATAGCCTTGCCAGAATACAACTTATTGATGATTATGGTTTTTTGCGATGTGTAATGATCCAGGATCCTCTTCAGGATTTGTTCTTCATGGGGCACGACCCAAAACTTGCGACCTGCATGATAGCTCCTCTCCGGAATGTGTTTGACAAAGTCAATGTCCACGCCATCGCCGCTCAACTGCAGCAATATCTTCTCCGGAAATTCAGGACTTTGATAAAGGATGCATTTGGGCGGGTTGCTGATTAAGCTGATTTGCTTTTTCCAAACATCCAACTGAGTTTGAGAAATAAGCTCTAAATCCCTGTAGATAAATTCCAGGTTTTCCAAATTCGCCCTGAGGACCCAATTCTGATATCTGTGGTTCCAATAAGCTTTTGGCAATGTTTTGATCTTATCCAAATGGGAGCCAGTCAGCTTTCCCGATATAAAGAAAAAAGGATGAAAATACCTGAGATGAGTACCTGACTGGTCTGCTGCCTTCTCCATACACACGCGAGGCACATCAGCTTGTTTTTTTTCGGCATGGTCACTTATAGGCTGTGTATCGCCAGTGGTTCCGAAATCATCGATCTGGTATTTTAAGCCTGTTCTGAGAAAGGCCTGCCACGATAGTTTATCATAATCGATGTACCAGGCTCTGTTTGAATAACTATATTTCGCAGAACTGATCCTTTTAATTTTATTGATCGCCACTAAATCATCATCAAAATCAAGAAATATTTGCCATTTGTCTTTGTGCATTTTTTTGGATACCCTGATCATAGCTTTACAATTTTAGCAAAAATAGAATTACAGGACAAAAAAAATACGTTTATGTAGTTAAAATTCAAATATTTACAAACTTAATCGTAAGTCAACCGTTGACTTTTTGATGGAAAGATCTTGTTCTGAATTTTCAATGTTTTCAATCCTCAAACATTATGAGAAAATGTAAAATGTGCCCTTCCATTCTGGTGGGTAGGTCCGATAAAATATTCTGCTCTGCAAAATGCAAAACCTCCTACCATGAAAAACTATCCAAAGTAACTCTGCAGGCCAGCTTCCACATAGACAAAATCCTGCATCGCAATCGATCCATTCTTCTTGAAATCCTTGGAAAAAATATCCACTACAAAAAAATCAACCGCTCTATTTTAGATGCCAAAAAGTTTAACTGGCAGTACATCACTTCCTATCATATCAACACCCAAAAGAAATTTGTAAACTATGTCTACGATTTTTCATGGATGATTTTCTCAGATCAGGAAGTGGTCATCAAACGAATTTCAAAATCTTAAGCTTTAAAAAATTAAATGGCTTCGCCGTCGTCCATCATTGATTTTTGTATCTAAAAGATTAATGGACAGTATGTTATAGCTTGTCTGATGTTGGCATAGGGATCAAAATCGCCCCGGCCAAATGCTGTGTCAAATATAGTGAAACGATGGAAACTTAAACAAAAAAAATTACATCCCTCTTTATGCGATCCAAGCCTCAGCGTGAATTGCCTGAAATAGCCTTCAGCTATTGTTCTTTCTGCGGCTTCATCTGTGGAAACAACAGCACCTCCTGTATGGCTTCCTGTCCGGTGAGCAGCATGGTGAGTCTGTCAATGCCTATGCCCAATCCGGATGTCGGTGGCATGCCATATTCCAGTGCCTGCAAAAAATCCTCGTCCAGCATCATCGCCTCCTCGTCTCCCCTCTCAGCCAACTTAAGCTGCTCCTCAAACCGCTGCCTCTGGTCGATCGGGTCGTTGAGTTCTGTGTATGCATTGGCGATTTCCTTGCCGTTGATGTATAATTCAAACCGCTCCACCAATCCTTCTTTGCTCCGGTGTTTTTTGGCCAGCGGCGTCATCTCGATCGGATAATCGGTGATGTAGGTGGGCTGGATCAAATGCTCTTCCACCAATTCACCAAAGATCTCATCGATCAGTTTTCCCTTTCCCATCGAATCATCCAATTCGATGTGTTTTGTCCTGCAAAATGCGCGAAGTTCCTCTTCTGATTTTCCTTCCACATCAAAGCCTGTGTATTCCCGGATGGCTTCATACATGCTCAGCCTTCGGAATGGTTTTTTGAAATGGATTACATTTTTTCCAATGGTAGATTCTGAATGTCCGTTGATCTGTAGGATTACTTTTTCCAACATATCCTCCACCATTTCCATCATCCAGAGATAGTCCTTGTATGCAATGTAGATTTCTACGGAAGTGAACTCAGGATTGTGGGTCCGGTCCATGCCTTCGTTGCGAAACATCTTGCCAAATTCATAGACCCCATCAAATCCCCCAACGATGAGCCTTTTCAGATACAACTCATTGGCGATCCTCAGAAAAAGCGGCATATCCAGGGCATTGTGGTGGGTCTTAAAGGGTCTTGCCGCCGCGCCGCCGTGAATGCTCTGCAACACAGGGGTCTCCACTTCCAGCCATCCGTGTGCGTCAAAATAAGCCCGCATTCCGGAAATAAGTTTTGCCCTCTTTACAAAAATATCTTTTACAAATGGATTGACGATCAGATCGACATATCTTTTTCGATAGCGCGCTTCGGGATCCAGAAAAGCATCGTGCACCTTACCGTCGGCATCCACCTTTACCACCGGAAGTGGGTGCAGGGATTTTGCCAAAAAATGAAATGCCCTTACATGCACCGTCAATTCTCCGGTCTGTGTGGTGAAGGCATATCCTTCAATGCCCACAAAATCACCGATATCACACAATTTCTTAAAAGGGTGTTGTACAAACTCTTGTCCTCACCGGGACAAAGTTCATCTCTGTTGAGGTAAATCTGAATTCTGCCGGTGCTGTCCTGCAGTTCTGCAAAGGCGGCCTTTCCCATGATGCGCTTCATCATCAGACGACCTGCGAGGGTCACGGAAGCAAACTCCTCGGGATGGTCTGCAAATCTTTCTCTGATCCGGGCAGCGTGGGTGTTGACGGGAAATTCAGCGTGTGGATAGGGCTCTATGCCCAGGGCACGTATTTCTTCCAGATACTGTCTTCGGATTATTTCCTGCTCGCTCAAATGGGACATTGCATATTGAATTAGGTCGGCAAAGATACAGGAGTTTTGAGTTCTAAGTTCCAAAGTCTCCAAACGGCTTGTCCCCAGGCAAGTTGGCGGAAAGTGGGTGAAGGAGTTTTAAGTGTATTACTCCGCTCCAAAGAATAAAAAACTGAACGCTTATCAGGAATCCATTAAAAATTCACCTGTGCCTGCAGGCGGATTAGCCTGCCGGTCTGGAGGTTGTCCTGCAGGATAAAATCTTCAAATCTGCGGCTGGACAAGGTGTACATCGCCACCAGTTCAAACTGTCTGAAGGGCTGCCACTCCAATCCGATCTCCAGTTCTTTGACCAAATAGGCGCGTGCATCGCGCTCGTGTTTTTTACCTCCGTCATAATACTGGGCACGCACAAAGGGTACAATCGTTTGGCCTTTGTGATGCATCATGTAATTGACCGTGATAAATCCTCCGTGGAGGCGACTCAATTCGATGGAGTCGGTCTCCTTGTTGAAACGGGGTCCCTCTCCAAAATTGTATTCTGCCAAGATTCCGATGGGTTTGCTGTACAACACAAAGCTGGCGGCCACGCGTCTATCGCTGTATGTTTTATTCACCACTGATTTTACTCCTGAGGAGAGCTGGTCAGAGGCAATGGTAAAATGGCCCGTGTGCGCCTGAATGCCGGGCTCGATCAGCTGATTGCCAATTTTGATTGGCAAACTAAGCCTGGTGACAAAATGTTTTTTGTTGTTTAACTCGGGTTTGTTGGCGGTCTGACCGTTGTAGGCTCCAAAGGCGAAGATGCCGTAATCACCGGAGCCTTTGAGGCCCTCACTGACGAGACTGGAAAACAGTTTTCTGTATTTTTTGGGAGCCCAGTAAAAGAACACGCCGTGATCCCGCTCATTGGCCACTGCACTGTTGGTGGCGTCCGCGCGGTCGAGCGGGAGTCGGTTTTGACTGGACTGCAAATTCTCAAATCCAAATGGCACCTTGCTCTGCCCGATTCTAAAACGAAATTCATTGTTGGGATCGATTCCCACATCAAAATACATGTCCCTCACCTGACCAAAATGCAATCCTGTGCTGCTGGCCGAACTCGCAAAATCGGGTTGGAAATAGTAATACACTCTTTTGCCAATCTGCCCGTAGATGATCATCCGCAGTCGCCGGATAAAGACCCCTCCGTTATTGCCCCAGGAGCGGTCGCATTGCTCGCAATTCAAAGAAGGATTGGTCTCCAGAAAGCGGTTGTACCGGATCTGGGTATAGCCTCTGATGGAAACAGACTCGTACCATTTTGGGGCGGGAGTTGGTTTCACTTCTTTTGAGATGCTGTCGTTGGCAGATTGTGCGGAACCAAAGTGGACAAAACTTAGGGTCAGGGAAAGGCAAAATAGGAAGCGCATGACTTTAAAAAATTGCTACGTTAATTTGACCGCAATATTAAGTCAGTGTTAAAAAATTGTATATTAAGAAATTATGAAGTTTTAAAGCCCATCCGCGGCTTGTCGAACGCCTTTCTGCGCTCCGACTCTTGCGACAGATCCTTCAGGTCTTCCGCCATGATCAGGTTTTTATCAAGTCCTTCGAGTTCGGTGGAGGATAGGTTGGACAACCTGATATTCTGAAGTTTGATGGTCTCCTGAACAATGGATCGAATGGTGCGCGCATTGCCAAAATACTTGTCTTTGGTTCTGTGGAGATTGTCCAAATAGGCATGCAATAAGCCTTTTGCGGCATCCTCCAGATCGAAAAACTGATCGCCAAACATTTTTAAGGCAATGTCCATCAATTCCTGGGTGGTATAATCTTCAAATTTGAGAATTCTGTCGAATCGACTGTTCAGTCCCGGGTTTGACTTGAGAAAATGCTCCATGGGTTCGGTGTAACCGGCCACAAAAACAAAAAACTGGCCTCGCTGATCTTCCATGCGTTTGAGAAGTGTTTGAATGACTTCTCCGGAATAATCACCGTGGCCGGCCTGGCTTTGGGTCAATGAATACGCTTCATCGATAAACAAAACTCCGCCTATGGACTCCTCTATTTTTTCAGCTGTTTTAATGGCTGACTGACCGATGTATCCGGCCACCAATCCCTGTCTGTCTGTTTCTACCGTATGTCCTCTTTCCAGTATTCCAAGTGATTTGAATATTTTGGCCAATATCCTTGCGACCGTGCTTTTGCCGGTGCCCGGATTGCCCAGAAAGACTGTGTGAAGGGAATACTGGTTGAGCACTTCCTTTCCGGATCTTTGCTGATATTGTACAATCTGCACCAGATCGTGGATGTCTTTTTTTACCTGCGAAATGCCAATCAGGCCATGGAGTTCGAGCAAGGCCTCATCCAGCAGTTTTTGATCCACCGGAATGGCCGGTCTGAGTTTCATCGGCTCCAGCTGTATGTTGGTCACATCCTCCATGGTCACTTCGCTGAGGGCCTCCGCGTCCAGTTCAGCCGCAGTGCCGGATGAAATCAAACGAATGCCAAGATTGATTTTGGCCTTGTCCACCAAATCAAACACAAAGCGCGCGTTTCCAAAATTGCTGTTGCGGTTGCGATACGCATTGAGAATCATATTCTTCAAGGCTTCAAATGCATCGCTGCGGAAAATCAAACCTTTTTCCAAAGAGGCGAATTCTGCGATCTGATACAGTTGCTGTGGCAAATAATCGGGAAACTCATAATACAATTTGATTCTGCTTTTCATGCCGGGATTGGAATCCAAAAAATATTTCATCTCCTTGGGATATCCAGCCATGATGATGGCAATATCTCCCGGGCCATTGGACATTTCCTTTACCAATATCTCGATCACTTCTCTGCCAAAATCTTTAGAATCATCGTGGGTCCTTGCCAGGGCATAGGCTTCATCAATAAACAAAACCCCGCCCCTCGCCTTCTCAATGACTTCTTTCACTTTTGGAGCGGTCTGGCCAATGTACTCACCCACCAGTTCAGCGCGATCGGCTTCGTACACATGTCCTTTGGACAAAACGCCCATTTTTTTATAGAGCAATCCCATCATATTGGCCACCGTGGTTTTGCCGGTGCCGGGATTGCCAAAAAAGATGGAATGCAATAGAATCTGATCATTTTCTACGATGCCCTTTTCTTTCCGGAGATTCAGATATTGGATGTATTGGGCGTGTTCGTTGACCTTTCTCTTGACTTCTTCCAGACCAATCAAACGATCCAAATCTTTGAGCACTTCTGTAAAGCTCCGCTGATCTTCCTTTGTTTCAGTCAGGACCACCGGTTGGTTGGTATGGGGTAAAGTAATCATTGGGATGCCCTCCTCAAACTCGTCGTCCACTGCAAAGGACATCACTCCCAGTAATTCATCCATGAAAACCAGTTCAAGGGTAAAATTTCCTTCCCACCAGGAACCTTTCACATTGCTTCCCCATCCTGCGGTGATCGAGATTTCAGTATCTTCTTTCTTGACGGGCACGAGACGCACCAGTTGACCCTTCAGCTCCCTCGCTTCATTGTGAAATTTGATAAATAATTCGCATTGCCAATTCGGTTGCAGGCATTTGTTTTTAAGAACTACTTCAGCATAAATATACCGGGTCTCTTCTGCATGAAAAGTTTTGTAGTAGACCCTTTCCTGCTCGGGTAAGTCGTCAAATGGCCCTTCGTAAAGTCTCAGGCTCTGCAACTCCAGGTATGGGTTTTGATCATCCTCATAGGCACCTCCCGGATCTTCGATGTAGAAAAATCGGGTGGCCACTTTTTCTCCATCGATCCAGGCTTCCCAGCAATAGGTTCCCTTTTTCCAAAAGGATCCTTCTTTTTTATTGCCCCAGCCCTCGCGGACATAAACCTGGTTTTCAAATTTTGAAATCTTTCTTTTGAAATTTAAATTACAGATTTCTTTTTTGGTCTTTGTGAGATTGAAACATTTGAGTTCAAAATCCGCTTCCCAAAAATCCTTGTCAAACCATTTGTTGATAAATGACAACTCTGCATAAATATAGGTCACATCAAATCTGTCAAATACCTGCCGGTATTTTTTCTTATTATCGGCCAGCCACTCCGTAGATGCATAAACCTTTAACTCTTTAAACTTGTATTTTTTGGGTTCATTGGGTCTGCTTACTTCTTCCATCTGCACATTCCGTTAAGGTGTTATTCATCCAATTCAAAAACCAACTTGTTCCAGGCAAATCAACCTCCGCAAAAAGTCTTAAACTTCTTGATATAAACCTCCCAGATGTCCTTTTGTTCCTGGACCTCGTCGTCGTCACAATAATCGGTCACTTCGAGAATGGTCTCATTTGTGATCGGGGTTTTGTAAATTCTGAACTGCAAATACTCATCCGGTCTATCGTGCCAGACATATTGCACCAGTTCATCTTCAATATCGATGGCCAATTTTGCGCTTTCCTCGTCACCGTCCCATGAAAAAGTATATTCATCTCCCACATTATCCACCTGGTCACAAAACCAACGGATGATGGCGGTCGGTTGTGTGACAAAAAGATAGATGATGGAGGGCGATGCTTTAAACATAAATTCTGTCTGGAAAGAAACTCTGGCCATACAATTATATTGATCAAGTAAAGAAAAACAAGACTTAAAGACGGGCAATATTAACTTGTTTCCTGATTTTTTCGATTATTTATGAACTTTTTTTGACGAGAATTCATTAATAGGGTTGTTTTGGTCAAATAGCTGAATGGATGTCAAATCATCCAATCGTATGTTATTTGTACCAATTCTTATTTTCATTATATTCATATTCAATCTCTTAGCTAAAGATAAAGCCTGATGCGTCAATTAAAAATCACCAAATCAATTACCAACAGGGAAAGTCAGTCTCTGGAAAAATACCTTCAGGAAATCGGAAAAGTAGATCTCCTCACCCCGGAGGAAGAAGTGGAATTGGCAAAATTGATCAAACAAGGTGATCAAAGTGCACTCGAGAGATTGACAAAAGCCAATTTGCGTTTTGTGGTTTCGGTCGCCAAGCAATACCAGAATCAAGGTTTGTCTTTATCGGATTTAATCAACGAGGGCAACCTCGGTTTGATCAAAGCCGCTCAGAGATTTGATGAAACCAGAGGATTTAAATTTATCTCTTATGCCGTGTGGTGGATTCGTCAATCCATTCTTCAGGCTCTCGCAGAACAAAGCCGTATCGTCAGACTCCCGCTCAACAAGGTGGGTTCACTCAATAAAATCAACAGGGCGTTTTCAGAACTGGAGCAGGAATATGAGAGAGAACCCTCTCCTGAAGAACTTGCTACCTTGCTCGAGATTCCAACGGAAGAAGTAGAAACCACACTTGGTGTAGCTGCGAGACATGTTTCGATGGATGCCCCTTTTGTGGAAGGTGAAGACAATTCACTTTTGGATGTTTTGGAAAATGATTCCACGCCGGCGACCGATTCGATGTTGGAGTACAAGGATTCTCTTCGGAGAGAAATCGAAAGAGCCCTCGGCACCTTAACAGACCGACAGGCCGATGTCATCAAATTGTATTTCGGACTTGGACTGGAGCATCCGGAATCACTGGAAGATATCGGTGATAAATTTGGTTTGACGAGGGAAAGGGTGAGACAGATAAAAGACAAAGCCATTAATAAATTGAGATCCACTACCCGCAGCAAACTTCTCAAACAATATTTGGGAATTTAATTTACAGATCCCTTATTTAACCCAGAATTGTCATTAGAATTCTATTACGAGCCAAAATAGCTTTAATTGCAAGCCTCTTCTCGAAATTCGTGCTCAATGAAATATAAAATGACCAAACAAAGTATTGTTTGGTTCCTTCCTTAGCGAGTGAAATTGTTCACTCGCTTTCCGACCATGTCGGAACCAGTCAGTCATGCGCGAATTTCTTTCGAGGAGTCTTGCCTTTGTTGCTCTTTTGGCTCTCATTACAAAATCTAATGACAATTCTGGGTTTAACCTTCTTTCAAATTCAGCCCAATGCTGTCATGTAAGTTCGTCATGATGGCCAAAACATTAATCAAGACAGGAGCCTTCTCAAAAAATTGCAAATGACGCACAGATTCTGCGTAGGTCGAAAAAAGAGTGAACAATGTTACTTGTGGTGGATCCAAGTAAACCATTGCAGCTTTGGAAAATTCTATTTCAATGAATAGAAATTGTGATCAGAAGTACCTGTATAATTTATTTTGGATGGTCAAAAAAATAAGCAAGACCTTTTTGGATTTGGCATATTGGATACCATCTAAGAAAATCCATTGTTTGCGTTCATGTCGATAAACCAATCGAATCCAGACTCCCAACATCCAATTACAAGGTCTTATCATTCAATGTTTTGAACCCGTGATTTGCAACAGTGATCCATCCATCTTGATTTTTGAAAGCATCTGTTCCACCAAATTTACCCCTGTACTTTAAAATCATTAACACAGCAGCTCAGAATTAAGAAGAGAAATTCATCCGATTTTTCTCAATTTTGCGCAAACTTAGACATCATGAACCAAAACGAAGCCAACCACAAAATAGCGCTTAGTCAATGGAGGGAAAAAGAAAAAAATGCCCTCGAACTCAGTAAATTGATCGGAGAACTTTTATTTGACCGTTCCATCGAATTGTTGCTGTTTAGAAGAGAACTCCAGGACAAACGCCCAAGTGAGGTCATCGATATTCATAAATATGCGGCCAATTACGGAACAGATCCTGTATATATCGAAGATACGCTTGCCATCACCAAAGCAATTCACGCTCTCTCCAATTTGCAACCTTCCAGAATTGATATTGGTAAATTGGCTTCCCAATGGGTGGCAGAAGGAAGAAAAACAGAGGTCAATCAATATATTTCAGAAAGGCTGGCCAAAGGTTTGAGCACGGAAATTGCAAACGAAGGTCAAAGAGATGTGGTCCTGTATGGATTTGGAAGAATAGGAAGGCTGGTGGCCCGACGGATGATTTCTACGACAGGAAAAGGGGAACAATTGCTATTGAAAGCCATCGTCTTGAGGCCGGGCATGAAAGACAGAGCAGAGGAGTTGAAAAAGAGAATGTCCTTATTTGAAACCGACTCCATTCACGGTAGTTTTCACGGCACCATCGAAATTTTTCCGGAAGAATCGGTGGTCGAGATCAATGGCAATCGGATCCACATGATCTTTGCACAGGATCCCTCTGAAATCAACTACGAAGATTACGGCATCCAAAAAGCGATCCTGATCGACAACACGGGTATGTGGGACACCCGCGAAAAACTAAGCGCCCATTTGAGACCCGGAATTGACAAGGTGATACTGACTGCACCAGGGAAAGACATTCCCAATATTGTGGTGGGTGTTAATCACAAAGATCTGCCCCTTGATCAGGAAAATATCTTTTGTGCTGCATCCTGTACCACCAATGCCATTGTCCCGGTGATTAAAATTATCGATGACTATTTTAAAATTACCAAAGGGCATATTGAAACAGTGCATGCCTATACCAGCGATCAAAATCTGTTGGACAATTTTCACCGCAAACCCAGAAGAGGTAGGGGCGCTCCCATCAATATGGTCATTACCAGTACCGGAGCGGCTTCTGCCGTCGCCAAAGTATTGCCTCATCTAAAAGGAATTTTGACCGGCAATGCCGTTAGGGTTCCGGTCCCAAATGTTTCACTCGCCATTTTAAATTTAAGTCTTGAAAAATCCACCACCCTTGAAGAAATTTTATCCGCCCTCCGAAAAGAAACCCTTGTAGGAGATCTTGTGGAGCAATTGCAGTATTCCACTTCTACTGAATATGTATCCAGCAATGCGGTGGGCACCACGGTGGCTTCGGTCATCGATGCCCCTTCTACCCTGCTCAGCACGGATGGAAAAACGGTCACCATTTACGCATGGTATGACAACGAATTTGGATATACTTGTCAGGTCGTCAGATTGGCCAAGCACGTGGCCAAGGTGAGACGATATACCTATTATTAACAGGATGCAGGATTCAGAACCATCATATTATAAATATCAGCCTCTTTTGCTGGCCCTCTGTACATTGATCGGTATGTATGGAGGATATAAGATGAGATTGCCGGAAGAAAAAATGAAAGAACTCGATGGATCTACTTATCCCTCGTCTCAAAATACCATTTACCATCTGAAAGATGTATTTGCTTACCTGGATGCCCATTATCTGGATAGCATTTTGTATTCGGAAACATCAGATTATTTGACCTATCAGCTGTGTCTTGCACTGGATCCATTTACTGAATACATTCCTTCTGCTGAATCAAAAAACTGGCATTCTGATCTGAACAACTCGCTACACACCCTAGGTCTCCGCTGTATAGAAATCGACGGAAAATGGTGGATTCAAAAGGTCTTGGATGAAAGCGACGCTGCCGAAAAAGGCTTAAAAGCCGGATTCGAATTACACCAGGTCAATGGGCAAAGCAAGCTTGACTTTACCAAGCTGGACTCCATCGCTGAGAACACATCCGGCGGAGAACTGAGCCTGCAATATTCCGTGTATGGTGAAACGAATAAAAAAACCGCAAATCTTCAGTTGAGGTCTGTTCCCAATCCTTCTGTCACACATTCCTTCGGCAAACCGGATCAATACTTTTACATCAGGCTCGAGAAAATAAACAGTGGCAGTTATCGCGAGTTTATGAATACCATAGAGAATTATGTCAGCGATCAGAAAATATCCAATATGATTCTGGATCTGAGGGGAAATGGCGGAGGTTTGCTCAATGAAGCAGCCGATATTCTAAACCAACTGGTGCGACAAAGAGATGTTGTCCTTTTCACGACTTTTCATAAAAACGGTCGAAGCAAATCCTACAAAAGCACCGGTAAACCATTTTTCCAATTGGAAAAAATAGTCATCCTTTCCGATCATCAAACTGCATCTTCTGCAGAGGTCATTGCTGGTGTCCTTCAGGAATTAAAGCTGGCCAAAGTGGTGGGTCAGGAAACCCGGGGAAAAGCCACCGTATTGGAATCCTTTCAGTTGGCTGGCGGTGCCCAACTATTGATTCCCACTGCGAGAATCTATTTGCCTTCCGGAAGATGTTTTCAAAAAAACTATGCGTCTTTTACCGGTCATCCAACAGATTGGCTGAGTACACGGACTACCGAAGAACAGCCAGATTCATTTTCTTCTTTCGCCATTGTACCGGATTTTATCATTGGCAAATCATGGACTTACGAAGAAGATGAAGATAAAACTCAAATTCGCTCTGAGTTGGAAGAAATTATGATAAAAAAGCTCGCAGCAACCCATCAGAAAGACCTCCAAAATTTGAATCTGGTAGCCGATGTTTTAAAAGATTATAAGAATAAAATCGGAACAGATCTTTTCAGCAAGCAGGATGCAAAAATATCATTGGAGGGATTGGCCACTCAAATGCTCCATGAAAAAACCATGGGTGAAAAATTTGCTTTGGGTGAAAGACTTAAAACAGATCCGGCTTTCCAAAAAGCAGTTGAAATTATTCTGAAATAAGATCGAAACGCTGCTTATTGGCGGTGAAACAATAATTCCCCATTGGCATCCATAGATACCATCGGCACTTGATTGGGTAAGTCCTTGCATGTTGAATGGAGGAGGTGGTTTGCCCTTTTTGCAAATTCATGATTTTTTAACTCAACTTCTGCCATGGAATGGGCCGGTGCAATTGGTATCAGGATAGCGGGTCTTCGTGTGTGTTCGATCCAACGGATCAAAAGTGGATCGGTGGTCAAACGGACCCTTTCTGATGGATGGTGATGAATCACACCATTCCAGCTTTTGTTTCTGACCAAAGATTGAAAATCAATGCTTCGCTTGTGAAATTCTAAAATGGTATCCATCCTTGGATGAAGGCTGTAATAGGTCGTCAGCATGTCGAGAGAAGCCATGGTGAGCAAGCTTGATTCACTATAAGCAGAGGGAGGATTCAGCAGAGAATTCAATTGGGGCGATTCCGAATCGCAAACCAGACACCACATGCCGTCTGACACCAAAAGAAATAAATCACCCGATGCAAAAAAATCAAGGTTTTTTGAGTCATTCATAGGACTTGTACCGTCTGCAGATTTTAAGCAAAATCCAAATTTTCATAAAAAAGCTACTTTTAGCTAACCAATTGACAATTTAAGATGTTTACATGGAGTTTTAAAAGATGATGAAAATAAAAGCAATCTTTACCACAATGATCTGTTTGACGGCATTCGGTTTGCAGGCAAGGCATATCATTGGCGGTGATTTTTCATATACCTGTCTTGGAGTCAATCAAACCAACAACAGCTTTACCATTTCATGCACATTAACCATTTACAGGGATTGTTTTGGTGGAGGAGCCCTGTTTGACAATCCTGCCACCATTGGAGTTTTTAATACCACTGGAAATAACAATTACACTTTTGTGAGAAGAGTAGATTTTACCCTTCAAGCCACTCAATTCCTTTCTTCATTAAATCCCTGTGTTGTAGTGCCGGGGAATATTTGCGTAGAAGAGGGCGTTTACATTGCCACCATGACTTTGCCCCTTTCCAACCAAAATTACTACATCAATTATCAGCGTTGTTGTAGAAATGAAACCATCACCAACATCATTTTACCGGGTGACCAGGGAGCTTCTTATTTTATGGAGATTACTCCGGAAGGTCAACGATCTTGCAACAACAGTCCAAAATTTAAATCCTTTCCTCCCATCCTGATATGCCAGGGACAGGCTTTAAAATACGATCACAGTGTGACTGATACAGAATCGGATGTGGTTGTTTATGAATTTTGCAATCCTTTTACAGCGGGAGGTAAAGCAGGATCTCCTGAAGGCCGTCCGGGTGGAAGTGCCATGGATTGTGATGGAGTCACTCCGGATCCTGCAAGATGTCCGCCACCCTTTGACCCTGTCCAATTTAGGGCGCCTCTATATACGCGCACCACTCCGATGGGAGGAAATCCAATCATCTCGGTCAATCCAACCACTGGCCTGATCACCGGAGTACCAAATGCATTGGGACAGTACGTCGTGGCGGTATGCATCAGAGAATACAGAAATGGAGTTTTGCTCAGTTTGACGCAAAGGGATTTTCAATTCAATGTAATAAATTGTGTCAACAACCTATCTGCATTTGTTCAGGCAGATTCAATAGAAGCCACCGGGCAGTTTGTCATCAATTCCTGCGGAAGTAAAACGGTCAGTATTCTGAACAAGAGCACCCTCGAATCCAATATCAAGACGTACGACTGGGAATTTGACATCAATGGTCAAAAAGAATTTTACAATACAAAAGACGTAAACATTACATTTCCGGATCTGGGAGTGTACCGGGGTAAAATGTATATCAACAAGACAGACCAGGAATGCAATGACTCCGCAGACATTGTGATAAAAATTCTCCCCGACCTGAAAGCTGATTTTAGCTTTAGCTACGATACATGCATTGCCGCAGCTGTTCAGTTTACGGATCTGAGTGTGACAGAGGCCGGAAGAATCACAAACTGGCGCTGGAATTTTGAAACCAATCAAATTTCCAATGCACAAAATCCAACCCACGAATTTAAAACGCCCGGAGTGAAAGATGTTCAACTCTGGGTGAAAGACATCAACGGATGTCACGACTCCATCGTGAGGCCAATCCGATATTTTCCGGTGCCGGCGCTTCTGGTCATCGAACCCAGTAAGTTTCAAGGTTGTCAACCGCTGGAAGTTTTTTTTAACAATCTATCCTTTCCAATTGATCCCAGTTACACCATTTTGTGGGAGTTTGGAGACGGAAAGACCAGCAATGCCATTTCACCCCACCATGTCTTTGACGAGACAGGAGTGTATTCTGTCAAATTGAGTCTAATCTCTCCAATCGGTTGCAAAACGGAAACCACATTCAATAACTGGATTCAGGTATTTACCACTCCGGAAGCCGCTTTTGACTATTCCCCGCAGAAACTCAACTCGAATGATAAAATTCTGATGATCTCCGATAAGTCTTCCAACGGGGATTTTCTAAAATACCTGATTAATGACAGGATTTCGCTTTTTAGCGCCAATCCAAATTATGAATTTCAGGACACCGGCTTATACAAAATAGAACAAATCGTTTCAAAATTCAATGGATGTGCCGATACGGCCATCGCTTATATTGATGTTGAACCCATCGTAAGCTATTTTATGCCCAATGCATTTACACCCAATGGCAATGGAACCAACGAGCGTTTTTACGGAGTCGGTTACACAGGATACATGAGCCAATTTGAAATGGTGATTTGGGACAGATGGGGAAGCAAGGTATTTGTCAGCAATGATCCGATCATGGGTTGGAATGGTAAAGTCAATAACACGGGTACAGATTTGCCTCCCGGAGTCTACGTGTACCAGGTAAACTATATGAAACCAAGGGGTGAAGCGGTGTTTCTCAAAGGATATGTTAATCTGATCCGATAATTGCCTGCTTTCCGGTTTGTGGGAGGCCAAGTTGAAAAAAACCAAAACTCTTTAGCAAACATAATCCGCTTTTTCTTACCTTTGCCCTTCATTTTAAAGAACGAGTAAAGACTGCACGCCATGAATTTAATAAAATACGTTGAAGATCAGTTACTTAACGTCAGCAATGTTCCGGAATTTTCAGCTGGCGATACCATCATCCTCAGTTACAAAATCATTGAAGGAAACAAAGAGCGAGTGCAGGATTTTAGAGGTGATGTGATAAATATTCGTGGAGAAGGCAAAAACAAATCCTTTACGATTCGCAAAGTGTCTAACGGTGTCGGGGTAGAAAGAATTATTCCTTTCTCTTCCCTCAACATTGTTGAAATTAAAGTGGTCAAGAAAGGACAGGTAAGACGCGCCAAGCTTTTCTATCTTAGAAATCTCTCCGGCAAGAAAGCGAGGATTAAAGAAGCCAACACTGCCAAATAATCAGGGCAGCTCTATTTCAATTTTTTATTGCACTTTCTTTCTAATCTCTTCCACCAGGATACCGCTTGTGTTCGGTTCCACTTTTGAGAAAGGCTTGCTGAACTCAATATTCTTCCAATCCATGGATGGATCTAGCCTTATTTTCCGACCGTCCATGATAAATTCCACGGGTAAATCAAAATCGGGTTCGTCGCACTCCCATTTGTATTTGATCTGGGTGTATTGGTCTCGCTGTGTCACTTGATAGACCAGCTTTGGAATGGACTTGTGGATCAAATACTGTCTAAAAAAAATGGTATAATCTTTCTTTGTTTTGGCATTGACCAGCCGAATAAAATCTTCGGTTTCTGCAAAACCATATTTGTGTTGTTGGTAGAATTCCCGGAGGATGGAAAACCACAAAGTATCATTGTTGATCGCCTGTCTCAGGGTTTGCAAAATCCAGGCTCCTTTATAATAAATGTCTAAGGGTAGATTCTGGAAGTTTACCTCTTTAGGGCCTAACAAAGGAAGGTCATTGCTAATCAATTTCCTCTGTTCCTGAAGGTATTCAAGACCTGCTTTTTTGCCATGGTGGTATTCCACAAAAAGATTTTCAAGATAGGTGGTGAATCCTTCATGGATCCACATTTCAGCGTGATCTTTGCAGGAAAGGCTATTGCCAAAATACTCATGTCCCGTTTCGTGGAGTATGATATAATCGTATTCAAAATTTTGGGGTGTTTTTCTTCCGAGATATCCGTTTTGAAAACCATTGCCATAAGCGATGGCACTTTGGTGTTCCATTCCTGCATATGGCGCTTCCACCAATGCGTATCCGTCCCGAATAAACGGATAAGGTCCAAGAAAATGCTCGAAGGCCTCCAACACCTTGGGCACCTGGGCAAAATGCTTTTTCGCAAGATCCTGATGTCCATCCAGAACATGATAATTGAGCACTAGTTTCTCTCCGCTTTTAAATTGGTGTTGTTCTTGATAGCTGATATAATTGCCCGCATAAAGTGTGACATTATAGTTGTTGATCGGATAGCTGACTTTCCAATGAAAGCTGTGCCATTTGCCACTGGGTTCTATGGATTGTAGTGCACCATTGGAGATGGCTTTTAAGGATTTTGGAACCGTAATCCGGATGTCCATAGAATCGGGTTCATCGGACAAATGATCTTTGTTGGGCCACCAAAGGCTCGCTCCAATTCCTTCACAGGCGATCGCTACCCATGGATTTCCCTGGCTGTCTTGTGACCATACAAATCCACCATCCCAGGGTGCTTTCTTTGCGATGATTGGCTGGCCTTCAAACTCTATTTTTACTTTGGTGCTTTCATTTTTTTTCAACGGACAAACGACAAAAACAGCGTTGTGCATGCGCAGATATTTCAACTCTTTTTTGTCTTTACTGATCCGCGTGATTTTCATATTGTCAAACAGATCAATTTGGATCTCTGTCAGATCGGTTCCTGCCACCATTGTAATTTCATTGGAACCTGAAATATATTTTTTATCAACGTCCAATTTGACCCTCAGATCATAGTGCTTCACATCGTATTCTCTTTCCTTTCGAATCGCTCCTCTCAGACTATCTGCTAAGGTAAATGGCTGGGAATATATCACAGCTGGTGTAAAGATGCCAATGATAAAAAACAATCTCAATATTGAATGAAAAATCATATCGGCCGGAATTTATTCTGTTTCTTTAAAAATTGTCGCTTGACAAGAAAATCTGCCCATTTTGCAGGCACAAAGTAAACGAATATCCTGAACAAAACAGGATGTTTGTGCACAAGATAACGGGATTTTGGTTGCGCTGATTGCAGGGCTTTTTGAAAAACTGTCTTTAATTTTTCAAGCGGCATTGCATTGGCCTCGGTGTTGTGAATCACCTGGTCAGCTTTCTCCATCCATGCCCCAAAAACTGTATCGGCAAACTGCTTGCCTACACCGAGGTTCTTTTGCCAGATGGGTGTTTGGGTAGGTCCCGGTTCGATCAAAACAACTTTGATACCCAACAAGTCACACTCTCTCCTCAAACTATCTGTCAAACCTCTTAAAGCAAATTTTGAAGAGGAATAGGCCCCTAAAAATGGGGATGCAAAATGACCCGACACGGAACCAACATTTATAATCCTGGGACCCATCGTATTTTTTATCAGATAAGGAAACAATTCGCGAATGCATGAAACTGCAGCAAAAAAATTGACCTTAAACTGTCGCATCCAAGCTTCCGGAGTCAAAAATGCAATGGGCCCGGGGACAGCAATTCCCGCATTGTTGATCAAGGCAAACAGCGACTTTCCATTCAGAATCTTCCTTACTTCATCAAAGCCATTCACCAAAGATTGTTCCTGCTCAAAATCCATGATGACCACTATAACATCAGGATAATTGTTAATTATTTCTGATTTCTGTTGCTCTTTTCTGACTGTAACGATTAGCTTGAACTCTGCTGAGAACCAATGAATCAGCTCGCGACCAATTCCTGAACTAGCTCCTGTTATAAAAATAAAAGCATTTTCATTTTTCATACGTTAAAGATACAGGAAAACATACTACCTTTGGAACAAGAAAGCCAAAATATGAATCCACGTTTAATTCTTCTGGGCCTTGCGCTGTACGGTAGTTCCTGCAATGATTCCAAGCCAAGTCAGCTTGAGCAACTGAGCGGAAAATGGGCAGTATATGAAGCCTGGAGAAATGATACAAAAACGAATACTTTCGATGGCGCGTTTTTTGATTTTCAATCCGACATAATGATTACCAATTATCAGGGTGATGTGATGGAATCAAAGTACATCCAGCAATCCGATACCCTGGTTCAAATGGAACCTGAAACCATCCAATACATCATTGAAAAGCCACATAAAGATACACTTTACCTTAGCACTCAACTGCACGGCACTCTTTTTAAATTTCTATTGATCAAGGGATGAAAAACCGACTTTTTTTGACCGGACTTCTTCTACTGATATTCTTAAAATATACCCTTGCCATTCATGCTGATGTACAAACTTTTGGCTACTACTCCGAAGGTAAAAACTATTTGGAAATCTGCCTTTACATTCCAACAGAGGATTTAAAACGCCATTACGCAGCAGACAGCAGCTTTAACCACCAGGTGCAGGCCACCCTTGTATTGAAATCAAAGGAAGCCATTCAAATGGCTGATAAAGTAAACCTGCAAAATAAATTTTCAAATCATTCTGCTCCAATGTTGTTTAATCTAAGATGGGAAATAAATCCCGGAGATTACGAATTGGAAGTTATCCTGACTGACCTGCTGGATATCCATCAGGAAATATCCTTGATCAAATTCGTGCATGTGGAAGCTCCTCCTTCGAATCCATTTATATCTGACATCCAACTGCTGTCCACCATAAAGTCCAGTGAAGATAGCCTTCATTCTATGGTCAAATATGGATTTTATTATGAACCGCTTCCCTATTCAATATCGGTCCCTACGCAATACATTTTACCTTATTTCATCGAAACATATCAAACGAATCTGCTTCCAGAAAAACACTATTATCTGGAAAACGAATTGTTCCTGCTCGACACTTTTGGAAAAAGTCAGTTAATAGACAAATGGATCAAACGAAGAGAAACCAAGTCCATTGACTATATTGTTCAAAATAAAGACATCAGCCACCTTCCTTCCGGGAAATATATTTTAAAAGCGAGCATCAAAGATAAAGCTCAAAATACATACTTCAGTACAGGAGTAGAGTTTTATCGGATGAATCCATTTTGGGATAGGATTCACAAAGTACAATACGAAAACTCTTTGGATGAACGATTTTTCCAACAGCTGAGCGATGACAGCATTCACATTGCCATCAAAGCACTTTATACACTGATTTCTACCCCACATCAGGCTGTTGCAGATGATTTGATCAATCAGAAAAAATTGGATGGCAAGCGTATGTTTGTTTATAGATATTGGAAAGACAGCCATGGTGCGAATGCGATTGAAAAATTTCAGCAACACATGGAATTGGTAAATGAAGCCAACAGGATGTTTTATTCCGGCTTTGGATATGGATTTGAATCAGATCGCGGCAGAATCTATTTAAAATATGGAAAGCCAATAGAAATTTTCAGAGAAGAGATTGATGCCGGAGCCTATCCATATGAGATATGGAAGTACGACAAAATTCAAAAAACCGGACAGAACAATGTGAAATTTTTATTTTACAATCTGGACATGGGAGGACAGAATTACAGATTGCTTCACAGTACTGCCTATGGTGAGTTGTCCAATCCCAAATGGGAGTTGGAGCTGTACCGCAAAGTAAAAGACGAATACGAAGGAGAAAATCCTTTGGATGCAAAAGGTGTGCAAAGGGCATTCTCCCGCAGAGCCAGAGACTTTTTCAACGAATAAAATCAAACCAACATTTCGCAGCATCCTTCTCCAAGAATAAAAAGGCGGATCATTTGTAGAAATTTTATATGATATTTGTTGTGAAATTCCATAACAGTGATCCATCGAATTTTCGGACTTCCTTCATTATTCATTCTTATCTCTTTTTATTTGAATGCGCAATGCCCGGAAATCACCTCTACTATCATTACACCAGATTGTTTGCCATCCTGTGAATTGTGTGAAGCTGATTTACTTACCATCAGACTTACCGGTTTGGATTTACCCAACGGAGGAAAAATAGAATATTATTTTAGCGAACAGACAGGATTTAATCCTTATATTAACCAGGGCAGTCTTTTTGGAACTGCCAATATTTCCACGCCGGGAGGAAACTGTAGAATTTGTCCGGAGCTGCTTGGATTTATGATAGACGCTTGCGGATCCGAAGCACAAAATGAGTTTATCATCCTATGGACGGGAAGTGGTTTTAATACCAGTTCGTTTGCATTTGATTTTGATGCCAACAACAATTTTGGAGCTGGCAATGGAGACATTGGATCTACCTGTGCCATTGCCCCAGGTCCTGCCGGCATGGTAAGTTGTATGGCCACTTCAGTGGGTGGGGGTTACAATTTACCAGGCAATGCGATATGGATTATATTTACCAGTAGCAGTCCCACTTACCCTTATGATTTTTCCGCAGTTTGTGGATTGGGACTTAAAGTTTTTGTAAGCAAGAATTCCTGCAACAGATCCATCGGCGCATTTTCCAATTTTACATCCAATGGCATCAGAACGCAATCCATGACAATTAATGGTTGTGCGTGTGGAGCCACCGTCAGTTATGATACCGATGACCCCGCTCTCATTGGTGAAGGAGATGCCTGGGCTGGAGGTATTACAAACGGAGGATGTGCTGCGACCATCTCTGGTCCCGGAAGTTACGATCCGGCAATAAGTACCATTGATCCTTTTACATTTACCATCCCAAAATCATGGTGTGGCAAGACCTATGAAATCGTTGGCATTGTGAATCCAAAACCCGATCCGATGTGTTGTCCGGAAATTTTCACGGAGAGATTTGAAATCAGCGTGAAGTGTCCTTCTGGAAGACCCATCAGTAAGGAAATTTGTGAAGAGGAAAATGGAAGAGGTACTTTCATTTTAGAAGATTATGAACAAGATGTATTGAATCCAGGCGGTCAGGGCACCATTGAATGGTACCGGAATGCCAATGGCACTGGTCCTATCCAATCACCTTTTACAAGTAGCTCCACCACTATTTTTGCAAGAGTCGTAGAAGGAAGTTGCAAATCAGATCCCATACCCGTTAGGCTCACTGTAAATCCTCTGCCATTTGCGCGTCCCACCAGCATGCAGTTGTGCGAAGAAAAATTAGCTGGCGCCAGCTTTAGATTGTCGGATATCATCAGTACCATAACTGGCAATAACCCATTGCTCAAGGTCAAATTTTTTTCGGACCCGGATTTGAATACAGAAATTCAATCGCCGTATTTCAGTTCTGCCACGAGCATTTATGCCATTACCCTCAATGACAAATGCGCATCCAAGCCGGTTGAAATACAACTGATCGTTTATCCATTACCTCCTGCAAAATCAGTGGGTGATACGCTCTGCGATCTGGGCGATGGCACCGGAATTTTCCGTTTGAAAAAATTGGATACCGTCATCACCGGTGGTGTTCAGGTGGATAGCATCCTTTATTATTACGACAGTTTGACCACTCAGCCGATTAAAGACAGTTTGAGAACTTCGGGACAAATGATATGGGTCGTCATTTATCAAAATCCATGCAAGTCCAATGCCATTCCAATCAGTCTATTTGTGCGAAAGAGTCAAAACATCCCTCCCATGGATTTTTCACAATGCGATGATGGAATGGGTCAATCCACTTTTGATTTGAAAAATGTAATCGATTCATTGAAGAAAAATGACCCTGGATTAGAAGTGAAATTTTATTCGGACAAACTATTGACCAATCCCCTTCAACCACCCATTCAAATCAGTGGCAGTGATACCATCTATGCTCAAACAATCGCCAAAGATTGTTTTTCAGAATCAGTAGAAATTAGATTAAAGTCTCTTCCGCTTCCCAAGGCTAATTCTGTTTCCATTTCAATTTGCGGAGATGTCAATGGCGAATCCTTTTTTGACCCGCAATCGCTGATGGACCAAATCACCATGGGAATGCCTCACCAGATTGAATTTTATTCTGACAGTTTGCTAAACAATAGAATTACGGGAGAAATTCTTACAAAATCTCATATTTTTTATGCGCTGGTCGATGATGGAACCTGCAAGTCCTTGCCCGCATTAATTTCTGTGGAAGTGATTCCTGCTCCGGAATTTGAAAACAAATCAGACACGAGCGTCTGTCAATATTATTTGATACCTCCATTGAAAGGCCGCAATCTTTCTTCAAATGCCTCGATGTACCTGGACGCAGTGGGATCAGGTACAAAGCTTCAAAGCGGAGACAGCTTATTCACATCAAGTTGGATCTATCTGATTGACTCGACAAAAAAATGCATTACATTGGACAGTTTCTATGTAGAGATTGAATTAAGAAATTCCGCAGGATCCGATACAAAAATCAACATTTGTGAAGGATCCCAAATTGATCTAAGCCAATATGTCCCAGCCCGGTCAACAGGTCGCTATTATAATTTATCCAGCATGGAGTGGTTGCCCGATAGTCTTTTCTCTGCCATGGGTCTTTCTGGACAGATTATTGAGGTATTATTTATCACAAACTTCGGAAAGGTATGTGGACCAGACACAGCGATTTTGGAAATTGAAGTCAAAACCAAACTGACGGTAGGTCCCGATAGTCTTTCGGCAATCTGCAATAATAATCTATCGATTGATCTAAGACAAACATTTGGAGCCATTGATCCCGCGGGAAAATTTTTTGACTTAAGTCAAACGGGTGCCTTAAATGGTTATCTCTGGGATACTCAGGTTTCCGGCCATGGTCGTTTTCCGATCATGTATTGGATTGATCCGGCCAACCATTGCATCAGTGATACAGCAATCTTTACTTTACTTATCAGACCAACTCCAGCCATTGATCGCTTAGCAGATCTGGTCGGTTGTAATCAGGTAATCCTTCCTCCAATTACAGGTAAATACATCCAGCATTCGGTTGGGTATTACAACAATCCCAATGGTTCAGGTTCATTTTATAATCCAGGCGACACCATCCGGCAATCTACACCTTTATATATATATGCAGCAGACAGTTCAGGAAGCTGTTCAGATTTTCAAATGATCCAGGTAAGGGTAAGCAGCAATGCCCAAATGGACTTGATAAAAAAAGACCTCTGTCCGGATGAATTTTTTATAATCGGGCAAAACCGCTATGACCGCTCGCGTCCATCCGGCCAGGATACCATACATGCGTTGAATCCAAATGAATGCGATACCCTGGTCAATGTGCAACTGGAATTTTTGCAGGAAGCAAAAGGAAATTATATGGCCCAACTTTGCGACAATGATTTTATTATAGTGCAAGGTAAGCGCTATGACAAATTCAATCCAAAGGGTATCGAAATTCTTCCTTCTGCCTCTTATCAAATGTGTGACAGCATGGTCGAGCTTAATTTGAATTTTCATCCCTTGTCATTTTACCAATACAATCCCATTTTATGCAGTGATGATAGTCTCCTGATCCATGGACAAATTTATCACAAAAATAATTTGACCGGATTTGACACCTTAAAGGGGATGAGTTATTTAGGATGTGATTCTGTGGTGCAAATTACGGTGCGCTTAATAGACCATGCCATTTTCACCTATCGGGATAGCCTGTGTTTTGGAGAAACTTTGCAAATCAACGGCCGAACATTTGATCAAAACAATCCCACGGCATTTGAGATTCTGAAGGGGGCATCTCATTCATTTTGCGACAGCATCGTAGATATTCAAATCTATTTTTTGCCAGAAGCCAGAGGAAAACTTGTGGCCAGCTATTGTGAAAACGATGAGATTCGCATCAACAATACGATCTACAATTCCTCCCATCCTGCAGGAACTGAATATTTCAAAGGCAGTGCTATCATGGGCTGTGATTCCATACTTGAGATTGATTTGAGTTTTGACCAAACTGTGAGCCATTTGTACCAAAAAGAAATCTGCCGGGGTGACAGTGTATTGATTGGAAGAAAATACTACTCAGCCAAAAACCCCATGGGTTCGGATACTTTAAAGAATGCTTCCCACACCGGCTGCGACAGCGTCCTGCAAATTGAAATTATTGTCAATGAGCCAGGGCACTCTGTTTATCAGGATTTATTTTGCAAGGATCAATTTATCTGGATCAACGGAATGAAATTTGATATCGACCATCCCACGGGGCAAGCTGTCCTCCCTGGCTCGAATCAATTTGGCTGCGACTCCATCATTGATGTGAACTTAGAATTTATAGATCTTCAAGTGACTCATCCCATTGAATACACCATTCTTGCCAGAGAAAAAATACCATTAAGCTATACATCAAATTTTGTTCCCGTCCGCATTGAATGGACGCCAGCCAATGGTTTGAGCTGTACCGATTGTCCCAACCCGGATGCAAACCCAATTGAAAATACCAATTATACACTCAAACTAGTGGATGAAAATGGCTGCGAACATATCAGCAGCTTGGCAATTGTGGTACGGACCAAGTATGAAATTTATATTCCAAATGCTTTTTCTCCCAACCAGGATTTGGTCAATGACCACTTTAAAATCTACCATGCGCCTCCCGGCAGCTTGTTGAAATCCATGCAAATTTATGATCGCTGGGGAGCAAGAATTTTTCATGAGGGCAATGTCAGCGTCGAAAGCATGGTGGGTTGGGATGGCCGATTTAAGGGGAATCCTGTTAATCCGGGTGTCTATGTTTTCCAAATATTGTATCAAGTACCGGGTCAAGAAGAGCAGCGTTTGACAGGCGAAATCACCCTCATCCGTTAGATTCCAATTTATTTACTCCATGACGGAATGGTTTAAAAACACGGCTTACAAAACTTTCATACCGCTGAAAAAAATTTACACAACGGGCACCAAAATTCTTCCAATCCTTTTTTTGAGTTTTTCTCCCCTGTTTTTAATACAAGCTCAGGAAGAATGGGATCCTCAAAAACTGGAATCGCTGGTGTTGGAAGAATCCGACGCGGAGCGATCGGCTGAAGAATTATTTGATTCACAGACCGACAAAGACCTGAGAATGCACCCCATTCAAATAAATGGCCTTCAAAAAAAGCAGCTGGATAGAATTCCTTATCTCACAGAAATTGAAAAAACTGCCTTGCTCAATTATGTAAACAGTCAGGATAAAATTCATTCCTTACTGGAACTACAGGTGATCGAAGAATTCTCTCTAGAAAAACTAAAATCGATCCTGCCCTACCTAAGTCTGGATTCCAGAGAGCAGATCAATCCACAACTACTACAGCAAATTTTCTCAAAAGGTACTCATCGAATCACCACCAGATGGAGGAGGGATTTACATCTGAAAGATGAATACAGGTCTGAAAATGGCCTTGCTCCAAAGTATGCGGGATCCGCTGATAAGTTTTTTCTGAGATACAATTCATCCCGATCCGGGATCTATTCTGCCGGATTTATTGCGGAAAAAGATGAAGGAGAAAAATGGTGGACAAAGTCGCAAAAATCCAAGGTGGATTATTTAAGTGCGCATCTGTATTTGGAAAAAGTCAATCCATTCATTGAGATCTTTGCCATCGGGGATTACAGAATACGTGTAGGGCAGGGATTGATCGTGGACAATGCCTTTCAAAACACACGGGGTTTCGATTTTGGAGCCTTTGTCAAAAATCCAGACATCATCCGACCCTACAACTCTCTGCAGGAAAACCAAATGATGCGGGGTGTCAGCACCCGATTGCGTCTGTCCAACCGGCAAACTGCTATGTTGTATTATTCCACACAAAGAGTAGATGCCAGTGTACTGGAGACAGACACTACCGATGAAGGAATTGCCATCCGCACTTTCTCCTCAATTACACTGAGCGGATTACACAGGACAGCGACCGAAATTTCAAATAAAAATCAATTGGGCCTGACAGAATACGGAATGTCATTAAAACACCAATTTTCCAGCGGTTATATTGGGGCAGCTGCTGCCTTCTCAAAACTAAATCTAGACCGCAGCATCCCCACCGATCCCTACAAATTGTACGACAGCAAGCTCAACGATCAAAAACATTACAGCCTTTTTCATCAATTCCAATTTGCCGGATTTTACAGTTTTGGTGAAATTGCAGTGGACCAAAAATTATCCCATGCCGTCCTTCAGGGCTTATTAAAAAGCTTTGGTAAAGGAACAGAAGCAGTTGTCATGTATCGGGATTTTAGTCCAGAATTTATTTCCTTGAGAAGTCAAAGCATCTCTGTCAGCAATCGCAGCAGCAATGAAAAGGGTTTGATGGTGGGAATAAATACCTTGCTGACCAGGAATTGGAAGGCCGGATTTTACTTTGACAGCTGGTCCCATCCTTGGTTTAGATACAGAGTGGATCTTCCATCCTTTGGTCAATCCTGGTCCGTGCGATTGCAATACAGCTTAAAAAGAAAGTGGTCTATATATGCTCAATACAGAGTGAGACAAACTGAAATCAACTTCAATTCAGGCATTGAATCGAATTTGATACCGATCGAAAATCAAAACATCCGACTTCATTTGGAACAAAAATTGAGCAATGACTGGAGCTTTAGACTGCGAAATGAATATCATTTGTATTCTGACAATCAAAACAATGAATCAGGCTGGATGGTATATTTTGACTTAATCTATAAATCCATCGACAAACCATTTTCATCCAATTTCAGAGTTTCGGTCTTTGACATTCCATCTTTCAATAGCAGAATATATGCCTATGAGAATGATGTTTCCGGTATTTTTAGAATACCCGCCTACTTTGGAAATGGCTCAATGGCTTACTTCAATTTGCGTTGGAGGGTCTTGAGAAATCTAAACTTAGAAACCCGAATCGCATTCATCTATAAATCAAAAACTCTGAATCCTGATGTGCAAAGGGAATTTGACAATGACATTCATTTGCAAATTCAATATAGTTTTTAGCAATGACAGCTCACATCCTTTTTAATTCACCCGGCAAATCGAAGCTCGCTCAGAATTGCTGTAAAGAGAAACGAAGGGAAAAATTTTTTGATTGTTGTGATTTGAAAAATGTCATTCCTCGACGAAAGTAAATCAGAAATTCTTCCATTAACACTAATTTTATTAAAAAACATCACTTTTTACAAAAAAAATATTAAAAAATATTTGTATATGTAAAAATAGTTATACCTTTGATACGAATATTGAGATTTTTTTTTCATTAATTCAATTTTTAAAATCAATTTTTTAACTAAATCAATTAAAAATGGCAACTACAAGTAGTGCAAAAAAGTCCCCCGCTAAAAAAGCTGCAAAAAAAGCAGCTCCTAAAAAAGCAGGACAGGCAGCCAAGAAAACAACTGCCAAAAAGACTACGGCTAAGAAAACTACGGCTAAGAAAGCAGCTCCTAAAAAGGCAACTGCAAAAAAAGCGGCTCCTAAAAAAGCAGCAGCTAAGAAAGCAGCTCCTAAAAAAGCAGCAGCTAAGAAAGCAGCTCCTAAAAGAGCAGCAGCTAAGAAAGCAGCTCCTAAAAAAGCAGCAGCTAAGAAAGCGGCTCCTAAAAAGGCAGCAGCTAAAAAAGCGGCTCCTAAAAAAGCAGCAGCTAAGAAAGCAGCTCCTAAAAAGGCAACTGCAAAAAAAGCGGCTCCTAAAAAAGCAGCAGCTAAGAAAGCAGCTCCTAAAAAAGCAGCAGCTAAAAAAGCAGCTCCTAAAAAGGCAGCAGCTAAAAAAGCAGCTCCCAAGAAAGCGACCGCCAAAAAAGCAGCTCCCAAGAAAGCGACTGCTAAAAAAACTTCTGCTAGAAAACCTTCTGCCAGTCGTGGTCGTAAAAAGGTTACTCCTCCAGCAGCTCCAGCACCAGCTGAAGGCTCTGCTATGGCACCATCCATGGATTAATACTGGAATAACTTCAAATAAGAAACTCCGTCGTTGCAAAAACAGACGGAGTTTTTTTTTTGCCTGCATTTTTTGTTTTTCCATTCCAGATCAAGTCAATCCATTAACTTTGTAGAAAATCTTTAAAAATGCAAATTCTCCAGCCTTCTCCATTAAAATCCAGCCATACCGACAGTTTTGAAATATTGGGAACTGACTTCATTGAGTTCTATGTCGGAAATGCCAAACAGGCTTCTCATTTTTATCAAACGGCATTTGGCTTCAAGCTGGTCGCGTACAAAGGTCCCGAAACCGGCAACAGAGATTATTGCTCCTATGTGCTGCAACAAGATAAAATTCGATTTGTCATCAGTTCTGCCTTCAGACCTGATCATGAAATAAGCAGGCATGTACAGCTCCACGGTGATGGTGTGAAAGTGCTCGCCTTATGGGTCAACGATGCTACAGACTCATTTCATAAAGCAGTGGAAAAAGGTGCTCAAATTGCATTTGAACCTTATACCATCGAAGATGAACATGGCACGGTCGTCCTTGCCGGAATTAGAACGTACGGTGATACCATCCACACATTGGTGGAAAGAAAAAATTTTCACGGAGCATTTATGCCGGGTTTTAAAGCAATGGAAAGTGCTACGGAAATTCCAAAAATAGGTCTCAAATATATAGACCATTGTGTTGGAAATGTTGAAATCGGTCAGATGAACCGATGGGTCAAATTTTATCAGGAGGTGATGGGATTCAAACTGCTAATTACATTTGATGACAAAGACATTTCTACAAAGTACACCGCGCTCATGAGCAAAGTGGTCAGCAATGGAAGTGGTTATATCAAGTTTCCCATTAATGAGCCCGCTCAAGGTCTTAAAAAATCTCAGATTGACGAATATCTTGAATTTTATAATGGTCCTGGTGTTCAACACATCGCCATCGCGACGGATGATATCCTTAAGACTGTTGGAATGTTGAGAAAAAATGGAATCGACTTTTTGTACGTTCCGGATAATTACTACGAAGATGTGTTGAACCGTGTCGGTAAAATAGATGAAAACATTGAAGATTTAAAAAGGCTAAATATCCTAATTGACAGAGATGAGGATGGCTACCTTTTACAAATTTTCACCAAACCTCTTCAAGACAGGCCAACTGTTTTTTTTGAGATCATTCAGCGCAAAGGAGCCACTTCTTTTGGCAAAGGCAATTTCAAAGCCTTGTTCGAAGCCATAGAAAGAGAACAGGAAATCCGAGGAAATTTGTAATTCTATTCTATTTAAAGAGGTTTGCGCAAAACGCGGAGCCTATAAAGATAAATGCAGAAAGCCGAAAGGCAGGCAAGCAGCATGAGTAACACCCGGAACAGGGCCTGTTGGTTGCCGGCAGAATAACTATTTTGCAGAGGCATTAACAAAATGAATGCATAGAGACCTGTTAGTGCCGTCACCCAAGGCAACCATTTGAAGGGTTGGGTTTTTAAGGGACGATGAAACATACTTAAGATAATCCCCATTACTGGAATGCTGAGCGTGTGAAAATCTCTTCCGGATGATTCATAACTCCATAAACCCAATAAGACCAATAACAGGGAAAGCGTCAAATTTACTTTGTAGAGAGGAAAGCTTGAAAGACTCATTTTTATGCGTTTTATTAAATCTCTTTATTCTAAAATTTCATCTTCATCTGTATCACCTGAACTAGGCATAATGGAATTATCCATATTCAGGGATTTCATCATCTCCTTAAATTTAGCGCAATTCAGTTCGATTTCGAGTTCTCCCTTGGGATAAGGAAATCTCAATTCAGGATTGACTTCACTAACACCTAAATCCGATAACTTATTGATGAATTTTACAAAAAATGGTCTTGCCATCACTGCTCCCTGACCCGTACTCATGTTTAAAAATCTAATCCATGGATCTTCGCCACCCACCCAGGTACCAACCACCAGATCAGGAGTAATACCCATAAACCATCCATCGACATAATTATTGGTTGTTCCCGTTTTTCCTCCGGCAGGAACTTTCAAAAATGAAACGCCTCCGGATTTCATGAGCAAATCGACCATCACATAATTGTAATCGGGAGCCAAAGCTACATTCTGTACCGGAGTATTGCGATAAATTACCTTTCCATTTTTATCCTCGATGTGAGACACAAAGTAAGGTTTTACATAGACCCCGTTGTTGGCGAAGGTGGTGTACGCACCAGTCATTTCATAAACGGACAAATCCGCTGAACCCAATACAATGGAAGGAAATTTGGGTATCAAATATCCGCCATCCCTTCTTTTGGATGTACTGTCAATTCCCATGTTGTGCAGCAGTCCGCGAATGGGATTTACACTACCCAACAACATCACCAGTTTGACCGTAATTGAATTTCGGGAATTGGCCAGTGCATTGTAAAGATTGTAATATCCACCCGTAAAAGATTCAGTGGCATTTCCCGGAGACCAGGACTCAGGTAATCCAAAATTTGGGTCGTTGGCTGGTATCGTGTATTGTATGTCTTGAAATTCATTACAGGGAGAAATTTTTTGCAATGCAATCGCTGCCGCATAGACAAATGGCTTAAACGTTGAGCCAACCTGTCTTCTCGAATTCACATGGTCGTATTTGAAGTATTTAAAATTAACTCCCCCCACCCAGGATTTAATTTCCCCGGTGTGCGGATCTGTTGACAATGAACCTATCTGTAGATGCTTCCGGTGGTATTTAATGGAATCCAATGGAGACATCTTGACCATTTTGTCAGCCTGAGTTTCATAATCATAGACAATCATTGAAACTGGTGTGTTCATTTGCAAACGCAGATCCTTCTCAAATCCAGGCCAGGCTTTTTCAATTTCAGGCCATTGATTGCTTTTGAGAATTTCCGTGCTGTAATCGTACTGTGTTTTGGTAATTTGGTTGTTCTTCAATTCCTGCTTTAAAAAACCAGGTTTTCTCCTTTCATTGATAAGCCGCTGTATGGTTCTGTCATTCACATCTACTTTTCCAATCTCAGCTTCGAGTTCCATCATCAACTTGCCATAGTGCTGATTCCATAAAATATTAAACCTGTCTGTCTCTCTGACCAACTGATTTAATGCTTCTTTTCTGATTTTTTTCATTTTTTCATCTGCATCATATTCCCAGGGATCACTTTTGGTCCAAACATTGAAATAAGATTTCTGGATGTTGATCATGTGTTCTTTTGCTGCGTCCTCAGCTGCCTTTTGAATAATGGGATCAATGGTGACATAGATTTTTAATCCATCCTGATAAGGATTGTACTTATCCCCATTTGGTTTTCTAATTTCATCTTTTTCAAATAATTCCTTTAGCCATTTACCCAATTCTGCCCTAAAGTGTGGCGCAAGTCCGTCTATGTGGGTTTCTCTTTTGAATGCAGATACATCCAAAGGTACTTTTTTGAATGCTTCGAATTCTGCTTTTGAAATTTGCCCATCCTTGTACACCAGGGCCAAAACCGTATTTCGCCTTTCGACAGCCAGTTTGATAAATCGCCTGGGATTATAAAGGGTTGGGTTTTTTAACATACCTATCAATACAGCGGCTTCGTCCAACCTGAGATTCTTTTGGTCCTTTCCAAAATATGTTTTGGCGGCCGTCTGAACTCCGTGGGCCTCATAGATAAAATCAAACTTATTGAGATAAAGAGAAATAATTTCCTCCTTGGTATATCTTCGCTCCAACTTTATGGCGGTCAGCCATTCCTTAAATTTGACACGAACCAGCAAGGCTGTCCTTACAATCGCGCCTTTACCTTTCAGGCTAGGTCGCTCAAAAAGTAATTTTGCCAACTGTTGACTTATTGTACTGCCTCCGCCGGATTCGCCTTTGCTCAATAAAATTGTTTTGAAAAATACCCGCAGCAAAGCCCATGGATCCACCCCTGAGTGATTGTAAAACCTTACATCTTCGGTTGCCAGTAATGCTTTAAGCAGATTTGGATTGAGACTATCAAAAGGAATAAATTCCCGATTCTCATTGTAATATTTTCCAAGCATGGAACCATCTTTGGCAATTACCAAACTGGCGTTGTGGTATTTGGGGTTTTCCAATTCCTCAAGTGTGGGCAAATTGTCAAACGAAACCAAAAATAAAATCAAAAGAAACAAAAGGATGCTTCCCATCAAAGCTTTCCACATCCACGCCACCGAAGACTTGAACCAATATTTATCCTCTGACGCGGCCCCGTTGTAAATATCGGTAAAACTAAATCGATTCCAAAATGTCTTGAGCCGCTCAGCCAACTGATCAATCAAATGATTCATATTCAGACTGTAAAAATAGAAGATATATCTGTCTTCTGAAAATAATTCTCAATGTGTAAAAAATCAATGCCAACATTCCATTCCGGATGACCGGGTGCTTTCAACAAACTAAAATTGATTTTTCCTGCAGTATTTTTCTTGTCAGAAGCCATATAATTCCACCAGTTCTTGCCATTGAATACGTCTGAAGGAATTCGCGGAAAATAATGTTGCAAATGTTGAAACAATACATCAAAATGCTGGTCCGGATATCCCAGCAATTCTTTTGCCATCAAAGATTCCCACCAAATACCGGCAGCTACTGCTTCTCCATGCAAAAGGATCTCACCCTGCTCAAGACAAAAAGACTCCATCGCGTGTCCAATCGTATGTCCTAAGTTTAGGATTTTTCTTTTGTCTTCATCAAACGGATCTTCCTTGACGATTTCGGACTTGAACCTTATGGAATCCGTCACAACTTCCTTCCAGCTATCATAGCTGATCCTGTGATGCAATTGTTCCACCTGCTCCCAGGGATTTTCATTGTCTAGCAGAAGATGCTTTATGATTTCAACTTTGCCATTGCGCCAATGGATTTCTGGCAGGGTTTGCAGAAAGTCAAAATGAGCCAGGATGAAATCAGGAGGATAAAAACTTCCGAGACAATTTTTAATCTTGAGAAAATTAACTCCGGTTTTTCCACCAATGGATGCATCGACCTGAGCCAACAAGCTTGTTGGAATACTGATGTATGGGATCCCTCTTTTCCATACAGACGCACAAAATCCAACAAGGTCGAGTACAACGCCGCCACCCACTGCGAGAATCAAAGAACTGCGATCTAAAAAATGTTGGGATGCAAAATCCCAAAAACGAATGCATTGATCCAATTGTTTTGACGATTCACCGGCCGGAATTTCAAATATGGGGCAATGGCTCATTTGGAAGAGATCCATCACTTTTGGAACACAAAACAATCTGGTATTGGAATCGCATACGATTACGATTGAAGATGTATATTTTGAAATCAATTGTTTCCAGTCGCTGTCAGAAAACCAGCTTTGCTCAAGGCTACTACCATCGGTCAGGAGGAATTCACAATTAGACTTTATCGTCATAACGAATGAAGGTTTATCAGTCGCGGTTGAGCCTATCTGAGTTTCAGATTACGGTTGAGTTCTCTCTTTACATCGCGATCCTTAATGGACTCTCTTTTGTCAAAAGATTTCTTTCCGGTGGCAAGCGCAATTTCTACTTTGATCATTCCCCTGTCGGAAAAATAAATTCGATATGGAACAATGGTCATCCCTTTTTCAGCAATTTTTCTTTCGAGTTTTTTTAATTCCAATTTATTGAGCAATAATTTCCTTGGACGCTTGGGCTCATGGTTTCGATCGGAGCCACTTTCATACTCAGAAATGTGCAGGTTTTTAATCCAAAGTTCTCCCTTGTCAAAACCACACCAGGCATCGCTCAAATTGGCATTTCCAGCCCGGATCGATTTTACCTCTGTGCCGGACAATTGCATTCCTGCTTCAAACAACTGAATAAATTGAAATTCGTGTGTTGCCTTGCGGTTTATAATTTCGGGCGATTTCATTTCTTTGTCTCTCTCAAATACACAAAATCAATCATATTGCTGACCTTCAAATCCTTAATTTGAGCATATAGAATTCCATCCTCGCCTCCTCTGTAAGAAATAACCTGTGGAAAATTATGCCTCTCATTCACAAAATGACAGGTCCAAAAAGGATCGTTGATCTGCTTAAAATAAACCGGGACAAACTGGTTGGCTTTTGTTTTGGCTTCCAGGAACCAATCTTTGTCGGATTTATATATTTTAAGATACTCATTGATTTCTGCAATACCGGATGTCATATCATAAGCAACACCCATCCATTCTGTCGGTCCTGTTTGCGACCATTTTTCATACAGCATTTTGTCTTTCATCTTCCATGTGCCCACTAAAAACTGGGGAGAAAATTCAGTCTTGTTGACCATTTTTAGCGATCCCCTGGAGCAGGATGCAAATATGAAAAGAGCCGAAAATAAAACGTAAGCATCAAATTTTCTCATAAACAAACTGGGTCATTTTGGTGAATAAATGAATGGTGGCATTGTCCCCGGAGATCCCGTGATTGCGGTTGGGGTAAAAATAAGTGTCAAATTGCTTCTTGTGGTGGATCAGCGCATTGACCATTTCTACGGCATTTTGGAAATGTACGTTGTCGTCTGCCATTCCATGAATTAAAAGATAGTTTCCTTTCAATCGATCTGCGAAGTAAACCGGTGAATTCTCTCGATAACCATCGGGATTGGATTGGGTCGTACCCATGTATCTCTCCGTGTAGGCACTGTCATACCACTTCCAATTGGTCACAGGCGCTACCGCTATCGCAGCCTTAAAAACATCATTTCCCTTCAGTAGGCACAATGAAGACATGTAAGCTCCATAACTCCATCCAAAAATACCAATTCTGCTACCATCGACAAATGGAAGAGTGGATAAATATTTTGCGGCGTCTATCTGGTCTTCTGTTTCGTATTTTCCCAATTGCAAATAAGTCATTTTTTTAAACTCTTCTCCTCGTCCACCCGTACCTCGATTGTCCACGATACAAACGATGTAGCCTTTTTGCGCAATCATCTGCAGCCATCCGAAATATCTGAATGAATTCCATTTGTTCATCACCTGCTGACTACCAGGTCCACCATAGAGATACATAAAAACAGGATATCTTTTATTGGGGTTAAAATCTTTGGGTTTGATCATCAATGCGTTCAAAGCCTCATTGTTCCTGTTGGAAATGCTCATTGTTTCAACTTCCGATATCTGATATTGGTTTAAAATCGACTTTAACTTGGAGTTGTCTTCCAAGATCCTGATCAATTCTCCATCAGAACTGCGAATGGATGAAACGGGTGGTACGTTGATTTGGGAATACGTATGAACCATGAGTTTTGCACCCGCACTAAACTGTGCTGAATGACATCCGGCAGCTGTCGTGATCGTCTTAAAATTGGAGCCATTGAGACTCACGCTACAAATCTGCCGATCCATTCCTCTTTGATCAGCTATTTGAAAAAATGCGGTGGTTCCATCCTCTGAGAACCCATACCATTCAGTCATTTCCTTTCCGGCCGGCGTGATCCGGTTTTTCAAATTACCTTTTCCATCCATTAGATACATTGCGACCTCGCCATCTTTCTCACTCTGCCAAATAAAGGAATTTTCAGCATCCATAAATTGCAGGTGATCGTGAATATCAATATAGTATTTGCTTTTTTCCTCGTACAAAACTTGTTCTTTGTTTTTTACTAGGTCCACCAAATACAATTTTAACCAATTTTGTTCCCTATTGATCCAGTTCACCCAAATTTGATGATTGTTTTTGGTCCAGCCAATCCGGGGGATGTATCCTTCCATTCCATTCATGTCCGAATGTACTGCTAGCTGACGATTGGATCCTTTCTTCAAATGATGAACCCAAACCGTCAACCTTGCATTTTTCTCACCCACTTTAGGATACTTGAAGCGATAGATTTCCGGATAAGCCTCATCTTTATAATATTCAAGACTGAATTCACGCACTTCGGATTCATCTGTTCTGATAAACACCAAGTTTTTTCCATCAGGGGACCATTCATAGGCACGGGTTAGGGTAAATTCCTCCTCGTACACCCAATCTGACGCTCCATTGATGATTTCATTTTTTCTTCCATCTTTGGTGACTTGTACAATTTTTCCGTCCGACAAACGCTGATAATAAAGATTGTTTTCAAAGACAAATGCCACTTTGTCTGAAGCTGGACTGAAGCTTGGATACATCACCTTTCCTTTGGCAAATACTCTATGGATACTTTTGGAAAGACGGTCAAATACGTAAACATCAGAAAAGCCAGAATACCGATACAAAGCTTCCGTCTTGGTAAAAAGTAGAATTTTACTTTCATCTCCTGAAAACTGGTATTGGTCCATTTTAAATCCGCTTATTTCAGCAGCATGCTTATTGGCATCAAAAAGAGTGTCTGTTACTTTTCCGGTTCGCAAATCAAATTTTAAAATTAAATTTGATTGGCTTCTGGTATAGCTGATACCATCTTTTAAAAAATTAAAACCTCCAATACCGGCTGTTCTGAATACTCCATATTCATATACATCCGCAAGTTCGATTTGCTTTTTCTGCGAAAAAACCTGACAAGTAAAAAAAAGGAGAAAGGCAAAACCAATCCAACTTTTGTCTTTTAGGAATAAAGCTTTATAATCCATTTTAACAATTTGCTTTTTGGCGATTTGTAAGGTGGATAAAAAAACTGCAAAGAATTCAACCAGAATTTTTGTTTCGCCACCGGTAAATAATGAACAAAGGTACGAAATCCATGATAACCCAGCGTGCTGCCATGACCACTGTGTTTATCACCTCCAAAAGGTAAGTTGGACTCGCAATAATTGATGAGGGTATTGTTGATGCTGATTCCTCCAGCCCTCAGATGACTTGTTATTTTTTGGATAAACGAGTTGCGATGGCTAAAAACATACATGGCCAAAGGTCTGTCCACTTTTTTCATTGGCTCAAAAAGTTCTTCGACTTCTTTGTCATATACAATCACAGGAAGAATAGGACCAAATATTTCTTCCTCCATGGATCTATGGTTAAAATCTGAATGTAACAACAGGACTGGTTTGATTCTTCTCTGTGCAACATCCATGTCCAAAGGATCCGATAAAGAAGCTCCCTGCTCAATACTCCTATTCACCAAATTTAACATCCTTTGAAAATGGTCCTCGTGTATCATGGCAGAATAATCTCTCTCCTGTTTCCATTCCTTAGGAAACCAATTGCGCAAGGTTTGTCTCCAGCATTCCACAAAACAATCCAGATCTTTTCTGGGCAATACCAGGTAATCTGATGCGATGCAGGTTTGACCAGCATTCAAATATTTGGTATGCAGCACCTTTTCAGCAAGTGATTTCAAATCACAATCACGATCTGCTATTACTGGATTTTTACCACCCAATTCCAAAGTAACAGAGCTTAGATTTTTGGCAGCAGCCTCCATAACCAGGCTGCCAATTCTTTTGGATCCTGTAAAAAAAATATGGTCGAAATCTTTTCCACAAAGATAGGCTCCCACATCTGCCGCTCCACGAACACAGACAACTTCTGTAGGGTCGAAAACCTCTTCTGCGATTTCCTGGATCAGTTTACCAGTATTGGGTGCAAATTCGGAGGGTTTTAAAAAAATTCTGTTTCCGCCCGCCAGAGCAGAAATCAATGGAATAAAACTCAAATTGAAGGGATAATTCCAAGGAGCAATAATCAACACCAAACCTTTGGGAACAGGTTTGATATACGATGAGGTTGCCGGAAGTAAAATATCTGTATCAACTGTTTTCCCAGCATTCCATCTAGATAGATTCTTAATGGCAAGATCCAAGCTCCTCAGTACAACAAGGAGTTCGCTGGCATCTACTTCAAAGATTGGCTTACCAAAATCCTTCATCATTGCCTCTCGTAAATCTTGCTTTCTTTGAAGGATTTGGGATTTGAGTTGAATCAACCTTAATTTTCTTTGAGCCAATGGAATGCAAGGCTCCTTTATAAAAGCTTCTCTTTGCAACTGAAATAAATGGTCAATCGTGGAGTCCAAACGAAATGTAGATGATCAGTTTGTTTCAAACAAACACATGGAAGATAGGTTCTGAGCCAACTTTAGCTTCGATGTGCGAAGGATGCAACTGCATCTGCCACCTTCTGGGCAATGCTTTCATCCATCACAGGAGGGATGATTTGTTCGCGCGTCGGATGACTGATGCCATTGGCGATGGCTGCTGCCGCCGCAAATTTCATGGCCAGAGTAATTCTGCTGGCTTTGGATCTAAGTGCTCCCAAAAAAATTCCGGGAAAGGCCAAAACATTGTTGACCTGATTTGGAAAATCCGATCTGCCGGTACCCACTGCAAAAGCCCCACCTGCATAAGCTTCTTCAGGTAATATTTCTGGAATCGGATTGGCCAATGCGAGAATCAAAGGATCTTTGGCCATCGTGCGTATATCGTCTCTGTTCAGCAGATTTTCTTTACTGACACCTATAAAGACATCCATTTCTTTAATGGCATCAAATACAGTCCCATCCAGTTTTCGTGGGTTGGTGTATAACAACAATTCCTTTTTGAAATCATTCAAATCATTCCTACCCGGACCAATGATTCCATTGCTGTCGCAAACGATAATTTCTTTGGCAATTTCCTGATTGGGTGTTTCCACATCTTTTTTACCGAGATATTTACTAATGGCAATGCCGGCTGCTCCAGCGCCATTGATCACCATTCTTAAATCTCTCATTTTGCGTCCTGTAATTTTACAAAAATTCATAAGGGCAGCTAATACAACAATGGCGGTACCATGTTGGTCATCGTGAAATACCGGTATGCCGATATCCTGCAAGCGTTCTTCTATCTCAAAACATCTCGGCGCAGCAATGTCTTCAAGATTAATTCCCCCAAAAACAGGGGCGATATTTTTGACGATGTGAATAATTTCTTCTGTGCTTTGGGTTTCCAAACAAATCGGAAATCCATTGATCCCGGCAAATCGCTTAAAAAGCATGGCTTTTCCTTCCATAACAGGGATTGCCGCATGCGCACCGATATTGCCAAGACCCAGTACGGCAGAGCCATCCGACACAATCGCCACCGTATTGCCTTTGATGGTGTAGTCGTACACTTTGTCCGGATGGGCGTGGATCTCTATGCAGGGTTCCGCTACACCGGGAGAATATACCAATGACAAATCCTCCTTGGATTGTACATCCAGTTTGTTTTCAACATTTAGCTTACCTCGGAGCGTCGCATGCAATTCCAGTGCCTTCTTAAAAATATCCATAATGGGATTTGTCGATAGTCTGCAAAAATAAAGCCACTTTAAACCGCATCCAGTATTTTTTGATCCAGGCTGCCTGGTTTAATTACAAATCCCTCATAACCAATTACTTCAACAACCATAATTCTTAATTTATGGACCGCAGAACCCAAAGGTCCTTTTCTAAGGTCCATTACAAAAGATTGTAAATTCTGCTTGGTTCCTTCAGCGATGATGAAAACTTTGCCGTTTGTGAGATTTCCTGTCCAGCCAGAAATAGGATGGATGATTGCTTTTTCCAAAACAAAACGCCTGAATCCAACTCCTTGCACAATCCCTGACACCAAAATAGTATAGGCCATTTTCATTTCACAAATTTAAAACGGATCGGATTTGCTCCGCATGACTGCCTGATTTGACTGGATAAATATAGTGATGGATTCTCAAATCACGATCCAGGATTACCGTTACCCTATGCATGCCTTCATACACACGTCCCATAAATTTTTTTGTGCACCAAATACCCAATTGCATGGACAATTGACTTTCCGGATCTATCAGCAGATCATAGGGCAATTTGTATTTTTCAATGAATTTCTGGTGGCTTTTTGCGCTGTCCGGACTGACACCGAAAAGTGTGATGGATAATTTTTTCAATATTTTAAAATCATCCCTAAGATTGCAGGCTTGTTTTGTACATGTGGGAGAATCGTCTTCCGGATAAAAAAAAAGTACAATCCAATCGGTGTGAATATCCTTAAACCTGACCCATTTTGATTTTTGATTGAGCATCTCCTGCTTAGGGAAAGGGCTGCCCACTTCATACACAAACTTTGGCAGATACTCATTCATGCAATTCTCATTTACTTTATAAAATTCGCACGATACGTTCTTTTATTGTTCCGATTGTCCTCTGCCACAATGACCAATTCGTGTCTTCCTGATTCTAACATTGGGTCAAATTCATGCCGAATGGTTCTGGACTTTGCATCATGTTCCATAAGAATCCAGTTACCATCTATATAGGCATGGTATCTGACTTCCTGGGATACTTTTGTGGAGGGTATATTGTCTTTTATTCTAAATTTAAAGGACTTTGATTTGCGCATGTCTGCTCTAAACGTAAGCGGTGTAATGGTTGGCGCGATGGTATCCACCATGATACAAAAAAATCCAGGCTGATTGTGAGTTCCTACAAAGTGTTCACCATTCCATTTTGAATTCGGGAGGGACCTGACGGACTCAGCAGTTTTAATCGCTAAATAGGCCTTATCGATCAAAGCAGAGTCCAACTTTCTTGTTGGAAAAACAGAAATCTGATAATGCTTGTGAAGTGGAATCCCTGTAGCCCTGATGCCTAACCATGGAGAATATGCGTTCTTGAGTACATTTGATAAGGTATCGGCAACGATCGGTGTGGATTCATACAAGGTTCCCGCATCAAAGCGGATTTGTCCAAATTTAAAATCCCAAACATAGGCCTGGTCATAAGGAACCATATCCCCTTTGCATTGTCCGACAGGATTGATCATTTGGTTAGACCGTCTCACCAAAAAACTCTCATGGGTTTTGTTGTCAAACGCATCTGCAATTTCGAGCTTGATGTGATGATCTTTTTCAAATTGCAAAGACACGAGACCATCATTCAGGATATTTTTGTAAATGGGTAGGCAGTTGCCGGGTAGTTTGTAACATCGGTGAAAATGACCCAGTGATTTTAACTTGGAGTGAAAATCTATATGGGCATTCATATACCTCGCATCTTCAGGATGCCAACTGTCTAAATGATATTCATACACCAGAACACTGTCCACCATCAAGCGAATGTGTTTAAGTCCGGTGGTGTTCCAACTTTGGTTGTTCTTGTCTGCGGCATCGACGGCAATTCCCAAAAAGTCACCGGCGATGACAACAGGATTCACCAACTGTTTTTTGAGAACTATTTTTTCATCTTGCAGAAAACCATCTTGTCCAAAACCATATACTTTGATTCTCTTTAACACAGGGGCAATCCGATCAACCACCCCGAGTCCAAATTCCAGGGGATCCAAAATTTCATTGGTAGCGGTTTTTCTCAACTCAAAATGCAAATGGGCTCCTCTGCTTGCACCGGTATTGCCCATAAAGGCAAAAAACTCTCCGGCTTCTACGGGTATTTCTCCTTCTTTAAATTCAGCTTCAATCTCAAATTTTCTTTGCGCAAATTGCAATTCGCGCAGCCTTGCTTCCAGGTCAGGTCTCAATCGTTCGAGATGGGCATACACCGTGGTATATCCACCCGGATGTTGGATAAAAACAGCTTTGCCGTAACCGTCTGCTTTGATGTCAATCTTGGAGATAAATCCCTTTTGAGCAGCCAATATTTCATCTGGTCTTCCGGAATGGCTGGAACGTATGTCGAGGCCCGCGTGAAAATGATTGCTCCGCAACTCGCCAAAACCACCGGAAAAGGAAAGGGGGTGTTTTACCGGAGAGCTCAACTGAAAGGGTTCGTTGATCACAAGGAAAGTTCCCATTCCGGAATCATTCTTTAAGCCAAAGCCAAAGAAAAAAACGATGCTTAGAATCCACTTTACCAAACTACTGCTTTTTACAGAGCGCAAAAGTAAAACGAATCATCAAATTGAAGGCTTCTTCTCTGTCGATACTGCCATCTAAAATACCATCCTTAATTGTATTTAATTGATTTACAATATCTTTATTAGCCAATAAAACATCTTTGAGTTCCTCATGCCAATGTAAAATAAAGTCATTTGCTTCCTGGAATAACCGCTTTTGAGTCAATTGCCCGGAATGTTGGATTTGTTCCCAGCTTGCACAAATGTACTTGGCCAAAACCTCTGTAAGTTCTTCTTTTTCAGTGCTATATAGTAAAACTTTTTTAGCCAATGTGGCTCCATCTACGCTAGGAGGAAAGGAATGAACCATATCTGAATATGCCTTCTGGGCTAATCGTTCAGTAGCTCCATCGGCTTTGGTGATGACAAAAAGATCAGCCCATTCCAGAATGCCCTTTTTAATACTTTGAAGTTCGTCTCCTGATCCTGGTTGTAATAGGATCAACCCAAGATCCGTCATTTGAAAAACTCCCACTTCTGATTGGCCAACTCCAACAGTCTCAATGGCAATGATATCATATCCTGCAGCTTCCAAAAGTAAAACGATATCTCGGGTATACCTTGAAGTCCCACCGTAATACTGTCCTGAAGGACTTGGTCTCACAAAAGCGTTTTCCTGTTTTGACAGATCCTGCATTCGGGTTTTGTCTCCCAATATACTTCCACCTTTTATCTGACTACTTGGATCAATACTAAGCACGGCGACCTTCCAACCTTCCTGAATAAGGAACATTCCTAGTTTTTCGATCATCGAACTTTTACCTACTCCGGGAGGTCCGGTGACGGCCAATCTAAGTTTGGGTTTAGCCAACTTCCTCAATGTCCTAATCAGGGTTTTGGCTTGATCCCGATCCTCCTTTCTAGAAGATTCTATCAAAGTAATGGCCCGGGCGAGAACAGTCCTGTCTCGCGCAGTAATCTTTCTTACCCATTCGTCTACCTGATCCAAGTTCGCCATATCCCAAAACCAGCAAAATAGGGACAAATATAACTAAGTTGAAGGTATGACTCCTCTTCTCTACTTTGAAACTACATAAAGTAAATTATGTATCTTAACTCTTAAATCCCAATGTTTAATAGGGTATATATCTTGACACCAATTTGAGAATCGCTCCAAAATGAAATCAAAAAACTCCATTTTGATTCAATGCATTAAAAAAAGTACGTTTAATTCTCCCGGAATTGGTACAACAAAAATGACAACTGATCTTGTAAATTTTGAAAAATCAATCAAACATAAGGACTTCTTAAAACCCAAAAAGATCTGCCATCCAAAGTCCGGCTTTGGATTTTTGTCTGCGTCAAATAAAATTAAAAGTGAAATGTGTGGACAGATTTAAAATAAAATGTCTTTATTTGTATCCACAATACTATAAATATCGTGAACACATATGATGTGTTGATTCCGGGCTGTGGGCTGGCTGGCTTGACTCTTGCTTTGCAATTAAAACGAGAAAACCCTGCAATTTCCATTCTTGTGATTGAAAAACGAGATAATGCAGCACCGGTTGCAACCCATAAAGTTGGAGAATCGATCAGTGAGATTGCTGCTTGTTACTTAAGAGAAAAATTGGATCTTGCCAAATATCTCGATGAAAAGCAATTGTTGAAATACGGATTGAGGTTTTTCTTTAGTCCTCAAAATGCTGGCGACCTCTCTATGCGTGTAGAAGTGGGAACACGAATCGATGGATTTAACCCTACCCATCAACTTGACAGGGGCATCCTGGAAAATGACCTGTCTCATTTGTCAATTTCTATTGGGGTTGAGATAATTTTTGGTGCAGTCGTCAGGACAGTCCATTTGTCCCCCACAAAGCATACTGTGGTTTATGAAAAAGAAAATAAGAACATAACAGTTTTTGCCAAATGGATTGTCGATACATCTGGAAGAAGCAGCTTGCTGAAAAGGAAATTGGAACTTCAAAAACCACTAAATCACCAAATCAATGCTGTTTGGTTCAGATTGGATCATGAAATTGACATTGATGAATGGTCAAATAACTTAATATGGCGTAATAAAGTCCCTGCGGGACGGAGGCGTCTTGCCACCAACCACCTGATGGGTGAGGGCTATTGGGTGTGGTTAATTCCTCTTATTTCAGGCGCTACAAGCGTGGGAATAGTGGCGGACCCTGCATACCATCCGTTTGAAACTTTCAACACATTTGAAAAAGCAATGATCTGGCTTGCCGAACACGAACCGCTTGCATTTAAAATGCTGTCTCCTCACAAAGGAAAAAAGATGGATTTCAAATCGATGAAAAATTTGGCATACGGCACCCAAAAATTTTTTTCAAAAGATCGTTGGGCCATTACCGGTGAGGCCGGAGCCTTTATGGATCCCTTTTATTCTCCCGGTTCAGATTTCATTGCTCTTGGGAACACCTGGACCGCAGATTTAATTCTTCGTGAGTTAAGAGGAGAGGACATCACATTGCGCTCAATGATCTATGAACTCACGATAAATGAACTATTTGACGGGTGGACTTTGATTTATCAAAACAAATACGGACTTTTCGGCAATAGTCAAATCATGTTAATGAAAATAATCTGGGATTGGGCAACTTATTGGTCTGTACCGGCTGTTCTGTTTGTAAATGACGGGTACACGAATATTGCCATTCTTAAAGAATATTCTTCCTCATCCAAAAGCATAGGCAAACGATTTAATAAATTAAATGAAAAAATGCAAATGCTATTTAAGGACTGGAGTGGATTTGAGCAGAATCAATATGCAAATTTTCATGGAAACCTATTCGAATTAAATTTTCTAAGAAAATTACAATTGGATCTTCATTTAAAATACACCGAAGACAGATTAATCGAAAAGCTAGAATCCAATGTCAACCAACTTGAAAGGCTAGCTTCAGAAATTTTTAGAAAGCTGTGCTTTCAAATTAACCAAACTCCTGCTGATTTAAGAGTAAATCCTTACGAAATGTCGCTAAGCGATTCCGTTGAATCATTATATCAAAAAGCCAATCATCCAAATGCATTTGAAATACATGAACAAATTAAATCAGATATTGAAAAAATGTGGCTTGTTCCTGAAAAATTAAAAATTGAACCATAATACTCAAAATATCGCCCAAAACATTGAGTACATCCAGAATTTATTTCTGATGGTGGCTTATCATATAAACAAGTATGCCACCCTTATTGACATAATTAATTTTTTGGACGAGGATCATCACGATTTCCATTCTCTGTCTTATGAAAGTGCTTCCTCTGAAATCGCATACCAAGATCTGAAAGCCGGATTAGCTCTTAAGAATTACAGCGAATTTTACCTGAAAAAATGCCAACTTCATCCTTTTCATATGCAAATTGGACTGGGATGGGCATTGGCCAAATCAAATACACCACCCGACTTGTTTACTCTTGATTTACCTTTGCACAGCCAACAAATGGTTCTTGACGGCTATGGCTACTACCATTCCCTTTTCAAAGAACGTAAGTTCATTCAAAACGCTTGTATTCCTGAAGAAATTAAAGGCATTCAGCTAAAAGGATACGACCAGGGGATTGGAAGGCGATTATGGCATATTTCAAAGGGAAATTTGCAAATTCTAAATGCCAAAATCTCCCTTTTTACAGAATCTCGACATTCTGATTTATGGAGAGGAGTGGGTATTGCTTGTGGATATGTTGGGGGAACGGAAAAATCGATCCTCAAAGAATTGACCAATCAATCTGGCAATTATATTGTATCTTTAAGCGCAGGTATTGCCATAGCAGCCTATAGTCGGATTAAATCTGAAACTGTCATTCCCTCTGTTGTAATGGCCTGTGAAGTTGTTTGTGGAATTCCAATTTTAGAAATTGAAAAACTCTTTTCATCTTCTGATTGCCAGGATAAAATCCATTGGATTTCAAACCTTGAAAAAAAGCTTTCAATAAACTAAACCTTTAAAATTAAACCATATGAAAACATATGTCATTATTATTCTGATTCTGACCCTAAACTCTTGTACTCCAAGGAAAAAATTTTATTCCTGTACAATCGAGAAAAACCCTTATGGCATGGGGCAATACAATCCTATCAATGAAAGTACCCATGTGATGACAGCACACATTCAAAACGAAAAAAATGGAGGATTACCTATAAATTCCGAAAACAATCAGGTCATTCAATCTTCAAATAAAGAAGATTTTAAAAAGGTCGAAACTCAAAATTTTTATACAACCAAAGAAACTTTACCAATTCCACCTACCAAGAAACAGAGCTCCCATCTTAAGAAAAAAACAGAATCCATTTATCTCGGTAAAAGAGCTGAAAGTACAAAAAAAAGAATCTCAATCCATACTATAGAACATAAAAAGTACAGAAACGGCAATCGTTTAATCTATCTGGCTGCTGTGTTAATGGCCCTTACTACCTTTGGAATGCTTAGGATGAATAAAAGCAGGGCTACCAAACTAACTCGCTGGGCAAAAACAAATCCTAAAAAAGCACAATTATTTATAGCGCTACTCCAAATACCACTTATTCTGATCGCTTTTATCACCGGCCACAATTTAAGAGAATTGGGGTATGAGTTGACAAATGTCAACAACATTCTATTCGGAATATTAGCTGCACTGGGTTTCCTCTTGGTCCCATTTTTATACAATAGCAATCAATTCACCTTACCCAAAGTTTTAAACCGGCAGAGAGCAGGTTATTTGGCAATCATCATATCTTCCACCATAATAGTTACTTCATTTGGCAACCAATTTACGGTCAAATTTCCAAATTCTACTGGTACAAAAATACTCTACTCCGTTGACAATGCCATAACAACGCAACTGCATTCAAGTTATTCCGATGAACTCAAAGGTCAAAATACACTCGAAACTGATCAAATTGCGAGGAAAAAAGCTGCAGTGATTTTGACATTATTTGCTATTCTTGGGATTATATATTTAGTAGTTTTGATATGCGCAGGAATATGCTTAACTATTTATGGAATATCATTATTAGTATCAGGAATGGTACTAGGTTTGGCTTGGCTCATTCTTGGAGCACTACTTATAATGCTTTGCATTCGTGGAATTAGAAGTTTAAATAGATTTCTTAAGAAAGAAAAGACTAAATCCAAATGAAATGTGCACTGATTACCGGCGGATCAAAAGGCATAGGCAGAGCCATCGCCAAACAAATTGCTCTGGACCATGGACTCCATACTCTGATTAACTACTCGACAGACATAAAATCTGCTAATGAAACCTGCAATATGATCAAAGAATGTGGCGGTAGCGCAGAAGTCTTAAAATTTAAAGTGCAGAACAAGGATGAAGTAGATCAGGTCATTTCAGATTGGCAAACTTCAAATCCTGATAAATTTATTCACGTGCTTGTTAATAATGCAGGAATTACAAAAGATGGTCTTTTCATTTTTATGTCGGAGATCAATTGGGATGAGGTTATTGAGGTATCTCTTAAAGGAATGTTTAACCTTACGCAAAATGTGATGCGAAAGATGCTACACTATAAAACCGGAAAAATCATCAATATTGTATCCATTTCAGGCTTAAAAGGAACTCCAGGTCAAACAAATTACTCGGCCGCGAAAGCGGGAATGATTGGAGCCACCAAAGCCCTCGCACAGGAAGTGGCCAAAATGGGAATTACAGTCAATGCTGTTGCTCCAGGGCTAATCAATACTGATATGATCAAAAGCATCAATGTGGAAAATTATTTAAAAATAATTCCCGCCGGAAGAGTCGGAGAGCCAGAAGAAATAGCTCATCTGGTTAGCTTTCTGTGTTCTGAAAAAGCTTCTTACATAACTGGAGAAGTGATCAATATTAATGGTGGATTATACTCTTAATGCAAGTCAGCAATGAAAATATTAAATATTATATTCCCCAACGGGAACCATTTATTATGATTGACAACTTAATAGAATGCATGGATGGAGAAATTATTACTGATTTCACCATCCGACAAAACAACATTTTTCTTTTGGATAATACGCTCAGTGAATATGCACTAATTGAAAATATAGCACAAAGCAGTGCCGCTGGTTTGTGCTTTATTGGTATTGAAATACAATCTAAACCCTTGGACGGCTTTATTGGGGCCATCTCAAAACTAAAGTTACATAAATTAGCAAAACTAAATGATACCATCCAAACACATGTAACTCCAATCCAGCAATTTGGAAGCATGTTTTTAATAAAAGGGGAAAGCTATCTAGGTCAAGAATTGCTGCTGGAATGTGAAATGAAACTAGTTGGAATCTAATAATAATTCTATTATATCACATGAATATTAATACATTAAAATACGATCTAAAGAAAAAAATTATTGAGGAGTTAAATATTGAAGATTTACAGCCGGAAGATATTGAAGACGATGCTCCACTCTTTGTCGAAGGTCTTGGACTTGACTCCATTGATGCACTGGAACTGGTTGTTATAATGGAAAGATACCACGGAGTTAAAATTCCGGATGAGGAAACAGGACGAAAGGTGCTAAAATCCATCAATACCATGGCTGACTATATCATCAGGAACGGCAAAAAGTAAAATGAAAATATATGTGACGGGCATTGGCGTTGTGAGTGCTGTTGGACTCAATGTAGATGAAAATTTAAATTCTCTCCAATCACTTCAAACCGGCATTAAAAAATCCAATGATCATCAATTATTGCTGGGTAAAGTCAAATGGAACAATGAACAAATTATTAAATTGCTCAACTTACCCAAGGAAGACTATTCAAGAACAAGCTTGCTCTCCCTCTTGGCAGCAAATGAGGCCTGGAAAAATAACAGGCATTTTGTCCGTGTCAGGACAGGACTGATTTCTGCAACTTCTGTCGGTGGACTCGATAAAATGGAGGAATATTATATACAATCAAAAAAATACAATCAATCAGATTCATACACCAAACAGATATTTGAAAATGGTGGTACCACAGAAAAAGTGGCCCGAGAATTAGGAATTTCTGGTTACATTGGAACCATTTCAACAGCTTGCTCCTCTGGTGCTAATTCAATTATGCTCGGAGCAAGAATGGTGGAAGGAAAAAAGCTTGACAGAGTGATCGTAGGTGGATGCGACCCGCTTACACTATTTAACATCAATGGTTTCAATTCACTGAAAATCTATGATGAAAGCATCTGTAAGCCTTTTGATGAAAATAGAAAAGGACTAAATCTGGGGGAAGGCGCTGCTTTTCTGGTGATTGAAAACGAGCACAGTGTTTCGGTCACCGGCAATACGCCTCTTTGTATTCTGTCTGGATGGAACAACTCAACAGATGCCTATCATCAAACTGCAAGCTCTCCCAATGGCCAAGGTGCTGTGCTTTCCATGAGCAAAGCTTTAATAAAAGCAAAAATCACACCGGAAAAAATAAATTACATCAATGCTCATGGCACAGGAACAGAAAACAATGATTTATCCGAATCAATGGCCATTAAAGCGGTATTTGAAGACAATATTCCGCCTTTTAGCTCAACCAAAGGGTTTACAGGTCATACCTTAGCAGCAGCAGGTGCAATTGAAGCCGTGTATAGTGTTCTTGCTCTTAACACACAAGTCATTCCCCCAAATCTCCATTATACTACACCAATGAAAGAAACCGGAATGGCTCCTTGTTCCATATTTCAGAACCATGCAAACATTGAGCATGTTCTCTCCAATTCATTTGGTTTTGGAGGTAATTGTACAAGTCTAATATTCAGTAAAATCTAAGGAATGTACATACTTTCCGCTTCTACCATTTCTCATCAGCCCAGCTTTCGAAACAAAGGCTTTTCTGCATTGATCAAAGAACTGGATCATTCCAGTGTTCTCCTACATCCGGACTATAGCGAATTTATTTCACCCATGGAAAGAAGAAGAATGAGCAATGTTTTAAAAATGTCAGTTGCCTGTGCTATCGACTGTCTTCTGTCTTCTGAAAAGCAGCAGCCAGAGGCCATTATCATTGGTACTAGCATGGGTTGCTGTACTCATACAAAACAATTTCTCGAAAAAATTATAAATGCAGAAGGTGGTCCCTTGTCTCCTACCTCTTTCATCTCTTCTACACACAATACCATTGCTGGCCAGCTTTCCCTAATATTGGGAAACAATAGCTATAATATGACGCATACCCAAAACAATGTTTCCTTTGAACAGGCCCTCATGGATGCCGCATTGTATATCAGTGAAGGCTCGAGCACTGCATTGGTGGGGGCTGCAGATGAAATAGAAGCCAATTTGTACAATATTGAAAAAAGACTGGATCTCAATGATTGTCTTTCAACTTCAGGGGCCTCATTTTTTATTCTGGCAAATAAATCAAACGCTCCTTCTGATACCAGGATAGTGGATGTTGCCAGCTTCGTATTGAACAACTCTATTCTTAATCCAATCTCAGATTTTTTACGAAATAATGATTGCTCACCTGAAAGCATTGACCTGGTACTCTATTCGAATAGCAAAGAAAATACAATTGTGGGTGTAAACTCATTGTTTGAAAAAAGTAAATTAATGGACTTTCAAAAATTTTCCGGTGTCTATCTTACCAATTCTGGCTTTGCCTTAAGTTATGCAGTAGATATTTTATCGCAACAAAAGTATCCAATGATCAAAAGAATTCTAATCTGCAACAATTTAATCCCGGAAAATCTTGGTCTTATATTATTGGAATCTATTGACTCATAAGATGAAACTCGCAAATGATTTTTATAAAATAATTTCAATTTCTGAAACTCAAAATGGATTTCTTGCTAAAATTGAACTAAATCGAGACCATATAGTTTACACCGGTCATTTTCCTGGACATCCAGTTACTCCCGGCGCCATCCAATTACTGATCCTTCATGAACTACTGGAAAAAAAATTCTCAATTAAATTAAAACTTGAAACCATTTTACAATGTAAATTTTTAAAAATCATGAACCCTGAAAAAACTCCCCAAATAATTGTCAAAATAGACTGCGACAGCAATGGACCAACTTGCTCTGTAAAATCTAGCGCAACGAGTGACAATGAATTGTATTTTAAAGTGAATGCTGTTTACCATGTCCTTGAGTATCCCAATCAGCAAATGAGAAAATCAACCTGAGACTTTTACTGACTTTGAAAAAGTACAAGGAATCCAATTTTAATCGTCACAGGCAGCTTCGTCTATCCGCACCAGAAAATAACCTTTCTACAGACCAAATCCCATATGGTTGATGAGCGGAACAAATTTCCTGCTCCCCTAAAAGTCTGATTTTTTACTTCGATTGGATGAATTGCAGTAACTTTTTCTTATCTAAACCTGAATCATTTAAAAACGCTAATGTCATCCTCTCTACCCTATCAAAACAATGGCTGCGTGTCTCAAAATTACCCATCGAAAATGAGCCTGGATGGATGCCAATTTAAAATCGAAAATTTAATTGGTGAAATACCTCAAGGGACTGCTAAAATATTGTATTAATACGGCCAGGTCGAAAACGATTTTTGATCACAATTGGGTTTTGGACTTGCCTCTTATCCACTGGATGATAAGAGTAAGATCAAATTCCACCTTAGTAGCATAAAAGAAGGTAGTATGAACTGGGAAGGCAATAGAATCGGTTCTGCCGTGAACGATATTTACCTTTGTATAATAGCAGGACAAGACAATATCCATTTCATCAATGAGGGTGAAGAAGTAAAAAATGTAACTTTAACACAGTCCTGTAATCCCTTTCCAATTATAGGATCACAATTAAAACAATTTATTTATCAACGATTGTTATGTCGAAATCAGTAGGCTTCCAGAAGTAAAGCATGGCTCAGTTACAATACAATTGCGGTTTGAATCAAGAAATGGTTACCCAATTGAATTGCCATAGACCATTGAAAACTAATGGGTTAAGATCATATCCTCAATTAAATTTTTAATACTTAAACGGCAAAAATATTCTCATCAATATTTATAATTTACATGTAATATAATATATTATATATAAAATTAATTTTTAATATATATTGATTTCTACTCACGATTGCTGTAGATTTTTGAAATAAAATTGACTTTTATCAACTTCAAGGATGACGAAAATCACCATTTTATAAAATTCACTTCAAATTCACCAATAAATTGTTGAACTTTGTACCTTCAAAAAATGTTAGGTATCCCAAACAATTCTATTTTGCCAATGAGAAAAGTTTATCTCGATCATAATGCCACCACCCCCTGCGACCCCCGTGTAGTGGATGCGATGCTCCCCTATTTTACTGAACATTTTGGGAATGCAGCCAGCAGGAGCCATCCTTTTGGTTGGGAAGCTGAGGATGCTGTGGACCAGGCCAGAGCTCAGGTGGCGGACCTTATTGGCGCAGATGAGAAAGAAATTATCTTCACCTCAGGAGCAACAGAGTCTGATAATTTGGCCATTAAAGGGGTATTTGAAATGTACAGCCGGAAAGGCAATCACATCATCACTCTCAAAACAGAGCACAAAGCTGTATTGGATACTTGCAAATCATTGGAGAAAAAGGGTGCTCAGGTGACTTATTTGGAGGTAGAATCAGATGGTCTGGTGGATTTGGAAAAGCTTGAAAAAGCCATTCAGAAAAACACCATCCTGGTCTCAGTCATGTGGGCAAATAATGAGACCGGAGTTATCCAGCCAATGAAAGCCATCGGTGAAATATGTGCCAGACATGGCATCCTGTTTATGTCAGATGCTACCCAGGCAGTGGGCAAAATCCCCATCAACCCAAGAGAAAATGGTGTCCACCTGATGGCCTTCTCCGCACACAAGATGTATGGACCAAAAGGAGTAGGCGCTTTATATGTATCCCGCAAAGAACCCAGAGTCAAAGTTACCGCTCAGATGGATGGAGGCGGGCATGAAAGGGGCATGCGGAGCGGCACGCTCAATGTTCCGGGAATTGTAGGATTTGGCAAAGCTGCGGCCATCGCCAAATCTGAAATGATCGACGAGGCGCTTAGACTCTCAAAATTGAGAGATAAATTAGAGGCTGGGTTTAAAAACAAGCTGGAAGAAGTTTATGTAAATGGTAATACGGAACACAGAATGCCTCATGTCACCAATATCTCTTTCAAACACGTGGAAGGCGAAGGACTAATGATGACCTTTAATCAGGACATTGCCCTTTCCTCAGGTTCTGCCTGCACATCGGCTTCACTTGAACCCTCTTATGTCTTAGTTGCGTTGGGTCTTGGTGATGATTTGGCACATTCTTCCCTGAGATTTAGTTTGGGAAGATTTACCACTGAAGAAGATGTGGATTTCGCCCTCGAATCCATTGTCAAAGGTGTGAATCACATGAGGGATTTATCTCCCATTTGGGAGATGTACAAAGAAGGTGTTGACCTCAACTCAGTTGTTTGGTCCTCCCATTAATGATACATTTGGTTTTATTTTAAAAACAGAAATATGGCATACTCAGAAAAAGTTCTCAACCACTTCAAAAACCCAAAAAATGTGGGTACTTTGGACAAAAATGACCCCAACGTCGGCACCGGTCTGGTAGGCGCCCCTGAATGTGGTGATGTCATGAGACTCCAAATCAAAGTCAATCCGGAAACGCATACCATCGAAGACGCAAAGTTTAAAACATTTGGATGCGGATCCGCCATTGCTTCTTCTTCCCTGGCCACCGAGTGGCTTAAAGGAAAAAGTCTGGAAGATGCTTTGAAAATTGACAACATGGAAATCGTCGAAGAACTGGCGCTTCCTCCAGTCAAAATACATTGCTCCGTTTTGGCGGAAGACGCCATCAAATCTGCCATTAAAGACTATCAGTCCAAACATTGATTCCTTCATTCATTGGTTTAAAATTATGATTCACGTAGCTGATTCTGCACTTGAAAAAATCAACCAGATCAGGCTTTCTGAAAATCTGGACATGCAGCATTTTATAAGGGTTTCCGTCACCAGTGGCGGTTGCAGTGGCCTAAGTTACAACATGGAGTTTGACGATACCATTCAACCCAATGATCAGATTTTTGAAGACAAAGGGGTCAAGGTGGTGACCGATCTCAAAAGCTTCCTCTACTTATTTGATTCCACCCTCGAATTTTCAGGAGGCCTGGATGGCAAGGGTTTTTATTTCACCAATCCCAACGCTTCCAGAACCTGCGGATGTGGCGAAAGCTTTTCTGTCTAAACTTCCAATTTAAAGAAGATTTCCAATAGCTCTGATAAAAAGGCATACAGTTAATTTCAGACAATGTGCCCGTAATGGCTCATCCAGAGATTGATTGACCTGATTTCATAACCCTATGGCTGCTTTGTTGTTAGTCAGTTGACAAAATCTGGCCGCCATGTCCTATCGAAAGCTGAGAGAATGCATCAAGGATCTCGAACAAAAAGGAGAAGTCCTGAAAATTCCATTTGAAACTGATCCGAATCTTGAGATGGCATCCATCCATCGAAGGATTTATGCGAAAAAAGGTCCGGTCATCCACTTTGAAAAAGTAAAAGCCAGTCCATTTGAAGCTATCTCCAATTTGTTTGGGACCTTCCAAAGGTCAGAATACATTTTCAGAGAAGTTCTCCGAAAGATGGAACAACTGATCAAGATAAAATTGAATCCTGCCGAAATCGTAAAATCTCCCATAAAATCTTTAAAAACCATCCCCTTTGCATTAAATGGATTACCAAGAAAATCTTGGCTAAAACCCGAAATATTAAAAAATCAAACAAGCATCCAAAAACTACCACTCATAAAATCCTGGCCCATGGACGGCGGAGCTTTTGTTACGCTTCCACAAGTAATTAGTTTTCCCCCAAATATAAAAGACCTCAAACAGGCCAACATAGGAATGTACCGCATTCAGCTTGCCGGAAACAATTACTTATTCGATCAGGAAGTTGGCTTGCATTATCAGATCCATCGCGGGATTGGTATCCACCATCAGGCATATAACCAATCCGAGGAGGAGTTTAAAGTTAGTATTGGAATAGGCGGCCCACCCTCCCATACTCTGGGATCGATATTCCCATTGCCGGAAGCCCTGAGTGAAATCCTGTTTACCGGTTTATTGGGAAACAGGTCATATCGCTATATCTGGGAGGATGGCTATTTTGTACCATCTGATCTTGATTTTTGCATCACAGGCACGGTGGTCAAGGATAATTTAAAACCTGAAGGACCTTTTGGGGATCACCTCGGTTACTATAGTCTGCAACATCCGTTTCCCTATTTAAAAGTACATAAAGTTTATCACAGACCTAATCCTCTTTGGCATTTTACGGTAGTAGGCAGACCGCCTCAGGAAGATTCTTCTTTTGGACATTTGATTCATCAAATGGTAAAGGAATTAACTCCGGACGAATTTAAGGGAGTGAAAGAAATCCATGCTGTGGATGCCGCAGGAGTACACCCACTTTTACTGGCCATTGGTTCGGAAAGGTATATGCCCTTTAGAGAGATCCGACCAGAAGAAATTTTGACCCAGGCTATGCACATACTTGGAAAAGGTCAAACCTCTTTGGCTAAATATTTAATGATCACGACCGACGTGGAAAATCAAAATCTTTCCACCAAAAATATTCCTGCCTATTTGGATTATGTGTTGCGTAGAATCGATTTAAAAAGAGACCTCCATTTTATCACCAACACGACCATCGATACCTTGGACTACAGCGGAGAATTTCTCAATCAGGGGTCAAAACTGATTATGGCTGTTCATGGCTCTCCGATACGATCCCTCGCAGATAGAATTCCATCTGCCCTTTTGAAATGTTCAGAATTGAAAAATCTCCATCTTGCATTACCGGGAATACTCTTGTGTGAAATATCCAGCTATACCCATCAAGAAAATGAAATCAAAAATCTTTTGGGACTCGAAAATAAACTAGCTCCCTATGATTGGAGCGAGATCCCAATGATCGTTCTTGTTGATGATTCAGCCTGGACCAGCCAAAATTTAAATAACTTCCTTTGGGTGGCATTTACCCGCAGCAATCCTGCCAATGATATTTTCGGAGTCCGTTCTTTTATAAAAAACAAACATTGGGGATGCGATGGACCCATCATCATCGATGCCCGGAAAAAGCCCCACCATGCTCCGGAATTGATTGAAGATCCGGAAGTGGAAGAAAAAGTGGATCAGCTTTTTAAAAACCATGCTTACTTAAGGCCATATCTATGATTCAAATACCCGAAGGATTTGAAAATTTGTTGAAAGAGGCCATAGGAGAAGAATTGGATTCGCTCCTCATCGCATTGCAGGAAAAACCTCCTGTCAGTATTCGAATCCATCCACTGAAGCCGGGGCATGATTTTGATTTGATTGGAAAAATTCCATGGAGCAGCAATGGATTTTATTTAAAGGAGAGAATTTCTTTTACCAAGGATCCCTATTTCCACGGAGGTCATTATTATGTACAGGAAGCCTCCTCCATGTTTTTAGATCAAATATTTCAAAAAATTCCGATTCCTTCCCTTCCCAAAATACTGGATTTGTGCGCGGCACCCGGAGGTAAATCTACTTTGCTGTGTGATTTTTTCGGAAGAGAGGCTTTCATTCATTGCCATGAATTCATTTCTGCCAGGGCCGAAATTCTGAGACAAAATATGCTGAAATGGGCCTACCCAAACACAGTGGTCACTGCTGGAAATGCAGATAAACTTCTGCAAACTGGCATTCAATACGATCTCATTTTGGTGGACGCTCCTTGTAGTGGCGAAGGAATGTTTCGAAAAGAACCCGAAGCTCTGCGACAATGGAGTTTGCAAAAGGTACATCGCTGCCACTCGATCCAAAAAAACCTGCTGCAAACTGCGTACAAGCTACTTGCACCCGGTGGAATAATCATATATTCTACCTGTACTTACAATACCATAGAGAATGAAGGCAGCATACGATCATCAATAGATTCAAGCCAATTCGATCTGCTTCCAATCGATTTTGGAAAGGACTCTCCAATCTTTCAAAGCGATCATCAAGGAATCCTGATAAATCGATGTTTGCCAAGCCGAATGTCCGGAGAGGGATTTAGTTTTTGTGTCCTCCAAAAAAAATCGGAAACCAAAGAAAGGACTGCAAAAAATAACCGGTATAAAACCGCCCTTGAAATGAATATTCCTCCCCTGGTAAAACATCATTTGCACCATCCGGACGCCTTTCGCTATTTTCAAAATTCATCAGGTTGGTATGCTCTTCCGGTTGGAATATTTTCATGGTTTGAAAACATTTATCACAACAAAATACCACTCATCCATGCGGGCATTCCGATTGGGGAATTCAAGGGAAAAGACTGGATCCCCCATCAGGCTCTTGCTTTGAGCATCGATCATAAACCGTCGACAGAACCGGTCACTTTAGACCTAAATCAGGCTTTAGATTATCTCAGAGGGTTGATTCCCAAAGATTTAAAAATTCCAAATTTCCTTCATGAGAAATGGCAAACAGTTGCTTTTAAAGATGTAACTTTGGGCTGGATAAAATGTAATGCACAGAGCATTAAAAACCATTATCCCAGGGAATTCAGAATTCGTCACCTTTAGAATAATTTTCATGAAAAAGAGTGTTGTTTTATTGTTTTGGATCCTCTCCAGGCTGGTGTATGCCAACCAACTACCCATACTCGAACATTGCTACTCGGAATTTAAAAATGGTGTAATTACCATTTACTATGATCTGGCTGATCCGGATAATCATTTATTGGAAATCCGTTGTGCCATTTTTAATCAACAAAACAGAAATAAAATTGCAATTAAGAATGCTGAGGGAGACATTGGAGCAAATGTAGCTACAGGCGCCAATAAATCCATTCGTCTGAGTTTTGAAGACCCCTCTTTATTGCCTGCAGATATTGTTGTACACTTATCTGCACACGATGGCGAAAAACTCAATGTGGGTGACCTCATCGCAGGGGTCAACAGAGATTCCATTCTACATTATTTAAATCAGCTGCAGGGCAAAAGGAATGCAGTAACTGATCCTGTTTTCCTCAACAAAACCAGAGATGATCTATTGGGATTTTCTTCACTTCACCTTTTGTCCAGAAAAATAGAAGGCAGATTACCACAAGGACAACTCATCAATATTGAAGCCACTCAGTGGGGTTGCGAGCATCCTGAGCAGGTTCAAATTATTGACGCTCATTACGATAGTTTTGGACAATCACCGGGTGCTGATGACAATGGTTCTGGTGTGGCGGGGGTTATGGAAGCAATGAGAATCCTTTCACCCCTGTACGCTCAAAAGACGATCCGCTATCTGTTTTTTGATCTTGAAGAATCCGGATTACTCGGCTCTCAATTTTATTTAATCAATCAGTTAAATCCAAATGACCTTTTGCAAAATTGTATCAATTTTGAAATGATTGGTTACTATTCAGATCAGCCAAATACCCAGGATCTTCCGGCTGGATTCAATATTTTGTTTCCGGATGTATACAATCAGGTTATTGCAAATCAAAGACGTGGGGATTTTATCACCAATGTTGGAAATGTCAACTCCTCTGCTTTGGTGGACGCATTTGCCAATGCAGCCATTGAATTTGTTCCTGTACTCAAAGTCATGTCTTTGAAAGTGCCGGGAAATGGAACTTTGACACCGGATTTGAGAAGATCGGACCACGCCAGCTTTTGGGATAGAAACATTCCCGCATTGATGATCACCGACGCGGCCAACTTTAGAAACAAAAATTATCACACCATTCGTGACTCGGTACACACACTTGATCTCGATTTTATTATTCAGATTATAAAAACCACCATCGCTGCCATGGTGCAACTTTCTGGAATCGAACACGCGGCAGCAAGCAGTATGGAGCTTCATTTGGGAACGGCCAACAAGGATGCTTCCTTCGAATTACCCAAGATATACTGGGCCAATGGAATACTGAACATTGAAGCCGAAGAAAATTCTCCTGAAATAATTCTGAATTGTTTTGATTCGAATGGGCATCTTATAAAAAGTTCTCAATTAAAACCAGGACATTCGCTGAAATGGTCCAATGATGGTTCCCCAGGAATTTACTTCCTCTGTTTGAGAAACCATCGGAGTCAAAAAACCTACCAATTTTTCTGGCAATAATGGGTGACAAAAAGTCGGTGTATTTCTTATTGGGCTCCAATATGGGTCAGCGCAGGTCCTGGATAAACAAAGCCATGGCCCTGATGTCTGAGCGCATCGGACAAATTAAGGAGAAAAGTTCGCTATACGAAACCATGCCCTGGGGGGATCCCCACCAACAAAATTATCTGAATCTGGTCGTTCGAATCGATACTTCCAAATCCGCTTCAAAAATCCTTCAACTTATCTTAGACATCGAAAGCGCTTTGGGCAGAGTTAGGACGGTACAAAATGCAGCCAGAAGGATTGATATTGACATTTTGCTCTATGGTGAGATGCACATCGACGAAGCTGATTTACAAATTCCCCATCCCAGAATGCATGAACGAAATTTTACCCTGATTCCCTTAATGGAAATTGCGGGTGAGATCATTCATCCGGTACTTAAAAAAACAATAGAAGAAATATTCTTTGCATGCAAAGATCCATTGGAAGTTGTCAAACTGAATGAAAAAACAGATACCTTATAATTACATTTGTATTGAGGGCAATATTGGTGCAGGAAAAACCACATTGACCTCCATGCTCGCAGCAGATTTGAAATGCCGGCTGATCCTTGAGGAATTTGCTGAAAACCCCTTTCTGGAGTTTTTCTACAAAGACCCTCAGCGATATGCCCTGCCTACAGAACTCTTCTTTCTGGCAGAACGACATAAACAACTCCAGGCTACGATCCTCCATGACGATTTATTTGCAGAGTTTACTTTAGCAGATTATTCCCTGGTCAAAAGTCTGTTGTTTGCCAGCCATAATCTGGACAAAACTGAGTTCAACCTGTTCCAGAGGATCTATCAGCAAATGAATCACAGCACACCAAAACCTGATTTAATTCTGTACTTGCACCGTCCTGTGGAAAAAGTCAAAAAGCACATCATCGACAGGGCCCGTTCTTATGAAATGAAAATTGAAGATCAATACCTCGAGAAAGTACAGAATTCTTACTTTGATTTTTTTAAATCCCAAACCGTATTGCCCGTTTTGGTGTTAGATGCTGAACACATCGACTTCATTGACAACAAACTTCATTTTGAAGAAATCAAAAAATCCCTTCGGCAGAAATACCAGCCGGGACTTCATCATTTACGTATCTTATTTTAAATAATATGACTCAGTTTTTAAAATCACTATTTACATCTTGTCTGGGCACCATGATTGCCATTATGATCCTATTTTTTATCCTGATGGGAATCGGATCCAGCCTTGCTTCCAAAGGCATGGAAGGTGGTCAATCGGTACACATCCCGGAATCCGGTTTGCTAAAAGTATCCATCCCGGAAATACTTCCGGAACAAACCAACAACACTCCCCTGGCGGGGTTTTCATTCAAAGATGAAAAAACCATCGGTGTGCACGACCTCGCTCAGAGTATTCGAAATGCAGCAAAAGACTCTAAAATCAAAGGAATATACCTGACCGGTCAGAGTTACCAGCATGGCTATGCAACCTTAAAAATTATCCGCGATGCCTTATTGGAATTTAAAGAAAGCGGCAAACCCATTGTAGGCTACACCTTGTTTCTCGACCACAAGAATTATTTTCTCCTTTCTGTGGCCGATCAACTGATCATGCATCCCCTGGGATTTGCTGACCTGAGAGGATTCGCAGCTTCCATTCCATTTTTTAAAGAAATGATGGAAAAAATCGGGCTTTCCTTCAATATCTATTATGCCGGCGAATTCAAATCTGCAACTGAGCCTTTCAGATTGGCCAAGATGAGCCCTGAAAACCGCCTGCAACTATCTGAATATCTCAATGCCCAGCTGGACGAATATTGTGTCCAGGTCTCCAAAAGCCGAATGCTGTCCTCCGAAGAACTGAAGTCTATTTTTCATAACTACAAAGCTTCTTCTCCGGCAAAGGCAGTAGAGCAGAAAATAATAGACGGATTGAACTACGAATTGGATGCCATTAAGGAGCTAAAAAGCAAAGCCGGAATAGAGGCTGGTACAAAAACTGAGTTTGTATCCATTCAGGATTATTTTAAAGTGAATGGTAAATCCGAACAGGATTACAACAGCAAAAGCAGAATTGCCGTGGTATTTGCAGAGGGAAATATTATTGATGGCAAAGGTGAAGAAGGTCAAATCGGAAGAAAGTACCTAAAAATCCTCAAAGACATTCGAGAGAATAAAAACATCAAAGCCATGGTGCTCCGTGTGAATTCCGGAGGTGGCAGTGCCATCATGTCTGACGAAATACTCCATGAAATAGATCAGATGCGCACTGAAGGCAAACCAGTGGTGGTGAGCATGGGAGATTACGCAGCAAGCGGTGGATACTATATATCTTGTCACGCAGACAGCATCTTCGCAAGCCCCCATACCCTTACCGGATCCATCGGTGTTTTTGCCATGATTCCCAATGTCAAAATTCTAATGGGAGATAAAATCGGCATTGATGTCGATACCGTTGGAACAGGACCTTTGTCCTCCAGATTCAATCCCAATTTTGAATGGGGACCAGAGGAATCAGCCATCATTCAGGAAAATGTAGATCAGGTCTATGAGACATTCCTAGGCATTGTGGCCAAAGGCAGATCAATGTCTCGTGAGGAAGTGCATGAAGTTGCCAGAGGAAGAATCTGGACAGGAAAAGCGGCCAGGGAGCTGGGACTAATTAGTGCCATTGGTGAATTGCCCGATGCGATCAAAGCGGCTGCTTCTCTGGCTTCAGTGGAGCGCTACAAGACAGAGGAATACCCACGGCAAAAAGATCCTTTTCAAAAATTTCTCGACCAACTGCAAGGAAATGATGAGGTCTCCTCTCGCTTGAAAGAATCCATCCTGCGGGAAAATCTTGGAGAGTATTACCCATATCTGAATGACTGGAAAAACATCCGTAACTCCAAAGGAGTGCAAATGTTGCTTCCGGTCAAACCAGCATTCTAAGGAATCGTATTTCATCTTCTGGAATTGCAAAAATGGTAAGGTAACCGCTGCTGATTGGCGGTGCAATAACTTATTTAACCCAGACTTATAAATCCCATTCAATTCTTTAAAAATCAAGGCTTGTTTGCTCAGATCAGCAATCCTTAGCCTTGTATATTCCCAAGGACAAGGCTGAAATGGAACGATTTTTTGAGTCCAAATATTTTATATATAATTATTATTCTGTATTTTATACATTATAAAAATAAAATTATAAAAAAATGTTGAAAAAAATTTGGACAATTTAGATCCACCAACATACCTTTGTGGTGTATTAGTTATGTAATACACTAAAACAATAGAATATGATTCATTTAAAAAATCTGGAATTCAAATACGGCAAAAGAAAAAACCTCTTTGAAAACCTCGATCTGCAATTGACAGCAGGAAACATCTATGGACTGCTTGGAAAAAACGGTGCCGGAAAAACTACCTTGTTAAGGTTAATCAATGGTCTTCTATTCCCTGTAAAAGGAACGGTAGATGTCATGGGCTTTGACGCAACTGACCGTCACCCGGATATGCTGGCAGACATCTGTTATGTCCAGGAAGAACCTTATATACCGGATTTATCGATCATAGCCTATCTCTATACTTACGCGCCATTTTATCCGGGATTTGACTTTGATCAGTTTTTCAGTCTGATTACTGAATTCGGTCTGGAAGGTCAGCTCAAATTAAATAAACTATCCTTTGGACAAAAGAAAAAGGTCATGCTCAGTTTTGCCCTGGCATCCAATGCAAGAATCGTCATTCTGGACGAACCCACCAACGGACTGGACATTCCTTCCAAATCACAGTTTCGCAAGCTGATCACTGAAGCCATGCTGGATCAAAGAATTGTGATCATCTCCACCCACCAGGTAAGAGATATGGTCAATCTTATCGACCCAATCCTTATTCTTGAAGATGGAAAAATTATTTTTAACCACAGTCTGGAAGAAATTGCCAATGCCCTATATTTTGAAGTACATCATAGCATGACTGAACCCCAGGGAGTTCTATATGCAGAACGCATCAGTGGAGGTTATCTCAGCATTCGAGAAAATACCGAAGGGCTTCATTCCAGTGTGGATGTAGAAGTCTTATTTAACGCGATCCTGATGAAGAAAGATCAGATCAAATCCATTCTGGAAAAATACAAATCACGCATTGGCCAAATCTAAAAAATTTCAAACATGTCCTCATCAACTTTTATATTTCAATTTACCCGTTTCAAATTCCTATTGCTCAGGGAGTGGAATCACAGCAAGAGTACCATTGCCATTGTATTTACAAGCATCTTAGGCATTATGTTTTTGTCTTTGCCGATCCAGCTATTGGGAAGTGAATCAATCGATTCCCCCTACAGAATTGAAAGTCTGGGCTCATCTCTTGCCATCATGTCTATCATATTTGCCAGTTTGAGCTTTATTGAATTGGCCAAAACAGCAAGCAGACAAAACTATCTTGCGATTCCTGCAAGCCCCTTGGAAAAACTTATATCCAAATGGACCATGGTCGCATTGGTCATACCGGTAAGCTTTATAATCTGTTTTTACCTGATTTCCCTAATTGCTCCCTGGTTGATTCAGCTTTTCACTACCAGAGAAGTCATGTCCGAAACTCTTGGATTTGGAGACATTTTTGAAATGATTCCCTCCATCTTAGTGGCTCAGAGCATTTACATATTGGGATCCATTTGGCAACCAAGGTACAGCATCATAAAAACTACATTCTCCCTTTTCCTGCTCACGATAATGATTGGTCTGGTTTCGTTTTTGTTTTTCAGAATTGTTTTTTATGATTTTTTCATCGGTGTTTTAATGGTCAAGGATCATGTGTCTATTGACTTTCCGTTTGAGCATATCGTTGAACAAAAATGGATCAGATACCTGATTGGCTTCATCTTTTTTCTGACCATTATGGCTACATCATTATTTAAGTTACGCGAAAAAGAATTGTAATTATGGACTTTAGAAAACAACAACCCATCTATATGCAAATTGCAGATGTTATCCTGGAAGATGTGCTCAACAAAAAATTGACGGATGGTGATAAAATCCCTTCGGTTAGGGAGATGGCACTGAATGTTCAGGTCAATCCAAACACGGTACAACGGAGCTACCAATGGTTGCAGGATGAAAATATCATTCATCAGAAGCGAGGAATTGGCTTCTATCTGTCAGAAGATGTATATCAGAAAACGATTGCTTTGAAAAAAGATGAATTCATCAAAGAGGTTTTACCGGACACCGTAAGACAAATGAGACTTCTGGGAATCGATCTGGATGAACTTCGCAAGTATGTCGAACAAAATTAAAACAAATCCAATCAGAAATACAATTAAAAAATTACAAGCACCAAGTATATGAAAACCAGTTATAAAATCCTCATCGCATTGATCACTGCCATTCTCCTTTTCATATTTATCTCTCTGCTTCTGGCAAAAAAAGGATTAAATATCACGCATGTTGATTCCACACAAATTACAAAGAAAGAAAATCTCTCTGCCTTCCACAGCCTGAAAGTACAGTCATTCGCCGATATTGAACTGGCAAAGGGTCCATTTTCCATTCAACTGGACGGTGATTCTCTCGCAATAGCGAGTCATGAAATATCAGTAGTAGATTCCGTCTTACAATTCAAAATAGAAACAAAACGCAATGTATCCTATAGAGCTGGTCTAAAAATTACCGTGTTCACAGATGAATTGCGAGATGTTAAATTTCTGGGTTCCGGGCAACTGAATTACAAAGACACCTACGGAGGAGGACTGCATCGTATCAATTTGCAAGGGAGCGGAGATATACATACCAAATATTCAGGACCATTTTTGGATATATCGATCTTGGGATCGGGCTTTGTTACCAATGAAGGGACTGTTGATAGACTTCAGCTTTCGCTACAAGGCAGCGGAGAAATCAATACCAAAACCACTACCGCCAAAAATGCAACCGTCAATTTGCTTGGAACTGGTGCAATCGCACTGCATTGTGCAGATAGCTTGCTGGTCAATCTTACCGGCAGCGGCGATGTCATTTATATGGGCAATCCCCAACTCCAGATCAATAAAACGGGACACGGTGAGGTGATAAAAGCAGAATAAGCTTTGTCGCAAAAATCAGGAATGATGAATGGATTCCTCTTTCTATGAATTAAATTAAAGTTTCACTGTTCTCCTTCCCTCTTCACATAGAGCTTTAATGCAATTTTGGAGGCCATGGACCATTTCCTTTTGATTTTTTCTCCATGCATCGTGGATGGTGTGGATAACATTTTCCACATTACCAGAGTCACAATCTTTACCCAGGATCAGATAAATTGGTAAATTTGTGGGCTACTCATTTTGGGTTCTTCCATGATAAACCTTCTATTTTCAAATAGTAGATTTGCCATGATAGGATTCAGGTAATTAGAGTTTTGCATCATTTGATAAATCCATGCTTTCACTATTTATCAGAAATCTTTTCTACACCCTGCTTCAGCCTGGAGTGGTTGTTGGCATAATCCCATGGTGGCTGATAAAAAACAACAACAACTTTCCTGAAAACTTGAATTTGCTTCATTTTATTGCTGCACTGATTTTTATGATCGGATTGTCTGGCCTTCTATGGTGCATAAGCCTATTTGCAATAGCAGGAAAAGGCACTCTCTCTCCCATCGATCCCACTCAGCAAATGGTGGATTCAGGACTGTATTGTTATTCAAGAAATCCAATGTATGTCTGCGTGATCAGCATGCTGCTTGCAAAATCCCTTTTTTTTAGATCTTACACCCTACTCATTTATACCCTTTTTGTGTTTTGCGTTTTTCAATTATTTATTCTCCTGCATGAAGAGCCACGAATGCTCCGTAAATTCGGTGAGAGTTATCGTCAATACCAATCTCAAACTCCTCGCTGGCTTTGACAGGCCTTAGGTCTACTTCCTTTATTGTGGGGAATTTTATATTTTTGCAAAAAAATTTAGATTAGATGCCCATTCAGGATACGGAACAGCTGGAAATGATCAGAAAAAGCGTGCGTGAGTTTGCCGAACAAAACATCAGACCTTATGTCATGGAATGGGACGAAGCCCAGCATTTTCCAAAAGACCTGATGCATGCGTTGGGAACCCAGGGTTATCTCGGTGTGTTCGTTCCTGAAGAATACGGTGGCGCTGGACTTGGCTATCAGGAATACATCTGCATTATTGAAGAGATCGCCAAGGTGTGTAGTTCAATTGGACTTTCCGTTGCTGCCCACAACTCACTTTGCACCGGCCATATTAACTACTTTGGCAATGAGGCGCAAAAACAAAAATACCTCACCAAATTGGCTTCCGGACAATGGATCGGTGCCTGGGGTCTGACGGAAGCGAATACCGGATCTGATGCCATGCGCATGCAATGTGTGGCCAAAAAAGACGGTGAGCATTGGGTACTCAACGGTACCAAAAACTGGATCACCCATGGAATTTCAGGAGATGTGGCTGTGGTCATTGCGCGAACCGGTGAACTTTTGGACTCCAACGGAATGACCGCATTTATCATAGAAAGCGGTACTCCAGGTTTCAGAGGTGGAAAAAAAGAAAATAAACTCGGAATGCGGGCCTCAGAAACTGCAGAACTCATTTTTGAAGATTGCAGGGTGCATGAGTCTCAGGTATTGGGTGAAGTGGGCGAAGGATTCAAACAGGCCATGAAGGTATTGGATGGTGGCAGGATTTCGATTGCAGCCCTCTCTTTGGGGATTGCCAAAGGCTCCTACGAGGCCTCTGTCCAGTATTCTAAAGAAAGACAGCAATTTGGTCAATCCATTTCCAACTTCCAGGGAATCGCCTTTAAATTGGCTGATATGGCCATAAAGATCGAAGCTGCTGAACTCCTGACCCGGCAAGCCGGCAAAATGAAAGATGAGGACCGACTCACCAACAAATATTCGGCCATGGCAAAGTATTATGCCTCCGAAGTATGTGTACAGGCTGCCACCGATGCCATCCAGATTTTTGGGGGATATGGCTATACCAAAGATTTTCCAGTGGAGAAATTCTTCCGAGACTCCAAATTGTGCACCATCGGAGAGGGCACTTCAGAAATACAAAAGCTGGTCATTTCCAGGGCGATTTGCAATGAATGATTCAACAAAATGCTGTGAATGGCGTTTTTAGCAATAGCTGATTTAAAGGCATGAAGATTTTTAGAAATATCAAACCCTTTGTTTTATTCATCAGTAGCCTCATACTGGTTGGTCAGATTGGTCTAAACATTTTCAATTTTTCATGTTATTGTAAAAAAGCCATACAAACATCCTTCCTGCCTCATCCTGAGGTCTGTGGTCATGAAGGTTTGCTTTCCAATTCCTGTTGCTCCAAATCGGGAAGCTGCAAAATAAGCCATGAAGAACCCACTAAAAAATCATGTGGCAAGTCAGAAACTCAATATAAAAAAGTAAATACCGAATCCTATTCTTTGGATTCCAAATCCCTCCACTTCACTGCTGAAGCGCAAGTTCTTCCGAACTTTGCAAATCTGATCAAGGTTTACTCCAGTGCCCTGATCAATCCTGAGATTACCCAAGACCGACGACAACGATCAGGTTGTTTCATCAGGATTGAATACGCTTCTCTCACCTGTTAGAAATTTGCTTTCACTTTATTCATGTGTTACCTTTCGAAAGAGGGACACCATCATTTTATTGTTTAAATTCTATTTTAAAAATGAAAGCAAAATCATTCACTTTAATATATGTCTTTCTTCCTGTATTCCTAAAACTTCATGCTCAGGTTTTACAAGGTAGCGTCCAAGACCAAAACCAAAAACCCCTTTTAGGCGCAACCGTGTTTTTCTTAAATACAGGTACAGGTACTCAAACCGATGAAAAAGGAGAATTTTTCATTTCAAGACCTCCGCATCAGGATTCTCTGGTCATAGCCTATACCGGTTATCAGACAGACACGATCCTTATTCCAAAAGACATGCATCAAATTTTATTGGTTCTACAAGAAGGAATTGAATTGGAAGGAGTCACCATCGAAGCAGTCCGCAAATCACATAGTTTTTCCCTCTTAAATCCACTCAATGTAGAAACCCTCCACGCATCTGAATTTAGAAAAGCCGCTTGCTGTAGTTTGGCAGAAAGTTTTCAGACCTCAAATACAGTGGATCTTTCGTACAACAACGCTGTCGTCGGAAATCGGGAAATCCAATTTTTGGGATTGCGTGGTGCATATACGCAACAACTCATTGAAAATCGCCCGGTCTTTACAGGTATTCTCTCCACATTTGGATATGATTTCATTCCTGGCACCTGGCTGGAAAGGGTCAATATTCAAAAAGGTGCAGGAAGTTCGATCTATGGCGCGCAAAGCATGACCGGAGCCATCAACGTCGGGTTGGTATCTCCGGAAACGGACCCACCGGTCTTTGTGAATGCCTATGGTGATTACCACGGTAGATATGAAGGCAATATTCATCTCAATAAGAAATGGAAAGATGGGCTATTCAGTGGACTCTACTTACACGGATCCCGTCATTCCGGATTTAGAGACCACAACCAGGACGGATTTTACGATGATGCGAGAACACTGCGCCTAAATGGACTGTGGAGAAATACTTTTCACAGCAAAAATTGGGAGGGTCAATTTAATCTTCACGCGCTGAGAGATTTTCGCAGCGGAGGTCAAACTAGAATGGAAGATCCTTATTTGTCTCAACAGATCTTAAGTCATTTCAATGTCTCAGGCAATGTAGGCTACCTTGGTTTGCCCAATAAAAACATGACCATTGGTTCCATCTGGGATTTTTCTAAATCAAATTTGGACGCCAGCTTTGGCAAGCGAAACACTTTAAATGCCAATGAACATCATTTTCAATCACAGATTATTCTGACCTACGAAAGTGCCGACAAGGCTCATCAGCTTGATGCCGGGCCTTCCCTTCATCTCAATATTGCGGAGGAAAAAACAAAGGACATTCGATTTCCAATCATCCAATACAACCAGATGGTGGCGGGATTGCTGTTGGATTACCAATGGAGATATGGGCAGGACTGCGAATCGGAACCCGCCAAACTTATTGTAAGCTCCAGCCAGCGTTTGGATTGGTTAAACAATCAAAAAGCGCTCTGGCTACCAAGATTTAACCTGCGTTACAATATGACCGAACAGTGGACTGCAAGGGCATCTGCTGGCAGGGGCTACCGCTTTTTCAGGGTGTTTTCAGACCAGATTAATCTTTTGTCCAGCAATTCCTCTTTGAGCATTGGCAAACTGCCCGATTATGAATTGAGTTGGAACTATGGATTAAATCTGGTGGGAAAGCCACAAGTCTTTGGAGAAGAATTTGAAATAAATATAGATGCCTATCGCACTGATTTTGAAAAACAACTGGTGGTTGGTTTGGATCAATTTCAAAATTCTCAACCTCTGATCAGCATAAAGGAACTGGAAGGCAAATCAAGAGCCTGGGTACTTGGAAGCACCATCAGCTATCCATTTTTTGATTTTATCCGTGCAAAATTTGGGTTTCGCTATCAGAACAACAAGCTCAATGCAGATTTCAGATTCAGAGAACAGGTGATGATTCCAAAATGGCGCGGATTGGTTTCACTGGATTGGGAAAGTAAGTCCAAAACTTGGAGCGTTAACATGACCATGAATTACATTGGCCCAATGAGACTTCCGGACAAGCCCAATTATTCGCACGAATTGATTCATGATCATACAGACAAAAGTCCTGCCTATCCTCTCTTGCAAACACAGATCAATTATTTAAAAGGTCGCTGGGACTGGTACCTCGGCTGTGAAAACATCACCAACTATACCCAGCACAGTGCGATCATTGCAGCCAGTGATCCGCACGGGGATTTTTTTAATGCAACAGAAGTTTTTGCACCCATCAACGGAATCAAACCATATTTGGGTGTTCGCTATAAATGGCAATAAAAATAAATCATAGCCATTACGAAGAAAAGGATGGATGGAATTTGGATTGGAAAACAAACCATCCTTCCTTCTCTACTTATGGGTTCTTCTTACAATTAGGTACAATTCCTTATTACCAGGAATTGGCATTCTGATTCGCAGCGAGAGGAGAAAAAAACCAAAGTCAAAACTCCTCCACTGGAATTCAATCGGAGCTCATTTATTTTTCATTGACCAAAATTTTGAGCAGAGTTTTTTCCATAATGCTACTTTGGAATGTCATGGCATTCTAAAGGAAATTCTTAAATATATTGAGATCTTCAAAAATCTATCCTTCTCTTTTTCTCCTGATCCACTTTAGACCTTCTCTCACGGTCAAAGGGTGCAGCTGGTGGCTTTGAATAAATTCCTGTACGGCATTTGGATTGGTTTTACTATACTGTCTGAGCGCCCATCCGGCAGCTTTTCGGACAAAAAATTCCTTACTTCCTTTTTGAGAAAGAATCAGATTTTGCATCAATTGGAAATTGGTCTGATCTCTGTAAAACAATTGCAGGATCAGTGCTGCCCGGGGATACCAAAAAAGCTCCTTTTTATTCCAATCAAGTGCGTACTGTTTGACCAGGTCAGGATGCTTCATCAGCGTTTTTCCGATCAAATGTGGAGCGATAAAATCAACAGTATCCCACCAACTCTGATCTCCTATCAATTTTTCAAAAAAAAGAACCTGGTCTGGGCCAAAATATTTAATAAATCTGGCTGCAATATCAAAAGCTGCATATTTGAATTCTCTTTGATCTTCTTCCCAGCATGCCAAAAACAATTCCTGAATTTCGACCCAATCATAGCTGGGGTATTTCTTATACACTTCGGCAACGAGCTCTCTTCTGATCGGAGATGAAATTCCAAGATAACTAAACTGATTCCGCATGTAAGCGCTCATTGCTTCAGCCCTCTGCGGATTTTCATTTTCCTTTAAAAGCTTTTTGACGGTTTGAAAGATTTTACCCATTTTTGCAGTCCTTTTGCCGGAGTGGTGAAATTGGTAGACACGCACGTTTCAGGGGCGTGTGCTCGCAAGGGCATGTGGGTTCGAGTCCCACCTCCGGCACTTTTTTTTATCGAATGAGCATCAATTGTTTTTTCTCTTTTACAGCTTCTTTGTTTGCCGCTTGGTAATATAATTCATAGATGTATGTTCCGGGTGGCAGATCTGAGCCTTCATTGTTCATTTTGCCGTTCCAGCCCTTGTCAGCCACCCTGCTTTCAAAGACTTTTCCTCCCCAACGATCAAAAATCTGAAGATCGTATTTCACCAAATCCCTGAGTTGACCAACCGGTTTGAAATCTTCATTGATGGCATCTCCATTGGGACTAAATGCATTGGGCATATACAGACTAAAATCTCTGAATACAAATACGCGAAAGTCCAAAGTATCCGTACATAGAAAGCGGTCACTTGCAATCAGTCTAACGGAATGCCAGCCCGTATCTTCAAACTGATACTGCAGGTCTCTGTCGAAATAAAATTCCTTTCCATCAATGATCCAGGTCCTACCATTGGTGTTTGGGCTGAGATCAGTCAACAGCACAAAGGGTGTATCTATATTGACGATTAATGGGTCAACGACAGCATTGGCTGAAGGTGGTGGATAAACGCTAACGACCTGACTAAAATCAGCGCTGCTTTTACAGCCCAGGGGTGAGACCACTTCCAGATTGAGATCATAGCTTCCAACAGAGTCAAAAACTTGTACAAATGAAGTCCCTGAACGAATTACGCCGTTTGAAAATTTCCATCTGAATTGATAGGTCGAATCTGTGGGAAAAGATATGTTCTTAAAACCTACTTTCAATGGCACACAACCTTCCCTCAGACTTGGTTCAAATATGATAACATCCGGTGCAGGTTGCCACAATAGTCCCTTCTGAATTCTACTTTTACAACCAAATTCATCTGTAACCTCAAGTTGGATCGTGTATCGATCCGGATGGATGTAATTGATCTCCATGTTTTTGGAAAAACCACGAAATCCGTCTCCGAAATCCCAATCCCAGGTTCTGATATTGCTGTACTTCGAATAAGTCTGGTCACTAAAACTGACCGGTCCTGCTTTGCAACTATCAAAACTAAAACTGAAATCCGGCTGAATCGGCGGAATCACGTTGACATCAAAACCGAAGGTATCGCTGCAGTTGGTGCCTGGATTTAGAATAAAACGACCCTTGTGTATTCCTCCTTCCTTGAAGTGAATGGTGGGAGCCCAACCCATAAAGCTATCCATCTTTCCTCCATTTTCATACTCCCAAAGCACTTCCGAGATAAATTGCTGTTGGTAAGAATTGTTTTGCATTTGAAGGATGGTATCATTGCATAAGAGAATTGAGTGGTGTTTTTTTCGAGTCAGGGTCCCTGTACCCAATTGTGCTACGACTGTGCCCTGACAACTGGCCACGTTAAATTGAAAATCTCTTCTGAGTGTGGACAACAATACTCCATTGCGATATTCCGATACACAAATGCTCATCACAAACTGACCGATGGTGTTGGGCTCTCCTGTGATACGACCGGTCAGTGAGTTGATCGTGACCGGAGGATTTCCACCCATTGGAAAAAGATAGGTATAAAGCGGAGCTCTAAACTGGACCAAGGGGAATGGTGGAGGACAATCCGGAGTGGGTACCACCGCATTGCAATTATTGCCACCCTGCCCTTGCCCGCCTCCTGCCAAAGGCTCGCAGAAGCTATACAAGAGATAATCTCCTTCTGCATCAATGGCGCCGTGGTCAAAATTCAAAGGATTATTGACACATACCACCGTGGGTGGAAAATTGATAAATCTGGGAGAGGAATTGCAAGTCCGTTGTGCTTCCGGGTGAATGGAAATAGACCAGGTAGCACCTGTCCCTCCCGGATTTTGAATATTTGAAATTGTATTGTTTCTACAACAACGCTGCCAGACAATCACATATTCTGATTGAATGATCGGCAGGGTTACATCGTGTTGATAGGTTCCACTTTCCACACAGATATTCGGAGGCAATATGAGACAGGGGTAATCCGGTGGATCAATTTGGTCTGGCCCCTGACTTAATCTTGGGATACTGTATTCCTGATTGGCAGGTAAAACATTCACATAACTGCCATTGGCCATTTTTCTAAAAATCGTAAAACCAAGTGGGACATCAAATCCGGCCGCTTGTTGCTGAGGCCTGCAATCCCTATACAACTTGATAAATATCCGGTACACCCTGCTGGTCGTATCCTGGCCATTGTTTCCATAACCCAGGCACTGATAATACATTTCTCCTCCAATAATATGAGCACTCCAGGCCAGGGATGCAGAAAATGACAAAATCAAGAAAAGGACATATTGGATTAAATTCTTCATTCTGGTTATTATCAACGTTTCAATCTTAAAAATAAGGTATCCTATCTACTAAAATATTCAATTATTTTGATAATGGACATTTAAACAAGGTGGATTGCTTTGTTCGTTTTCAAAAGCACAACAATGCTCTTCAGAAGTGATGAGAATATTCTCTGATACGGTTTTGGGCAATAAAAGCCTAAGCTTATCATTCAATTGAACCGTGATGGCTTCGTCGTATTCTTCCAATTCGATGGGTAACAGAGCATCCCCAATTCGCAGACCCAATTTATCCATGTACTTTATAAATTTTTCTGACTGGTCATTGATGGCCGTAATTCGGTAAGCTTTTCCCATCTCTGCCCGGTCCAGACTGATAAAACATTTTCCCCGGACATTGCCCCTGCTGTCAGGAATTGGATCACCATGAGGATCAAACAATGGGAATCCCAATATTTGATCCAACTGGTCAATCAGTTTGGTGGATCTAATGTGTTCCAACTGATGGGCCAGCTCATCTATTTCATCCCAGCCAAAAGACATTTTCTTCACCAGCCAGGTTTTCCAGAGTCTCTGTTTTCGAATAATCTGAAGCGCAAGACTTTTGCCTATGATGGTCAATTTGAGCGGTTGATACTTCTCATAAGCGATTAGACCCTTGTCGCTCAATCTTCGTATGCTCTCAGTTATGGTCCCCGGTTTAAGCTGAAGATAAGCGGCTAGTTCGTTGGTAGAGGTAACATTATGAGGGTTTTGTTCGCAAAGTTGATAAATAGCCTTTAAATAGTTTTCATCGGTAAGGCTTAAAAGATTCAGATCCATTCCACAAAAATAAAAAAAAATTGACACAAAATAAGTTAGGGTGTACTAACTATTTATACATTTGCCCCTAAATTAAAAATATTTGAAATGAAATTTCGGATCTCAAGCTTGACTTTGTTGATTTTCAATTTTCTGATAATAAAATATAATGTATTATATTCCAATACCTTACAAGACACTACAAAAGAAAAACTCCTTGAAACAATTACCGTTACAGAAAAATATTCTTTGGGTGGGGTCCAACATTATCAGCATTCGAAAGACCTCGTCATTTTTGCAGCCAAGAAAAATGAGATTTTGAGGCCACAGGCTTCGACGGCCGATCTGAGCAGCAACAATATGAGGCAGATTTATGCCAAAATCCCTGGCATAACCATTTGGGAAAGCGATGCCTCCGGAATTCAAACGAACATTGCCTCCAGGGGATTAAGCCCCAACCGAAGTTGGGAGTTCAACATTCGCCAAAATGGAGTGGACGTTTGTTCTGAGATATTTGGCTATCCTGAAGCTTATTTCACGCCACCGGTAGAAGCTGTCGAACAAATTGAAGTGATAAGAGGCGCAGCTTCTCTGCAATTTGGCCCTCAATTTGGAGGCTTGGTCAATTATAGAATCAAATCTGCCAAAGAAGGAAAAAAATGGCAAATGGAGTCACAGCAGACCCTGGGATCCTATGGTTTGTTCAATTCCTACAATTCTTTGGGAGGAGATCTGGGAAAGTTCAAATGGTTCTCTTATTATCACCGAAGATCCGCAGACAGCTGGCGACCAAACAACCAATACAATATTCACACAGGATACATCTCTATGGAATACCAGCCAAACGATCGGTGGAAAATGTCCATGGACTACACAGCCATGGATTACACCAGCCAGCAAGCCGGAGGACTTACCGACCAAATGTTTAAAGAAAACCATCGCCAGTCAGTACGCAGCAGAAATTGGATGAGTACACCCTGGAATACGGGTCAGGTAAATTTGGAATACCGCATTCATTCAAGAAGTACCGTTCAATTGAAAACATTTATCACCCATAGTTTTAGAAATAGCATTGGATTTATTCGCCCTTTTCCATCTCAGGATACCATCCTGGGTGCTACCCTGAGCTATGACAACAGACAGGTGGACAAAGATCAATACAACAACATTGGATCCGAATTGAGAAGTCTGACAAACTACAATCTTTTCAACAAAACCCATCAATTGGCAATTGGTGCGAGAAGTTATAAGGGACGAACAACAAGATCGCAGCTTGGAGTTGGAAGCACGGGTTCTGATCCAGATTTTCAAGTGGAGGGCAATGTTTTTGCACGCAACTTGAAATTTGGCACCTTAAACCATTCTCTATTTGCTGAAAATATCTTTTATCTACACAAACGTTGGAAACTTATACCCGGAATACGTTGGGAAAACATCCAAAATACGGTAGAAGGAAGAATAAATGCGACGGACTCGGCCGTTTTTGATCAACGCGGGAGAAATATTGTGTTGGCAGGTTTGGGCGTAGAATTCAAAATCAATGAACTCACCAATGTATATGCAAATATATCGAATGCCTATCGACCCGTTACTTTTTCCGAATTGACACCCAGTGCCACCAGCGATGTTATTGACCCTCATTTAAAAGACGCAAATGGTTATAACTCCGACCTGGGGATTCGTGGGACGATTGGTAAATGGATGTCGTTTGATTTTAGTTTATATTATTTGAAATACAATGATCGAATTGGAAACCTAAACAAAGATGGAAAGATCTTCAGGACCAATATCGGATCAAGTGAAAGTTTTGGAGTTGAATCTTATTTTGAAATCGATCTGGTGAAGTTAATCTTTATGCAATCCCAATTACCGCACAGCGTTAAAATTTTCAGTTCCACCTCACTCAACAGATCGAGATACACCGATTGGAACAATCCAGCGATTGCACAGGATCCAAGCAAATCCATCCAGGGGAAAAAAGTTGAATTTGCACCAGAGTACATCCATAGGGTCGGCATACAGCTGGAGTATAAAATGATTCAATGCTCTTTTCAGAGCAATTATGTGGGTGGCGTTTATACTGACGCTGCCAATACTTTTGAATCAAACGCTTCAGGCACAATTGGATTTATTCCATCGTATGCGGTTCACGATGCAAACTTTTCTTTAAAGCTGAGCAAATTTTTAAATTTAAGGGCAGGGATCAACAATTTACTCGATGCAAAATATGCGACAAGAAGAGCAGGCGGCTATCCCGGCCCTGGACTTTTACCCGCACAAGGAAGAACTTTCTTTGCAGGAATTGGGATTCAATTTGAAAAGTGAGCTTTCAGGCCATTGGTTTTCATTTTAACCCAGAATTGTCATTAGAATTCTATTACGAGCCAAAATAGCATTAAATGCAAGCCTCTTCTCGAAATTCGTGCTCAATGAAATATAACTTCACCTCCGCGCGAATTTCTTTCGAGGAGTCTTGCCTTTGTTGCTCTTTTGGCTCTCATTACAAAATCTAATGACAATTCTGGGTTTAAAACCTCTGTGCTTCCATAAAAAGTTTATAACTTGTGAGCGATTATTTAGCAGCTTATGCTCAAAAGCGTCCAAAAAAAGTGCATCGTTTGTGGTTCTCCATTGGTGGGAAGACGGGATAAGCGATTTTGCACAGACAGTTGTCGCTCGATTCACCATCAGCAATCCAAAAAAGAAGTACCACCGCTGATTAAAAAAATCAATCAAATCCTTAAGGCCAATCGTGATATAATGGTTGAGCTTAATCCGGACGGAAAGCGCACGATTTCAAGAGACAGCCTTTTGAGAAAAGGATTTGATTTTCGGTATTCGACCCATTTGATTCAAACCAAAACGGGTAATACCTACTATTTCTGTTATGATCAGGGTTATGTTTTATTTGAAGATGGTAAAATACTTTTGGTCAAGCAGGAAGACAAAAATTGACAATGGCATTTACTCTTTTGAAGGCAATAAAGACTTTAATTTATTTTCTACCGCTTGTTCAAGTGTTTTTAATTTGGCGGGTGCGGAGTGGTTGTCTGTAATGTGTTTGCGCTTGGCATCGTGTTTGACCATGATGTGGATATTGGGTAGATCTACCAACATTTCTCTTTGATTGACCGGATACACATCTTCCAATTCGAAAAAATCAGCCATTCGAATCAACTTCATCAATTCGTCCCATTCTTCCTCAGAAATAAGGCTCCAAACTCTCCCGGCAGGTTCCACGTGTTGAATGCCCTCATACAAGATCACACCATTGCTAAAAATGCTGAAGTTAAAGGTGGGGCAAAATCCAAAACATGCAGTTCTGTTGTAAAAAAGCAAGGTGTCAAGTTCTTTCAGCTGGGTATCTCTGGCGGTCAACTTAGTGACAAATCGCGGCAACGGGTCAGGATTTAACTGGGCTTCTTCATGGGTCAGCTCCTGAGAAAGCACATTGCCTTGATTTTGCTTTGCCATTTTGCGCTGACAAGAGATTTGAACCAGGCTTAATGCCATAAAAACAAGGATAAGTCGAATCATCATTTCTTTTTTAAGTTTTTTGCCTTCTCCATATCGAGCCTTTGTTTTTCTTTCATCATCTCCTGCAGTTTTTCCTGGAATCCACCTTTCTTCTTAGGCTTCGATTTATTCAGTTCCAGTTTTTCACGGATCTTATTGTGATCAAAAAGATAATTTTTACCAATTATTGTCTGGGCTATATTTAAAATATTGCTAAAAAACATATAGCAAGTCAACCCTGCTGCGGTTTTGTTAAACATAAACCAAAACAACAAAGGCATCAGGTATTGCATATAAAGCATGGCCGGATTGGCCGACAAATCCATTGACTTGCTCGAATAATAAGTAAAAACAATGGTGGAGATCACCCACAGAAAAGCAAATAAGCTCAGGGTATTGCCGAAGAATGGAATGGTGAAAGGCAAGGTTAAAAATTCGTCATAGGAAGTCAGATCGGTGGCCCACAGAAATGCAGCCTGACGAAATTCAATGGTGGCCGGAAAAAAACGGTACAAGGCAATCCAAATCGGCATTTGCAACAACAACGGAAAACAGCCACCCAGGGGGTTTACACCAAATTCATTGTACAGCTTCATTGTCTCCACCTGCTGTTGCTGCATGTCATCTTTGTATTTTAGCTTCATTTTATCGATCTCAGGCTTTAAAGCAGTCATCTTGGCCTGAGATTGAAGCATTTTATAAGCCAAAGGAAAAACGACCAACTTAACAATAAAAGTCATCAATAAAATAATGATTCCCATATTGCCCATCAAAGAATGAAGAAAGGAAAACAAGGGTCTGATGACGTAACGATTGATCGTACCAAATACGGACCAACCATAGGGGATGATGTCCTCTAAATGCACTCCAAATGCATCCAGCCTTTTGTATTCATTCGGACCGATGTAATACTTCATCGCATAGTCCTTAGCTATAATATCCGATGGAGAAATGGATGCACTCGATTTCAATAATTTCAAATCTTCGCTGTTGTCCGGCAACATGACCGTTTCAAGCAGCGCAGAATTAAATGGTTTTGCTGGAATGAGGGTCGAATTGAAAAACTGGTTCGAATGCGAAATCCACTGCACTTGATTGCCCTTGCTGTCGTGGGAATCATCCGATCTGCAAGAACAGTAATCCGCATTTTCCTTTAGCTCTTTGTAATAGACCGAGGTAAAATATTTTTCGTACTCATAGTTCTTTTCAATTTTGTCCAGGAAATTTTCCTTGTACAAAATAATATCTTTCTGGGTCTCCAATCCATCCATCCGGACCGTATAATCCAAGGTGTAATCCTCTGCAGCGAGTTTATAGCTCTGAACTATGACACCACCACCGGGAACCTCTGCCTTCAACTTCAGATTGTTTTCAGACTGGTCCATCAGCTGAAAATAAAGTTGACCGGTTTGGATGGTTCCCCGACTGCCTTCAATCTTAAATTCAAACTTATTTTTAGGGTCTTCCAGTAAAAACAAATCCGTTTTTAATTCAGAACCATCTTCCGCGAGGATGATTTTTTGATAGCCATTAATAAATGCTTTTGTAATCCGTCCTCCCTTACTGCTGATGGTGATTTCGCACAAGTTATTTTTCAACTTATAAAATTGTTCGGTCTGTGAAATTGATTCCAAAGACCCCGAATCATTGGAATGAAGGGAAACAGAATCCTCCTTTGATCCCGGCAAAGCGACTGTATCCGTCTGGGCAGCCAAAGACTCCACCATGGCAAGCGAATCCGCCCGCTTTTTTTCCTTCATCTTCTGCAAGGCAGTTGGCTTGTAAAAAAACTCGCTCCAGCCAAACAAAACGATAAATATAAGAATAAAGCCTATGATATGATTGCGTTCCATGAATCTGAATTGGGGGGCAAAGCTACAAAGACCAAAGGCAAACCAGAAATGAAAGGAGTACAAACGAACGCATGCGGTCCATTAAAATGTCTATAGTTTTTAATTAAAACATTATCTAATAAGTAAATAAACATTATAGTTAAAAATAATATTATATTCAATATAAACAAAAAAAACTACCTGGCTCGTTCGCCTGGTAGTTTCAATTAGACAGTAGTAGGTAAAATATGAGAAAAATCTTTATTCGAACAACAGGGTAATCGATGGGAAAAAACTCCGATACCCGGGTACCGGAGCTTACCTTACCTATCACTACCTGTAAGTAATTAATAGGAAAGGGCAATTCAATTCATTCATCACTAATCAAATCACCTGGTTAGCCAACCGGTTTTACAGAATAGACTCCGCGTATTTACATTTCGCTGCTTGGTGCACAAAATATTTTCCCGAAAATGAAAGATTTATCATATTATATAATATTAAAATTTATATAAGTTTGTTTAATAATTAATTATAAATTTATTTAGTTGATTTATCCATCAGTCTTCCATCCCCTCCTTTACAAACACAACCATTTTTTTGATCCCTAAGCCAGTCTTGCCTTAAATTAGCCTCGATGATTCGCATAAAAGCTCCTGTTTCAAGCCTGAATGGTGTGGTTGCACTACCGCTTTCAAAAAGTGAAACCAACAGGGCTCTGATCTTTGAAGCACTTTCAAATGGAGCTTGCACCCCTACCGAGGTATCAGATGCGAATGATTCCGTCCTGCTAAGGCAATTATTGGCCAATCCGGCATCCAGGATGGATTGTCAGGATGCTGGTACCTGCTTTCGATTTTTGACCGCTTACTTCAGCATCATCGAAGGAGAATGGACACTCACAGGATCTGAAAGAATGTTGGAGAGACCCATTGGTCCTCTGGTAGATGGTCTCAGGACATTGGGTGCAGATATCGATTATTTGGGTAAAGAAGGGTATCCTCCCCTGCGCATTCGTGGAAAGAGATTAAGAGGTGGAGCCATCAATCTCTCTGCTTATTTGAGCAGCCAGTTTATAAGTGCGATTTGTATGATAGCTCCCTTTCTGGAAGGCGGTTTAAAAATCAATCTGAAAGGACCTACTGCTTCGGAAGGATACATTGCGCTCACGCTCCAGATGATGGAATTGGCTGGCATCCCTATTGAGCAGAATGAAAATTTTTACCATATTTTACCAGGGAATTACAAGGGTCAAATTCCCATTGGTGCTGATTTCAGTGCGGCTTCCTATTGGTACGAAACATTGGCACTTTCACCACATGGAGGAAATATTCTCCTGAAGGGATTGAATGAAAAATCCCATCAACCGGATCGAGTGGTTATGGCTCTTTTCGAACCTTTTGGTGTTTGTTCAGCATTTACAGAAGAAGGTCTCAGCATCAGCAAAAATCCGAATGATCCGATTCAGCTTCCCGAAAAATTGGAATTCAATTTTATCGGTCAACCCGATCTTGCTCAAACCATGGTTTGTACCTGTGCAGGTTTAGGAATTAAAAGCAGCTTTGGCGGACTTAGGACCTTGAGAATAAAAGAAACAGATCGGGTGATTGCTCTGGTCTCTGAATTAAATAAAATGGGGGCTGGATTGGTGATGAATGGCGAGGGTCTTAAGGTCTCTGGCAGGGCTCTCCGATGGCAGAACAAAAGCCTTCATAGCCTGGGTGATCACAGAATGGCCATGGCCTTGGCCCCATTGGTCTGCATTACAGGAATCCTTGACATCGAACAACCGGAGGTGGTCACTAAATCCTTCCCAGGCTTTTGGAAAGAGTTTGGCCAGTTTTTTGAAGTAATTGACATCAAATGAACAGTTTTGGCAGAATATTCAGGGTACACATTTTTGGAGAGTCCCATGGGCCTGTGGTAGGTATCCTATTGGATGGCGTTCCTCCGGGGATTGAGTTGAGTCCAGCGGACTTTGAAAAGGATCTGGAAAGACGAAAAGCCGGACAAAAAGGCAGCACCCCCAGAATAGAAACGGACTTTCCCAGAATTCAGACCGGTGTATTCAACGGAATGACTACAGGCGCACCACTGCTCATAGAATTTGACAATTCCGATGTCCGCTCCAAAGACTATCAGGCTTATTTGGATCAACCGCGTCCGGGTCATGCGGATTATACGGCCAAAATAAAATACAAAGGACTGAACGATCCCAGAGGGGGCGGACATTTTTCAGGAAGGCTCAGCCTCAGTCTGGTGGCAGCAGGAGTCCTTGCCAAAAAAATAATTCCTGAGATTGACATCCAGGCTAAACTCATCGAAGCGGGTGGATTAAGCGATATTGAAAAAGCGATTCAACAAGCCATTGAAAATCAAGACAGCATTGGAGGCATTGTGGAATGCATGGTCCATGGAGTACCGGTAGGATGGGGAGAACCCTTTTTCGATTCTATGGAATCCAAATTGGCCCAACTGATCTTCAGCATACCCGCGGTCAAGGGAATTGAATTTGGCAGTGGATTTGGCTCTGCAAAAATGAAGGGGTCCCAACACAATGATCCTTATACAGATGATAAAGGCCACACCTTGACCAATCATGCCGGAGGCATTCAGGGTGGTATCAGCAATGGAAATACCCTCCATTTCAAAATAGCCGTCAAACCAACTTCCAGCACGCCACAGGAACAGTCTAGTTATCATTATAAAACCCAAAAAATGGAAAGCATAAAAATAGGAGGCAGACACGATTTATGCATTGCTCTGCGTGTACCTGTCGTGGTGGAAGCTGCTGCTGCCATCGTACTTGCCGATTTTCATTTCATTCAAAAATCATTGAATGGCTAATCGTGTTGAAAATTACTTAGACTTCAATGACTACCTTTGATAAAAATTCCAATCAAAACACAAAAACATGGAAAAAAACAACCACAACATTGCACTCGTCACGGGAGCCACAGGAGGTTTGGGCACTGCCATGTGCCACAAGTTGCACGAAGACGGTTATTTCGTCATTGCCAATTATCGCAGTGATGAAAAAGGAAAAAAATGGCAGGAAGAGCAGAAAGATTCCGGATATGATTTTGTGATTGCAAAAGGGGATGTGACCAACTTTGAAGATGTAGGGAGAATGGTAACTGAGATAAAATCCAACTACGGGACCATCTCTGTTTTGGTCAACAACGCTGGAATCACGAGAGATACGCCCATTTGGAAGATGACGCTGGCCCACTGGCAAGACGTCCTGCACACGAATTTGGACAGCGTTTTCTATTGTTGCAGACATGTCATCGAAGACATGATTGCCAACCAATTTGGCAGAATCATCAACATATCTTCTGTCAATGGCCAAAGAGGGCAATTTGGACAAACCAATTATTCAGCTGCCAAAGCAGGTATGCATGGATTTACAAAATCCCTTGCCATGGAAGTGGCAAAAAAAGGAATCACCGTCAACACCATTTCTCCCGGATACATTGGGACAGATATGGTCATGGCCATCCGTGAAGAAGTGCGCAATAAAATTGTGGAACAAATCCCCATGGGCAGATTGGGTGGAACCGAAGAAATCGCTCACCTGGTGTCCTTTCTTGCTTCTGAAAAAGCAGCGTACATCACCGGCGCCAACTATGCCATCAACGGCGGACAGCATGTGTATTAATTGGATTCTTAAATGTTCTGAGCACGAAAAACAATTAAAAAATTATTGATAGGAAAACAAGGTGAAATTACTCACGAACATAATCCCATTGATCACTTAACCAGAAGGAGAAAAAATGTAAGTGCCATCTGGAACAATGAACAGCATAATGATTTTGGAATAGAGAAAATAGTACGACTTGTTTTAGCAAGCAGTCATTTTCTTTTTCCGGGCACATACATCAAACATTTTGCTGAAAGCATTCAGCCTCATTACAAGGACCTGTCGGTGGATTTGATGGTGATCCTAAAATTGGCCTTACCGATCATCATTTTGGATTTCAAAATGTGGATGCATTGATTTATTTACAAGTCTATCTATCCATGGAAACTTTATTGCAAGTTCCGACCCTTATATTTGCTTCGGATGCATTCACCAAACCGATTTCCTATTCGCGCTCCATGATCTTGGTTTTTTTGAATTATATGGAAATTTTATTGGCCCTGGCCGTTGTTTACGCACATGGTGATTATTTAAATCATTAATTTGTACATTGGTTTGATCCTATCTATTACAGTTTTATGGTGGGCTCAACCATCGGTTTTGGAGATTACTATCCGGTAACTTTGCCTGGAAAAGTTTTGTCCAGTTTTCAGGCGATCTTGTTTTTTCTATATGTGGTACTCTTCATGAGCTATTTCAACAATAAAAATGGAACCCACCAAGCGTTTTGATCCTTAAGTATAAAATGAATCTTGTTTATCCTGCTCTGTCATTGAATAGACTGGCAAAGATTCAAAATTTGACAAACAGCTTGGATTGATGCTTATTTAGATTCCAGAATCTAATCACATAATATCCGCTGGTCAAATTTGAAGTGTTTATCCTTAATTGTCTGGTGGACAATACTTCCCAATTGACCTCTATTTTTTTGCCTGTCAGGTCTAAAAATTCCAGATTAAAACTTTCAACAGAATTGCGATCCGATCCATTTATGATCAGGTCATCTTCTCCATAACCTATCCAAAAATTGATATTCGAATCGCCCGGTCCAACAATATCGGTGTTAAATCCAGCGCAAATGCTATCGGAATCAATGAGACTTAACAAAAGTTGACAACTGTCTGCATTTCCGCTTTCATCCAGTGCATACATTTGCACAATATTAAACAGTTGAGTTCTTCCCGCAAAATCGTGACAATCGTACTCCAATTCCGGCAATTGAGAATCTTTCAAAAAAGAAAGTATTATGTGTTCAGGATTACTGCAGTTATCAATCACTCCAGAGATTAATTCCTTTGCATCAATTCGAATGATGCCAGATTCAGACAGGTAAATTTCAGGAAGATCAGTTTTACATTCAAGTCGCGGCGGTACACAATCCTTCGACTCAAAAAAATGGACAAATGTATTTTTGTTTCCGCAGCGATCGTCCACGGTTATTTCAATCCGATGACGACCCAGGGGATATATACCGGATGCATCAAACGGGTGGGTAGGATAAAAAGCATACTTGTTTAACTGAATGGAACTGTCTCCACTTTGATATTGAGTCAATGTAGAAGGAGCGAGAACTACATCGTAGTGATCGTAGGGACCTGTATGATCATCATTAAAGTCAATCTTGTAAGAGAATCTGAGAATACGATGCGAACCGCAGTTGTCAAAACCAGTCCATTTTACCAGGGTGGGGGATCCGCATAAGGCCTGAATGTTGCTTGCGACTGCCATACAGGCTTGGGTTTCAAAAAAAAGGGCATGCGGAGCTATAGAGTCTGCAACATCGATCTTACTCTTAAATTCCCAACGTCCAACGGATGGATTATTCAGTGGATCGTATTCACACCAGTTGATGATCACATGGGTTCTGACTATTCTTGCACACACTCCAGGCAAGTCAGTTATAAACTCATCCTTAAAATCAAAAGAAAAATTGGCACAGTTGGTATTTCTCAACTGAATGGAAGATCCGTTATTGCCCATACCACAAGCATAAATGGTAGAAACAAATTGACTATCGCAAAAAGGTTCATCCCATATTAAGTCATCTTCCGGATCACACAAATTCTGCAAATTGATATAAAATGGATTACAATCCAAAAACCAAATTCGTTGGGTATCTGATATCGTTTCAAAACCAGAGTATCCCACAAGGACTCTATCAATCAAACCCAAGCCACATACATAGAAAAGGTCCACTACTTTGACTTCAAATGAATCTACCCCGCTGGCGTATCCTTCCATTCCCCAAAACAAAGAATATAAAGAATCGGGATGGTTGGAATCCATTTTCTCCATATAATACTGACATGCCAATTCTGGTGCTCCCTTTCCAGATGCTCCGGGGTAGAATTTTTTGTAGTCAGGCTCACAGAGGGCTGCACAAACTTTGCTCAAAGTAATTAGTGAATCAACCATCGAGGGGTCAGCATGGATTCTCCCCGCTCCAGTAAACATAGGATCTCTCAACTGAGACAAATCCCAACCGACATCGCAACCAACCACCAGATCGGCTGGTGCCTTCACAACCGCCTTAGCAGTCTGATGGTGAAATTGTGATGCGCTGTAAAAGGTTTTAGAGGCTGGCAAAAACAAACAGGAAAGTGACAAAACCAATGCTAACATAAGTAAACAAATTAAAAAAATGAACGAATTGCTTAGAAGTCCAACTCTTTAAAATCAGGACTGGTTGGTCCTTTCCTCCAAACTGAAAAGATGAATTCCGAAAAAATCAATGGTAAAGATAATCAAAATTGAAAAGTAAATGGGAGCTACAAAAAAAAATCCCGGCCTGAAGAATCAAACCGGGAATTTTTAAACTGTTGTATTGTTATTCGTATCTTAGATTATTTCGCGGCAGGTTTTCTAACAACTCCGGAAATGGTCAAATAAGTCTGAGCTGGATTGGTATTGGCTGTAACGGTTACTCTTTTGGTCTGCTTAGATCCGTCTTCAGTTCCTTTTCCTTTCGAATCAAATTCTACTTTGATCTCGGCAGTCGCACCTGGCGCAACTGGCTCTCTCGGCCAATCAGGCACCGTACATCCGCAGCTTCCTTTTGCATCAGAAATGACCAAAGGCTCGCTACCTGTGTTTTTAAATTTAAAGGAATATTTTACCATATCGCCTTCTTTGATTTCTCCGAAATCGTGCACCATTGCTTCGTACTCAATCGTGGTTGTAGGACCGCTCGGAGCAGCAGGCATCGGTTCTCCTGCAGGGTTATTTAAATCATTGGGAGTGGCAACTGTACCAGCATTTGGATCAGCAACTGCTTCTGTGCTGGCGTTGTTGGCGCTTGAATCGCTCTTACAAGCAACAACTCCTACCAACAAAAGAATGGCAAAAAGATTGATTAGATTTTTCATGTTTATTACTGTTTATTTTTTTACTGAATAATGAAATGAGCCGTAAAATTATGCTTAAATAACAAAGACATACTTTATCTATTCCATAACAGGATGTTAATGTTTATTTAAAACTATTATTTTAAGGAAATCCATCTATTAAATTCTGCAATATCATAAATATTCAAACAATTATTTCGCAACAATCCTCCCTTTCTCGCCGCGCGGACTCCATATTTAATGTCTCGCAAACCACTCAAATTGTGGGCATCCGGATTGATTGAGATCATGACATTCTTCTTTTGGGCGTATTCTATCCACTTCCAATCAAGGTCCAGTCGCATTGGATTGGCATTGAGTTCGATGACCACTCCATTTGCCGAGCACGCATCAAACAGCAGCTGGTGATTTACGGGATATCCCGCTCTGGAGAGCAGCAATCTTCCCGTCGGATGGCCCAGAATGCGGGTGAATGGATTTTCAACCGCGTGGATCAGTCGGCTCATCGCCTTCTCCTCATTCATTTTGAGATTGCTGTGGATCGAAGCAATGACCAGATCAAATCCGGACAAGATCTCCGGAGGATAATCCAGGCTGCCATCGGAAAGAATATCTGATTCTATGGATTTGTAAATTTTAAAAGGGGCCAATTCTTCATTGAGCCGATCGATTTCCCTCCATTGCATTTCTACGCGTTCGATGCTAAGTCCATTGGCATAAGCGGCTGTTCTCGAATGATCGGACATAACGAGATAGGCATATCCAAGGCGAATGCATTCTGCCGCCATTTCCCTGATCGAACAAATGCCATCGCTATAGGTACTGTGATTGTGTATGACACCTTTGATGTCCTGCTCATCCACCAGCAGAAGTGGATCGAAAACGGTATAATCTTTAAGATCTCTGCATTCTGGTGGAACATAAGGCAAAGAAGAGGCATGAAAAAAATCCAACTCTGAGGCTGAGCTTTTCAATTCGTTTTGATATTTATTCAACCATTCAAAGAACTCCACTGATCCACCCGTAAATTGAAAACACTCCTCTGCGTTCATTGGAAATTTTAGCAGGTGCAGGAACACAGGAATGTTTTCTTTCCAGCGAGCCTCTATTTGAGTGTTGGTCCTGTTGAGGATTGTAAAATTCTCGGGCCAATGTTTTGGTTCTTCTGAGACCACAAATTCCAATCCCGTCAGGATAGGTACCAATCTCTTTGCCTCGCCTGTTATTTCCAGGAGGAGCCCGGGATTTGATGCCAGCAGGGATGCCTCTATTTCCTGAATTTCATGTTCCAATTGGTGGTGATGAAACAAATGACTTTGCGATTGATAAAATTCAAGGGTTTTGATTAAATCTTCCTGGATTTTAGGACCAAATCCCTTGTGTGCGATGAGTCTGTTTTCACGACAGGCATACAACAATTCACCCGGAGATTCTATGCCCAATTCCTTCCAAAAAAAAATCAATTTCTTGGGTCCGATACCTTTGATGGCCAGCATTTGGCGGATACCTTCAGGAGTTTTTTCTCTCAGTTCATTTAATCCGCCAAAACTCCCCGTATTCTGTATTTCGACAATTTTTTCTGCAATCGTCTTTCCTATTCCTTTGATGGACTGCAATTCTTCAGCTCCCAGTTCCTCCAGATTTTGGTCTAGTTTTCTGAGATTAAGATAGGCATTGGCGTATGATTTGATCCTGAATTCATTTTCGCCATGGAGTTCCATCAACCCAGCCATTTCATTGAATAGACCTGCGATCTGTTTGTTGGTCATCGTTTGTTTTGTAAGTGGCCTGTAAAACACTTTCATAAATTGATTGTTCGTTGGTGCATGTCAGAAAAAGTTAAGCTCAGCAAAGCCGGGCTTCTGAAAGCGTACCGCATTTTTAAATTTATCCGTCCCTACCGATGGTCCTTTTTACTGGGGATGCTTTGTTTGGTGATTTCCAGTTCCATGTTTATGATTTTTCCTGCCGCTGCCGGAGAGATGGCCAACACCGCCATTGGCAAGGGAAAATGGTCTTTGGAAGTCAGTGATTTTGGACTCCTGTTTCTGGTGATTCTGATCATACAGGGATTGCTGTCCTATTTCAGAACCATTTATTTTGCCAGGGTCTCTGAGTTTGGAATCGCGGACGTCCGCAAAGCCCTCTATCAAAAATTAATCAGTCAGGATCTGGTCTTTTTTGAAAGCCAAAGGGTCGGTGAACTGACCAGTCGTTTGACCGCTGATGTCGAACAACTTCAAAACGCTTTTTCTGTCACATTGGCTGAGTTTATCCGACAGATCGTGGTACTCGTTTTGGGTCTGTTTATCATTGGCTGGTTAGCGCCCCATCTCTCCCTGATCATGTTGTTGACCTTCCCTGTGATCGTGGTGAGTTCGGTATTGTTTGGCAGATTTATCCGCAAGTTGTCCAAAAAAAGACAAGACGCCTTGGCACAAACCAATATTATTGTAGAAGAAAGTTTTCAGGCTTTCCCAATCGTCAAAGCCTTTACCAATGAAGCTTATGAAAATACGCGATTTGGTCGATCCATCGACCAAATGGTGGGCATTTCGATGAATTACGCCAGGATGAGGGGCATCTTTTTTATTTTCATCATTACTGTATTGTTTGGAGGATTGTTTTTTATTCTCTGGAGAGGGGCACTTCTCGTACAGTCCGGAGAAATGCAGGCAGGCGATCTTTTTTCTTTTATCATTTACACAGGAATCATCGGAGGAGCGATCGCAGGAATTGGAAACTTGTATTCGACCCTGGCAGGTTCGATCGGAGCGACGGAAAGAATACAGGAAATTCTCGAGCGCGATGAAGAAATTGACATTGCCTCCCAGGATGAAAATGAATGGAGCAAACTGGAAGGTCGCATTGAATTCCAAAGGGTGCATTTCTCATATCCCAGCAGAAAAGACGTCAAGGTCCTGAATGAGATCAGTTTTGAGGTCAATAAGGGGGAGCGCATCGCACTGGTGGGTCAAAGCGGTGCTGGCAAATCCACCATCGCACAATTGGTGATGCGATTCTATCAGGCAGATTCCGGAAACATCAAAGTCGATGGAAAACGAATTGAGGAATATGATTTGCATTCATTCCGTCGCAACATCGCCATTGTTCCGCAGGACGTCATTTTGTTTGGCGGATCCATCAGAGAAAACATCCTGTATGGAAAGCCCAAAGCTACAGACGCAGAATTGATGGAAGCCACAGAAAAATCAAACTCCTTTGAGTTTATCAAAAACTTCCCGGATGGTTTTGACACCATTGTTGGAGAGCGTGGCATCAAACTCAGCGGCGGACAAAAACAGCGGATTGCCATCGCAAGGGCTATATTAAGAGATCCTTCTATTTTAATATTGGATGAAGCTACTTCTTCCCTGGACTCAGAATCCGAAAAATTGGTGCAGGATGCACTCGAAAAGCTGATGAAGAATCGTACCTCCATTATTATTGCGCATAGATTGTCGACCATCAGAGATGTGGACCGCATTTATGTTTTAAAGGATGGGAAGATCGCAGAAAGCGGAAATCATCAGGAGTTGATTGACATTCCAGATGGTATTTATAAGAATCTGGTTAATCTACAAATGGATAATTCGCAAATGCGGACTGTATAAAAATCATTATCTCAATGATTCCAAGGATGGACAAAGATGTAGTTGATTTTCTGTGAAAATCTGTGAAATCTGTGAGCTATTTTTTTAGCACAGATGTCACTGATGAACACTGATGAAGTTAGATTATCTGAGTAAATTTGAATTCTTGAGTAATCATTATTTGAAAGCTGGCAAGGAGTCAAAATCACAATATTCAAAAAATAATAGCAACAAGTCTGTACAATCTGCATTTTGGTACGTTGTATCTATATAATCCTACCTCAATGAAGAAATTACTATATTGCTTCTTTTTCGGCATTACGAGCCTTGTTGGTCAAAATCTCGTATTAGATTTTATAACAGTTAGCCATCCAGAATTCCAAAATAAAGACAACTCAGGGACTCAATTTTATCAGTTGAATAGACAATTTCTTGATCAAATGGAAAACAAATCTGAAAATCTATCTATTTCTGTAAGTATTGGCTCCAATCAATCCTTTAAATTTTCTGCTCAAAAACATTCTGTATTTTCAGATCATCTTGCAATTCAGGTAAGTTCTTCTCCAAATGTTTCCACTTTCTTTACTGTTACTGGAACTCTTTACAAAATTGATTCCAATTCCTCTTTTAATGAAGGTCTAATTTCAATCGGCGCAGAATGCCTATATATGTGGTGGCGAATAGGCGAAGAGCAATTTATACTTGAACCACTTCATCTTTCTTTAGATTCCATTCATGGGCCATTATATGTTTTGAGAAAACCAGTTGCTTTTTTAAAAGAAGCCTTTTGTAATCATCCAAATAGCCCTACTTTAAATGGTCTATCAGATTTGATACACAAGACAGTCACAAATTCTCAGAATGACTCCTGTGTATCAACTCAAATGGCTTGTGCTTTGGATTGGAGTTTTGTCAAAACCATGAGAAATGTCGATCTTGCAATACAACATTTGGAATTTACTATGGGAATGGTAGAGCAGCAATATTCAGGATGGTTTGACAAAGATATTAAGTTCGAATTGAAGGATCTTTTTATTTCAAATTGTGAAGATTGTGATCCACCTACATGGAAATCTGAAAAGAATTCAGTGAAGTTACTTCAAAATTTTATTGACTGGGGAGAGAACAATGGATTTGGTAATCAAGCAAATCATCATCTTGCCTTTTTGATGACTTACAGATTTTTGACAGATGTAGTATCCGTCCAATCATTTCCTAGCCGAGTGTGTGCAAAGTCAAAGTATTTTATTCAACAATCTTTAAAGAATGTATCTGCAGATAAATATTTAACAGCCCATGAGATCGCACACTTCTTTGGAGCGTTACATGATACGGATTCCGCAGGTTTTATAATGAGCGCAACACCGAATTTAGGTTTACCTATTCCTACACAATGGTCTTCAAGATCCATTGAAGCAATTAATTTATTTTTAAAATCTGACACTTGCCTTCTATCCTGCCAACCATTGAGCGAAGCTCCAGTACCTATCTTTAGTGCTCATATATATGAACATTGCGGTCCTGTCACCATCCAAATAAATGATTATAGCCTGAAGTCCCCAACAGAATGGGAGTGGTCGTTTCCAGGTGGCACTCCAGTTCAGTCAAGTGAAAGACATCCGAAGGTACTTTATACTCAAACAGGAACTTATGATGTCACACTCAAAGTTAGCAATTCAAAAGGATCAAATACGCGAACAGAATCCCATTACATCACCATACATTCCTTGCCTGAAGCAGAATTTCAAACCAATACAAATGGACTTATGGTACAATTCACAAATTTGACTAAAAATGCTACTAATTATTATTGGAACTTTGGTGATGGAGAATCAAGTACTCTCACTTCGCCTATTCATACCTATAAAGCAGATGGGCTTTATAAGATTCAATTAATCGCATTCAATCTTTATTGTTCTGACACTCTTGAAACCGAAGTCACCATCATTATGAACACCTCTATTCAACATTACCATGAAACAGGCCTCAAAATTCATCCAAATCCTGGAAATGGTTTCATCCAAATACAAATTCCATCTTCATCACAATTTACTTTAAAGGTATACAGCTTTGGTGGAAAGGAAGTATTTGAAGAGCAACTAAAAGAAGACAAGAATTTTATCCAATTTCCAGAGTTTTTACACAATGGGATATATCGACTTGTTTTTGTTTCCAAAGAAATGAAACCTGTGCATCTAAATTATCTTTTGCTCAAGTAATTGTGGGTTGATTCCAAAAAAATCTTAATTATCCTGTGACTAATTAACTTTGGATGCTAGGCTTTATCATTTTTCTGATCAGCAAAACAATCAAAATGACCCAGGGCGCTCCGTGCATGCACAAATCCAACCAATCCATCAGGGACATGCCATTGGCCCCTCCCATGACCCAACGAATTTTGCCGACGATGTGGGGTTCCGGGTACAAGGGAGCCAAGCCTATAGTAAGGCTGGCGAATAAAGCCAAGAATACATAATTTCTTTTTTCTTTCATTTTGCTTTTCTAAATGGTGCCGCCAGTTGACGCCAAAATCCTGATGGATATTTTTCAATTTTTTCAAATCCAAGGGCAATATCCCTTCCGTCCGATGGGATGTAATCGGTTTGAAACAAATAATCCCAGATACTCAGACTCAATCCAAAATTGACACCATATTTTTTTTCACTGGGCAATTCCTTGGCATGGTGCCAAATGTGCATGACCGGATTGTTGAAAAGATATTTGAACGGACCATAGGTCACATTCAAATTGGCGTGATTGATATGTCCGATGAGAATGGCAATAAAATGGATGATAAAAAAATCCTGAATTCCAAATCCCAGCATGGCAAGTGGAATGTATTGACAGGTTTTATAAATGATGGTTTCCATAAAATGAAATCGCAAATGCGCCGCAAATCCCATTTGTTCTACACTGTGATGAACCTTGTGGAACTCCCACATCCAGGACACGCGGTGTAGCATCCTGTGCACATTCCATTGAATAAAATCTGCCACGACAAACATGATCAACCATTGGGACCATTTGGGAAGGGAGCCCAATTGGATGGCCACCAGGTTGCTGATTCCGAAAAGCCCCAAAAACTGATTAAACAGATCCACTGCCACATTGGAAAGTGCATTGTAAGCCACCAGTGAAAAAAGAAAAAAATTAAAAAACATGTAAAATCCATCCAGCCAAAAATCTTTCCTGAATATGGCCTGATTCTTTCTCCAGGGAAAAATAATTTCTACCATCCACACCATCAACGATAAGAAAATCAAGGCATAAAAATAGTTTTCATACCAAGGTTTATAGGGGTGGTTCCAGGCAATTTCAGAAACCAGATAATTCCAATAAGCCTGATAAGATTGTTGGATAAGATCCCAAAAATGATTCATGCGTCCGTATTAATAATTGAGTAATTCTGCAATGTGTTTGCTCAGTTTTTCTGCATTGGGAATCATCTCTTGTTCCAAAATGGAATTGAGTGGGACAGCCGGCAGATTGGCCGATCCCATGCATCTGACGGGAGCGTCGAGGTACTCAAAACAATGCTCCCCTATCCTTCCGGCCAAAGCCTGGGCAAAACTATTTTCGATCGTTTCTTCCGTCAGGACCAGACAGCGGTGATGGCGCTTGACCTGGGTAAATATTTGATCGGTGTCCAATGGCACCAAGGTCCTTAAATCCAAAATACTGACACAAGCATCAAAGTCTCTTGCAGCATTTAAGGCCCAGTGCACACCCATGCCGTAGGTGACCACACATATGGCATCACCTTTTTCGATTTTTTCAGGCTCGGCTTCTAAAACCAAATTGGCTTTTCCAAAGGGTAAAATATAATCCTCATCCGGCATAATCACTTTGGCCGCATCGGTACCGGGCACCTTGGACCAATAGAGTCCTTTGTGTTCAAAAATGACGACCGGATTGGGATCATAATAAGCTGCCTTCATCAATCCTTTCAGATCTGCCCCATTGGAGGGAAAAGCTATTTTGACCCCTTTGATATTGGCCACCACGGATTCCACACAAGAGGAGTGATAAGGACCGCCACTGCCATAGGCTCCGATTGGCACCCTTAGAATCATGCTTACCGGATATTTTCCCATGGTTAAAAAACAAGATCTCGCCACTTCGGTAAACAATTGGTTGAGACCCGGCCAGATGTAATCTGCAAATTGAACCTCCACAATGGGTTTTAAGCCAACTGCTGACATTCCGACGGTAGAACCCACGATAAATGCCTCCTGTATCGGAGTATTAAATACCCGATGGTCACCAAACTTTTCTGCCAGAGTAGCGGCTTCTCTAAAAACTCCTCCGAGCCTTTTGCCCACATCCTGCCCATACAGGAGGCATTCCGGATATTTGCGCATCAATTCTTCGACTGCAAACAAAGCACAATCCACCATGACCTTTTCCGAACCTGATTCAGGATGTCGTTGACCCTGTTCTTCCAGCACGGGAGTGGGTGCAAAATCATGTAAATAAAGATCCTCGGGTCTGGGGTCTTCTGCTTTAGCAGCCATCGCAAAATCCCGGGTAACGAGATCCACCGATGCTTGTACCAGCTCATCCAGCTCAGTTGCCTCAAATCCCCGCTCCAAAAGCAGTTTTTTCAATTTCGGAAAAGGATCCATTTTGCCTGCAGATTCAAGATCGTCGCGATACCATTCCTTCCGCACTCCGGAGGTATGGTGATTGAGTAAGGGCACTTTGGCATGCAAGAGCCAGGGTCTTCGGTGCTTTCTGATGTCTTTGATGATTTTTTCCACTGCCTGGTAAGAAGCTTCAAAATCGGTTCCTTCCACTGATTCCAGCTGGAGTCCCGGAAATCCCCTTCCAAAATCCATGGCATTTCCCTTTCTAATCTCCGAACTATGGGCAGAAATATCCCATTCATTGTCTTGGACCAGGTATAAAATGGGCAATGATTTGAGCGAGGCCATGTGTAGCGCTTCTGCCACTTCGCCTTCTGTGATGGAGGCATCACCCAGGGAACAGACCACGACCGGCAATTCCCTGCCGGATTTTTGGGAATTCATCATTTCCTGATACCATAAACCAAGGGCAATACCGGTCGTAGGGATGGCTTGCATACCTGTGGCGGAAGATTGATGGGGAATTTTGGGTTTGTCGGGATCTCTGAGGCTCGGATGAGAATAATAGCTTCGCCCACCGGAAAAAGGATCCTCTTTTTTGGCCATCAATTGGAGCATCAATTCATAAGGTCGCATTCCGATTGACAGCAGCATAGCATCATCGCGGTAGTATGCTGAGAGATAATCCATGGACTTAAGTTGCATGCCCAGAGCGATCTGTATGGCTTCATGCCCCCGGGACGTGGCATGCACATATTTGGAGACCATTTTAAAATTTCCCTCATAGATCTCGGTCATGGCCTTGGCGGTGGCCATGAGGGAGAATGCTTTTTTTAAAATACCTTTGTTCAATTTTGAAGCCATGCTTTCTTCTGGATTTGCGCAAAGTTGGTAAATTATAAGCAAAAACCGGGGACAATGGTTTTGCCTGGGAAGCCTGGGACCCACTTCTTGTAACCAATGTTACAGATCCCGGCCAGTCAAACTGAAATGAACTTTTTAGATCACAAAAGGACCAAAAGAAATAATTGGACAATCCCGACAAAAAATAACTTCAAAATTTCGAAATAGAATACACGGGTGTAGAGCCATGCCATTTCCCAATTTTCATTCTTCATGACCAATCCCATATAACTTTTGTTCTAAGAGGATAAATATGGTATTATTTTATAGGTCACCTACAGCTTGCCCCCAACAATGTTGGAGGGCTTTCCATCACTTGACGCTGAGTACTGCGTCACAAAGCTTCCAGCTTGGATCGTTCCGTCAGATAAAATAAAAACTAAGTTTTCATTTTTAATTCCTCATCAATTATCTCCAAAATCTCAAAAAGAAAACAGATTCTAAAATGCTTAATTTTTTATTTAATCCAATCCAGTTCCTTTTCTTTAATCTGCAATATATTAAAGCAAAAAATTAAATTGTAGAAATGAATACATGAAATTGGCTTAAAGAATTATGGCAGTCTTTAAGCGTCTTCTCTTACAATTACCATATTTGTAATCCTTATAAAATTGAAGATCGCCAACCCGCCATAAAAATAGAAGCCGCTACGGCCACATTGAGTGACTCCGCACCAAGGCTGTAAGATGGGATGGTCCAAAATTCATCGCAAATCATTTTAACGCGATCAGATAATCCACGCGCTTCGTTTCCCAAACAAAGCACTGCGGGTTCCCAAATTCCGGACTTTGGCCACAAAGGTTTCCCCACCAGATCTGCCCCTACCAATCTGGAGATACCGGAATACGTCCTGATTTCCTCCGGTGGAACACAACTTATCTTTAGCCTGCTAATGCTCGACATGCTTGCTTGCACGACTTTGCTATTGTACCAATCTACCACATGGTCAGATACCATGATCTCAGGTATTCCAAACCAATCGGCTGTTCTGATCAATGTACCTAAATTACCGGGATCTGACAAACCATCGAGATAGAGCCCAAAATTTGTTATTCTCGGGTGACCGGGACCAAAATAAGGAAACTGAACCAAAGCCAGCACCTCTTCCGTGGATTTGAGGGAAGATACCGCCTGAAGTTGCGAACTGCTGATTTGGCGGGTCAAATCCAAAAAATGACTTAAATTTGCGACTTGTCCCGTGATCCATTCCTCTGTACCGACCACCAATCGGACTTCAGAAGGTTTAGACTTCATGATATCAAGCACCAACCTGGAGCCTTCGGCCACAAACAATCGCTGCTCCTGCCTCGTCTTTTTGTGTCGAAGAGATTTAATTAAGTTTATTTCAGCTTTCGAAACTTGAATGTGCCTTCTGTCCATTAAATCATCTATAGTAACATACCTCAAAGGTAGTGCAATCCTGACACTGCTGGGTTTGTTCTTTGGTAATTGCAGCAGCACAAAAAATCTCAAACCCAATGAATTCCTCTTGTCAAAAAATAAAATCCAATTGATGGACGTAGCTTTTGGTGATCGCATTGGCATGAGGCAAGAACTTCATACCCTGATTAAGCAAAAACCAAACACCAGGTACTTATTCTTTATCCGAAGAGAAGGTATTTACCAGTTTCTTGAAAACAGAAAAAATAAAAAAATCCTGTTTAGAAAAACCCTCAGCAAACAATCAGAACCCCCCTCCATATTGGATACCCTTGAGATCGTAGCCTCCAAGAAAAACATGTTGAATTATCTTTTCAATCAGGGATATTTTAATGCGAAAGTGAGCCATCACCAAAAGATTCAATCAAACAAAAGAGTCAGCTTACAATACATCGTCCAACCAAATAAAAGAACCCATGTGGATAGTCTCATCTACCTTACATCCGACACCGCGGTTCTCGCCCTTTTAAACAAACACAAATCCTCATCTCAACTAAAATCCGGCGCCCCCATCGATTTGTCTTTGTTTCAATCTGAAAAGAACCGCATCACCGAATTGATGCAAAACAATGGTTATGCAGAGTTTAACCCATCCCTCGTGGACAATTTAAGACTTGACACCTTCCATGGCAACAATCTGCTCAAAATCCGCATCCTGGACCCTCCCGGCAAGGATCATCACAGTAAGTACTTTGTCGGAAAGGTGAATATCATCACCAATTTCAATCCGCAGGAGAAAAGAATATTCACGCGCACCAGCATAGATTCCATTTCGATCACTCAGACAGCTGAAGCGAGCTATATCCGCAATGAAGTGTTGCTGGACAAAATTCATCCAAGACCGGGCTTGCTCTTCAAAAAGGAAAATGTGGACAAGTCCTATTTGGATTTGGCCGGTTTGAATTTTTATAAATTTATCAACATAGAGTCAAAAACAGACAGTCTTCAAACCCATCTGATCAATCACACCATTTTGCTATCACCGCACAAAAAATGGGCCCAGGATTATGGTGCGGACCTCAACTACAATACCTTTAGTGCCACGGCGCCAAGTCTATTTGGCGTTTCTGGATTTTATTATTTAAAAAACAGGAATGCCTTTAAAGGCGCAGAAGTGCTGGACTTTAAATTGGAGGCCAATCTGGAATTTAATTTTTTCCAAGCCAATATTTTTAACTCCGTCATCTTGAGTTATCTCAATTCTCTGACTTTAGCAAGCTTTAAAGATGTAACAGGCTCTTTCTTTTTGGCCAGACAGCTAATGAGACCTTTCGGGTATTTAAAAAATCATCCCAGATCCAACACTAGTTTTAATATATTAGCCGACTATACGAGCCAGACCCAGGCTTTTAGTTTTGTTTCATTCAACACCGGTGTCAAATACGATTTCAACATCAACAAAAGAAAAAGACTAAGCCTTTCCACCTTTGAGGTCAATTATTATCTTCCCAATATTTTTCCAGCGTTTGAAGAGCGCTTTGGCGCAGATTCATTTGTGATCAGAAGTCTTAAAGGCAACAGGCTGTTTACTTCCTTCCTGTTTAGTCAGGCACAGTACTTTTATCAGGCCAAAAAATCCCGCAACTGGGACCACACCTCTATTTATTCGTTTGAACTAACCGGAATGGAAGTGGACTTGATCGAAAAGCTGGGAAAACTTTTTACAAAAAACTGGTCTTTGGGACAATTGCAAAAAACAGAGTTCTCAAAATTCTGGAAGTTGGACATAGATTCCCGGTGGTATTATCGAATCAATCCCAACAGCAATGTGGCACTGAGAACCACAGGAGGATTGGCCGTACCTTTTGGAGGCTCCAGAAACATCCCTTACATCAAGCAATTTTTTCTGGGAGGTCCTCAGAGCATGAGGGGCTGGAATATTCGTGAAACCGGACCCGGCAATTCTGATCTTTCCAAAACCGTCACGCAAAGGGGAAATTTCTTCTCAACAGGCGATATCAAATTGGAAGCTAACGCCGAGTGGAGGTTTGACATTTACTGGATTTTCAAAGGGGCTATTTTTCTGGACATTGGAAATGTTTGGCTCTTGCCATCTGCAGCCAATCCTGTCAATACCCATTTTACCAAAAACTTCTACAAACAGCTAGGAGTTGGATCCGGCTTGGGTCTGAGAATGGATCTCTCCTTTTTTATACTGCGTTTGGATTGGGGTTTTAAACTGAGGAGTACCTTCCCCAACAATGAAACGGGAAGGTATTGGATTGATTATTCTGGAACTTCATTTGGATCCTTTCTCAATCAATCCAACCTTCACCTGGCACTAAACTATCCATTTTAGGAAAGTCCGGCAATAATCAGGATCAACTGATTAGTTTTCGTGGTAAGCCTGATTGTGTGTCAAAGCCTCTCCGCATTTCGGGCAAGGTCCAGCAGCACCTGCGCCACCGGCACAGCCTTTAGGACAGGTAAAATGCCAAACCCCTTTTGCATTCTGGGGAGCATTCTGCGGTGGACCTGAGACCGGCGTGAAGTCAGGCGGCATTTGCACATTGGGTTGTTGGGTAGCAGGCTGATCGGCAGCCGGCTGTTCAACTTGCGGAGTGTCTGCAGCTTTATCTTTGCTTTCCTGTTTGCAGGAACTTGTGGCCATCAAACCCATACCCGCCACCAGGATAAAGAATAAGAATTTCAATTTCATATTTAAATTAATTTAATACAGCAAAGTTATTGTGTTTTTGTGGATTCCGTCCAAATAAGATTTTTAAGGCTTATTGTTTTTTTAAAAAAATTAACATCAAAGCATTACATATTAATAAAAGTTCTTATATTTGCTGTTGATTTCTACACGGCTATTCCCGAAATCAGCATTTAAGTAACCATTTTTTCTAAATTATAAATCATGAAAACTACGATTCAAGGTTTCTACGGCCTGTTTATGGCCATTTTGATGCTCCTCCCCCTCCAAAACCTTCAAGCCAGTGCACCCCAGTCCATTTATCTAGAGTGCCCTAAAAATGTCACCATCAGCTGTGAAGAAGACATTTCCAATCTGGACAAATGGGGCAAAGTCTTTATTTGGGAAAATTACGTCAAACGCGATGGACCAAAGCCCAAGACCGTGATTTACAATACCAATTCCTGTGGGATTGGTCAAATCATCCGTCGATGGGAGTATGAAGACAAACATTGGAAATGGCATTATTGCGAACAAATCATCACCATTACCGGAACAGGCAGCTCATTTGGCTACTCTGACATCATCTGGCCAAAATCTACGGAATTGGAAGGATGCAACCCTTCCGCAGACCCAAAAAATTTACCGCGTGAGTTTTCCTATCCCAGATTTTCCAACAAAAAATGCAGTCAGCCCATGTACAGCTATAAGGACATGAAATTTACCGTGGCCGACGGCTGTATGAAAATCCTAAGGGACTGGAAGGTCATCGATTGGTGCCAATACGTGCCCAATGCCAAGCCTGCGGTTGGACTTTGGACTTACACTCAGGTCATCAAGTTGGTCGCCAAAGACAGCACGGCTTACATCCAATGTCCAAAAGACACGGTGGTGGATGCAAAACTGGACTGCAAAGGTGCCTATGTGAAGCTTGACAGTGCCAAAGCATTCTCCAAATGCGGTGCCATTCACAAAATCAGAAATACATCTCCCTATGCCGATACGTCGGGACCTGATGCCAGTGGACATTATCCATTGGGGACGACCAAATTTTACATCATCGCAGAATATGGATGTGGTCAGGAAATCAAATGTCAGGTCAGTGTTACGGTGCGCAACAAAATTGGTCCTACACCCTACTGCCTCACCGGAGTCATTATCGCTCTGATGCCTTTGGACACCAACCGCGATGGACAGACTGATGCGGGTATGGTTGAAGTATGGGCCAAGGATCTGGACAGGGGTTCTTTCCACAAATGCGGACAGAAAAACCTCACATTTTCTTTTTCGAACGATCCAAGAGACATGAACCGGATTTATACCTGTGACGAACTAGGCAAAAATGAAGTGGAGATTTGGGTGACGGACAGCTCAGGGAATCAATCCTTTTGTAAAACCTACATCGAAGTCCAAAACAACAACGCCAAGATCCCCAATTGCAAAAGAAAGGACAGCCTGACGACGAGTCCTCCACAACTCCTCAACATCAGTGGATTGATCAGTTTTCCCAATCAACAACCCATGGAAAACGTCAGTCTAAGCCTTAAGGATATCAACAGCTACCAGATCCAAATTCGCCGCGATACCAGCATACGCACAAAATACGATACCATTCGCGCACCCAGCGGCACCATTTACTACATCCAAAAAAAGGATACCGTCATTACGATCCATCAGGATACTTTGCATGGTGCCTTGGTCATGAATACCAAGAGCAAAAATCAGGGACAGTTTTCATTTCTCAATCTGACCCATCAAAACAGTTATCAGTTGATCCCGGAATACGACCAAAAGGATCTAAAGGGCATTGATGTCAATGACGCAATCATATTGCTGCGTCATCTGCTCAAGATGGAAGCCATCACAGACCCATACAAACTTTTGGCCGCAGACCTCAATCAGGACAAAATCATTGATTATGCTGATTTCAATTTATTGTACGGCTTGGTCAATGGCACAGTGCCATTGGATCAATTGAAGGTACTTTGGAGATTTGTGCCCAAAGCCCATGTTTTTAAATCTGCCCAATTGTCCTATCAGGAAGATATTTCATCCTATATGAACTTTCAGAAGATCGGATCAAGTTATGACAAAGCTGATTATTATGTGATCAAATTAGGCGATCTGGATGACAATGCAGGCAATATAAGATCTGAAATCTCAGAGACCAGATCTGATCGGACAAAAACAAAAACGGATCATTTCACTTTGTTCAGTGTATATCCCAATCCGGTCAGCAAAAATGGTCATTTGTATTTGGATCTATTTGCCAACGAGTCGAGAGAAATGCAATTCCGTCTGATCAGTTTGTCTGGAAAAGAAGTTTATCAAAAGAAACTGTTTATCCACAAAGGCCAGCAAATCATCGAGCTGAATCAGTTGCCTGCTCAATTGGATGGTTTGTTTTTGTACCATATCCAATCGGGCGATCAATCCCACAGGGGAAAACTGATGATTACGGAATAAAAATTAAAATACGTAAAAAAGAGCCGTTGGATTTTTCCGGCGGCTTTTTTTTTGAGAGGACTTTGTATTGCGATGGCCAAAGTATTGAAAGCATAAGTTCGCCGTTTGTACTTGGCCTGATAAAATTTTTTACAGATCAAAAGATCATGTCAAGCAATGATTCCAATCGAAGTTTTCCCCATATTAAGACGTCCGAAGATTCAACTGCAAACATATTGATCAAAAGACTTAAGTCCTTGGACCGCCGACTGAGGGTACAATCGGTCCGGGTTCCACCCAATCTTTTATTTTTTTCTTTCCTTTGGTTTTAGAGGCAAGCAGAATCGCCTGATAGGCGTTGACAAATCCACCCGTGGAGCAAAGATCGGATAACTTTTTGGATCCACCCTCTTTACCGGGAACACGTACGTTGAGATCTGATTTGATGACCGAATTGCGCATAACTTCTTTTACTTGTTCTGCTGTCAAAGTGGGGAAATGACTGCGAATCATTGCGGCGACACCTGCCGCGATGGGTGCTGCCATGGAAGTGCCCTGCAGATTTTCATAGCCATTGTTTGGAACGGTCGAATAAATCAACATACCCGGAGCAAACAGATCGACGTTTTTCTTTCCATAATTGGAAAATCCGGCAATCATCCCTGTGCCTTGCTCGTGGGAAAGAGCACCGATTTCGAGCCAGTTTTTGGCTTTATTGGATTTAAATAATTTTTTCTTCTGATAATATTTGTTCGGGTAATTGGGTACTTTGTCAAGGTCTGCCGATCCATTGCCCGCCGCGTGAATGATGAGTACATCTTTGGAAGCCGCATACTTTACGGCCTCATCTACGGCATCCTTGTTGGGAGAATGTCCTTTACCAAAACTCATGTTAATAATACTCGCACCATTGTCCACTGCATAACGGATGGCATTGGCCACGTCCTTGTCTCTTTCGTCACCATCCGGCACACATCTTACGCTCATGATACGCACATGGGTGGCCACCCCTTCCATACCCAGACCATTACCTCTGGTAGCAGCCACACAGCCCGCCACATGGGTGCCATGCGTAGCATCGGGTCCTTCAACCTCATTGTTGCCATAGAATCTTTCGTTGACATCGGCATAGTTGTCGCCCACAATTTTTCTGCTGTCAAAATCCGGATTGAAATTGTATTCAAGTTCTTTGTTGAAATGATTGAGTCCATCACTGTATTCTTTTTTCACAAAATCCTTTAGCTCGACACCGGTTTTGATGTCCGGTGATTGGGAAAGAATGCTTTTGGCGATGGCGATTCCCATGGATAGTTTTTTGGAATCATTGTCTTCGATGGTCTCCAGATTCTCCAGGCTTAATGGACGATCACCCAGAGCCATGACGACTGCATCGATACCGGACATCACCTGATTCTGTGTGGCCATCATTCCTTCAAGATTGGCTTTGGCGCTGGATCTTCGGCCTTCCACATCATTTTTTAATTTTAGAAATTCGGCAAATTCCTTTTTTTGTTTTTTGTTGAGTTTGTCGGGGTCTGCATGATCATATTTGTATTTCATCTGCGCGTACAGGCGAGTGGTCTCATAGGTATCGGCTCCGACGTTGCCGTCTTTTCCTCCGATAAAATTCCAACCGTGAATGTCGTCGATGTAGCCATTCTTATCATCGTCAATGCCGTTGCCGGGTGTTTCTCCTGGATTGACCCACATGACCGATTTCAGATCCTCGTGTTCTGGTTCCACGCCGGAATCCAAGATGGCAACCACCACTGTTTTGGCAGGTCTTCCGGTCAATAATTCTTTGTGGGTTTTGTCTGCAGCCACTCCATTGAATTGGCTGGTCTGCGGGTCCAGGTTAAACCAGTTTTTAGGAACAGAAGATTGGGCATTTAGCCATTGAAGCGTCAGAATGGTCAGAACAAGCCAAACATTGGAAAACAAAAATTTCATGCAAACGAATTTTGTAGGTTTATCCATCAAAAACGTCCAATGCCTACAATTGTTGGAATGGACGATTAATTCCCCATTGATAGGATCCTTGGATAAGAAGAAAAAATTTTAATCAAATATCGTAATGCGTTTACTAATAATCGTTTAAATGAATAAGCATCAATGCAAGCCAAGCGAGACCCGATGAAATTTAACGCAGGTTTAAGATTCCAGCGATTCAAAAACAAGGGTGCACATACTTTGTAATCCACCTGTCCGGATCCCATCCATAAAAATTTAAATTATACTATATTTGCAACTTGTTTAATCTATATAGTTTTGATTAGCAATGCTTAATTGGGTGTTTAAAATACATTTCGCGGTTTTCCTGATCCAAATTTCTTTGCCTTATCTTAGAAGTCAACCAGTCAATGTTGGAATTTTTCTTGGAGGATCCAATTATGCAGGCGACCTTACAGAAGACTTTCACTCTGTTATTGTCCAAACCAGGCCAGCATTGGGAATAGAGGCTGGATATTGGTTGAGCAGTGGTGCTGCTTTTAAGATCCAATATTGGAACCTGCGCTTGCATGCGGATGATGCGATTTCAAAACAAGAATGGAAAAAAATCAGGAACTTTAATTTCACCACACTGGTGCATGAGGTCAATCTCGGTATGGATTTTTATTTTTTTCAATGGATCCCCATTCAGACCTTGTTTCAGCCCTATTTTTCTTTCGGATTGAGTTTCTTTGGTTTCAATCCCAGAACCAAATTTGAAGGGAGATGGATTGATCTGGTGGATGTTGGCACTGAAGGTCAGGGGATGCCTGGCTATCCTAAGAAATATGATTTATTCTCTCACGCGATAGGTTTTGGGACGGGCATAAACTACGCGATCTCTTCGCGCATCGCGATTGGAGTGGACATTAAATGGCGCAGAACACAAACCGATTATCTCGATGATTTGTCCGGGAAATATGTTTCTTATGATGATTTATTGAATGGAAATGGATACCTGGCAGCAGAGTTGGGTAATCCAAACAGGTTTCCCAATGGGTCTCAAAGGGGAAATGACAAAGACAAGGATTGGTTTCAAACCATGGGTATTCACCTGCAATATTTCTTAAAACCCTCAGATCCATCCAATCCAGCTTCCTTTCAGAATCGACGCAGTACAAAATTGCGTTGTCCTTCTTTTTGACAATGACAAGGCATGCCAGATCCAGTCGAAATCCTCAAAAAATATTGGCATTATGGTGCGTTTAGGCATGATCAGGAAAAAATTATTCAATCGATCCTGAATGGTCAACACACCCTGGCTCTGATGCCTACCGGTGGCGGAAAATCCATTTGTTATCAGGTTCCTGCACTGTGTTTGCCGGGAGTTGCTTTGGTTGTATCTCCACTGATTGCACTGATGCAAGACCAGACAGAAGCCCTGCGCAAAAAAGGAATATCTGCTGCCATGTTGCACTCCGGATTCAACAAAGCGGAGTCTGAAGAAATGATTCAAAAATTGAAAATTGGAGAAATCAAAATATTGTATTTGAGTCCGGAGAAATTATTGAATTCCATGTCATGGATCGGACAAATCAAATGGAGCTTTGTGGCTGTGGATGAAGCGCATTGTATCTCTCAGTGGGGATATGACTTCAGACCGAGTTATTTAAGAATTCATGAATTGACAGAACCTCTGAAATTACCCGTGTTGGCATTGACCGCTACAGCGACTCCAAGAGTGAAACAAGACATTCTTGAGCATCTCCGGATGAAGGACCCCAAGATTTATCAGAGTTCTTTCAGGCGCGACAATATTTCCATTTCGGTGGTGAAGACTGAGAACAAACCAAACAGTCTTTTGCACATTCTGAATCGGTTAAAAGGCTCTGCCCTCGTATATGTCAGAAACCGCAGACAAACAGTGACTGTGGCAAGATTTCTCCAGGAGCAGGGCCTATCTGCTGATCATTATCATGCTGGTCTGGATCCTGAAATCAGAGCCGCAAAGATGAGGCTATGGATGTCGGGCTCATGTAGAATTATGTGTTGCACCAACGCATTTGGAATGGGCGTAGATAAGTCGGATGTTCGATTGATCATTCACCTTGATTTACCCAATCAATTGGAAGAATATTTTCAGGAGGCCGGTCGCGCAGGAAGAGATGGAAAAGCATCCTGGGCGGTGGTACTTTTTAACAACAAGGACGAAAAGACATTGATTGAAAAATTTGAAGCCTCCGATCTTCCCGACCAATGGATTCTGAACTTATGGCATCATCTAAAAAAAATGAATACCGCGCCAGACGGATCCGTCATCGAATATTTTGACCTCTCCTCTTTCGCAAAAAATTTGGGAGAAAACCTGGCTGTTGTTTATTCTGGTTTGAAATATCTTGAAATAGCCGGCCTGATTCAACTGGGCGAAGGAATTCAGTCAAAATCCAGAATACAATTTTTAAAATCTCCTGAACTCATTTACGAAAAACTAAGTCAGTCTGGGGACTCTGATAAAATACCATGGATCAAATTACTATTGCGCACACACGAAGGTATTTTGGAGGTACCCACCCGTATCAACGAAGATTTCTTAGTCAGCCTGCTGAATAAATCTCCCGAAAGTATCCGGGAATTCTTTGTGGCTCTTCACAATCAAAAACTAATCAGCTTTGAAGTTGCAGACAATGACCAAAGTCTCTTTTTCCTGCAAAACTTTAATCAAAATTTGGATCTATCCAAATGGAAATCCTACCGCGATATCAGATTGGAAAAACTGGCAGAAATGGTTCGTTGGGTGCATCATACTGGATGCAGACAAAAATATATTTTGGAGTATTTTGGGGAAAGCAAGGCCTTGAATTGTGGAAAATGCGACAACTGCCTGTCCGAAAAATCATTGGATGACTCAGGAGTGCAAAGAGAACAGATCAGAAAAAAAATACTCCAAGAAATTCAAACCAACCATGGCTGCTATAGCTCGCATATTTTTCAAATGTTTCCATTGAACCGAAAGCCACTGGTGGAATACATCTTGCTTGAGCTGATCGGAGAAAATAAAATAGAGCGCAGGTTGGAAAAATTCTTTCTCAAATAAATACCACTAGACTGCAAGGGTCTCTACTTTATCCTCCGCAATGGGTTCTAAACCCAAAAGTCGGAGGTAAACATTGGCTGTCAGAGCCACATCTTTCATGCAATACTCAGCAATCCGTTGAATATCTTTTTCCTGCCAAAAAACACGGCTGACATCTTTCCCACTGATGTCTGTCTTGGAACTGGGAAGTCCCAGGCATGCAGCCAATAAATCGAGCGAACTAAAATTCTTGATGTCACCAAATTTCCACATCTCAAGCGTATCCAAAATGTAATGACTTTCCCAAGGTTTTTTTCCGGACAATTGCAGAATGGGCGGTATCGGAATGTTTAAAATGATGGCCCGTCTGCAGATATAAGGAAGATCAAACTCTCTAATGTTGTGTCCGCAAAATCCATGTTTTTGAGGATCGTTAAAATGCAGATTTACCATGTCAAAAAATTGAAGCAAAATATCCTTCTCCTCTCCAACCAGACTTTTCAGCCGGATGCCATCCTGGTGAAAAGTTCCCAGGCTGATGCATACGATTCTGCCAAATTCAGAAAAAATAGCAGCCCGGTCGGTATAAATCTGTTCTTCTGATAGTTCAGGGTGCTGTTGGGCATAAAATTTTGATTTTGCTGCCCACAACTCTTGCCACTTGCTGTCCAATTCCTTCCACTCCATCGCAGCTGAAACCGTCTCAATGTCAAGGAATAAAATTTTACGGGATTCTTTCATGCTGTGCTAAATATTTTGTTAATCAGCCCCTAAGATACAAAATTGGGTTAAATTTACACGTTCAACCATAAAATAGAAAAAAGATGACTCAACAAAAATCAAATCAAAACCTGAAAGCCGCAGCTCTTGTAGCAATTCTGGCTCTTTTGGGCGCAAATGTGTATCAATTTGTCAACAACCGCAGTCTTCAGCAAGACAATATGACCAAAGAAACGGAAATCGTCGAGCTTGATAAAGCCAAGGCTGAACTGGAAAAACAATACCAGGAATCAGTGGCCGAACTGAACACCATGAAAACAGACAACGAAGAGCTCAACAGAAGCATTGAAGTACAAAAAGAAGAACTCAGACTTCAAAAGGAAAAAATTAATTTACTCTTGGTGGACAGCAAAAATCTCAGAAAAGCGAAAGATGAAATGGCCAACATGAAGAGTAAACTCAACGAGTATGTGGCAGAAATCAATCGTTTGAAAGGAGAAAACCAGGAATTGACCAGTGCCAATCAGTCTTTAAGTTCTGAGAAAGAAAAGTTAACCCAGGAGGTGCAAACCAAAGAACAAGAAAAGCAACAGCTCGAGAACATCAAATCCACTTTGATTTCTGAAAAAGAAAACATCAGTTCTGAAAAAGAAAGATTGAGCGCCCGGGTAAACAAAGCAAGCGCCATCAATGTCCAGAAAATATCAGTAGCCGGAATGCAAAGCAGAGATGGCAAAAAAGCCCGTGAAAGAAGTACTGCAGCGGAAGTTGATTTTATCGAGGTGTGTTTTAAGACTACTAAAAATGCCAACGCAGATACCGGAAATGAAACTTTTTACATCAGAATCATTAATCCAATTGGTGAAACACAAACCATTGAGTCCTCCGGCTCAGGAGTGATTAGAAATTTGGCAACCAATGAAACGGTTAAGTACAGCACTACTGCCAATGTAAGCTATAACAACGATGAAAAAGAAGGCTGTGGTAAATTTAGTAATCCGGGAGGATTTCAAAAAGGCATGTATTCAGTGGAAGTGTACAACAAAGGCTTTAAAGTGGGTGAAGGCAAGCTGAAGTTGAAATAACATTCCCCAAATTTTCAGACCAATCCAATCACAGAAAGCAATAGAATTTGCTTTTATTTGCGGTCAAATTAAAGATCCTTTATGGGGAAAATACTCATGCTAGGTTCCAATGGTCAGATTGGGACTGTTTTGGCCGATGCTCTCAGGAAAAGATACGGACAGGATCAGGTCATTTGTTCTGATATCAGAACACCTTCGAATCCTGTTCCACATTTCTTGTTACTGGATGTACTGGACAAAGAAGCCATTTCGCGCACCATTGACGAGCATGGCATTGTTCAGATTTATCATCTCGCAGCGATCCTTTCTGCCAGCGGCGAGAAAAACCCACTTTTAACCTGGCAGATCAATATGCAGGGTCTTTTAAACGTCCTTGAATTGGGGGTAGAAAAAAATATTCAGCGCATTTTCTTTCCAAGTTCTATCGCCATTTATGGGCCTTCTACTCCAAAAGTGAATACACCTCAGTTTGGCTCATTCATGCCCACCACCGTTTATGGAATTTCCAAAATAACGGGAGAGATGTGGTGCGAATATTACTACAAAAGATACGGTCTGGATGTGAGGTCCATCCGCTATCCGGGAGTGATTGGCTGGCAGTCCTTACCGGAAGGAGGTACCACTGATTATGCGGTTGAAATTTTTCATGCCGCCATAAAATCTAAATACTACCGGTGTTTTCTGAGGGAAGATACAAGACTTCCCATGATCTATATGGATGATGTGATCAGAGCTACCATCGAATTGATGGAGGCCGATGGAAAAAGTCTTAGCCTGAGATCTGGCTATAATCTGGTGGGTATGAGTTTTACACCTGCAGAGATTGCCGCTGAAATCAAAAGAAAGGTTCACGACTTCAAAATAGAATACGAACCCGATTTCAGACAAGCCATTGCAGAATCATGGACCGAATCCATCGATGATTCTGAAGCCAGAAAGGATTGGGCTTGGAAACCACATTATGATCTCCCAGCCATGTGTGCAGAAATGTTTAAGATGTTGGGAGCATAGGTCAAACGCTGCGATTCGGGCGACAAACAGCCCCCAATTTTGGTGATATCATATTGACTAATAGGTATATTACATATATACGTATTAAATAATGCGATTATTTAATAAAAAATAAAGGTTTAAAGCCAAGTACGATGTTAATTTTGCGGTCAAATTTAAGATAATATGAAAGCCAGGTATTCAGACGAAGAGTTGATGGAATTCAAAGTCATCATAGATGAAAAGTTGGTGGCTGCCAAGACTGAACTGGCTGGCCTTGAGCAACAGATGATGGAACTGCGGGAAAACATGTCTGATGAGCAAGGTGGAGATTGGTTTGACGATAGCTCGATCCATACCGAAATCGAATTCCTTACAAAAATGGCTGAGAGACAAAGACAATTTGTCCAAAATCTCGAGTTGGCCCTGGTGAGAATCAAAAACAAATCTTACGGGATATGTTCTGTCACCGGAGAGTTAATCGATCGCCAGCGTTTGCTGTTGGTGCCCCATGCCACAAAAAGTGTGGCCGCCAAAGAAAGGGAAAAACCAAATCCGCCTGCCCATGAGATGTCAAGACCCATTCCTAGTTTTGACGACGAGGACAATACGCCGGTGGATGATGTGGTTGCTGAAGATTGATTAAAATAAAAATGAATCATCACCATTGATAAAATATCTTTTCTCACCATCATCTAAGCCTATTTTATTAATAAGGCCTGATCGATTGATGTCTCATTTTCTGCCTCTGATCTTTTGCTTGCTCTTGTGCGTTCCATTTAGATGTGTTCCTCCGGAAGCCATTGATTTGACTCAAACAACTTATTCATTGACTGATCCTGAGGTGGTGAGGATTCTGGATTGGCAGGACAGGCGCGAAAAGGACTCGTTGGCACTGGCTTTAACTGAACCAAAGGCATATAAGAGATTGTTGGCTGCAAGAGCGCTGGGGGTTTGTAAAGACTCGAACCATCTTGAAGCGATCATCAGACTTTTGGAAGATCCGGTCGAGCAGGTCAAACAGGAAGCCATTTTCGCACTTGGTTTAATTGGACATCCCGCTGCAGAAAATGCCCTTATAAAAACTTTTAATGGGGTGGATTCATCCGGAGAATTCAATAAAACCAATGGTTTGATTTTGGAAGCCCTCGGTCGGTGCGGTTCTGATTCTACCTTGAATCTGATCTGTGAAATTAAATCTTACAACCATCAACATCCCGATTACGTGCAAGGGCAGGTACTGGCGCTCTACAGGTATGGACTGCGCGGTAAATTTTGCCCGCAATCAACAGCCAAATTAATAGAGATTGCGACCAACAAAAGCTATGATCAAAAATCCAGATTATGGGCTGCGCATTCGCTGATGCGATTCAAAGAACACGACACCAAACCATTTTTCAACGCCCATAAAGAAGCCTGTTATGAAGAAAAAGATCCAGACATCCGATTGTGTCTGATCCATGCATTTGCAAGAATTGGGACTGCAGCAGCATTGTCAGAATTGGAAGAGTTGTATCGAAGAGGTTTGGATCACAGGGTGCAGTTATCCATCGTCCGCGGATTGCAATTCTTTCCCGGAGGCAAAGCCAGCAGTCTGGCTTCAAAAGCATTGCTCAATCCATCCACACAGGTGGCTGTGCAGGCCGCTCAATATTTTGTGGAGAATGGTCAGGAATTCCAGGAAGATTATCTGACCGGTGTCATCAACCAGGGAGGCGTTTCCTGGCAGGTCAAAGCATTGTTGTACGAAGCCCTCCTGAAAATAGTGCCGGCCTACAAAGTCCTGACCAGATCAGGTCTGATCCAACAGATTAAAAACCACATGGTAAAAAGCAAAAACCCCTATGAAAAATCGGCCTACATCAAAGCTCTTTCTTCAGAGTACAAAGAGATTGACTGGTTAATTTCAAACAATCAATCTGCTTCTTCTGATGTTGTTCACACTGCTTTGACCGAATCTGTGATGTATATGGTCAAGAAGGCTGTTTTTCCGGTGATTTTCAAAGGACCAAAAAATCCGATTTACCAGAAAATCAGCAAATATCTCATTCAATCCTGCGAAAAGAAAAGACTTGGCAGTATTTCTGCTATTTCAACAGCCTTTGCCAACAATGAGCTGGTTTATCTCAAGACCTTTTTTAAAGCCGACTCCATTTTTGCGGAAACACAAAATGCACTGATCTTACCAAAAGACATTGAAACTTTCAATGATCTTTCCAGGGCTTTGGCCAAATTGAAAAAAATTCCTGCCGATATTAAAAAACCCAATTTCAATCACCCGATTAATTGGGAAAAACTCAAAAATTACAAGGATACCATTGCGATTGAAATTACAACAGACAAAGGACCCATGGAGTGTGAGCTATACCCTCTCATTGCTCCAGGCTCTGTTTGCAATATGATTGAGTTGATCGAAACCGATTATTTTGTCAATAAAATAATTCACCGCGTAGTCCCCAACTTTGTCATTCAAACCGGATGTCCGATTGGAGATGGTTATGGTAGTATGGACTACAGCATCCGCACTGAAATTCATCCTGAGCTAAGATATGATGTACCTGGCCGAATTGGAATGGCAAGCGCGGGTATGGATACAGAGTCATGTCAATTTTTTATTACGTATACCGCTACACCCCATCTGGACGGGAATTACAGTATTTTTGGCCAGCTGACCAAAGGCATGGATGTGCTGGCAAGTATTTTAGTGGGGGATCAAATAAAATCCATTAAAATTCTGGATAGATCGAAAATAACAAAAGAAGAAATATGAAAGAAACCGCTTTAACAGAACGACACATAGCCCTCGGAGCCAAGATGGCTGAATTCGCAGGTTATCATATGCCCATTTCATATACCGGAATAAAGGAAGAGCACGAAGCTGTCAGAAATTTTGCAGGCATTTTCGATGTATCGCACATGGGTGAATTTATCGTAAAAGGAAAGCAGGCGCTTGATCTGGTACAAAAGGTAAGCTCCAACGATGCTTCCAAACTGAATCCCGGTGAAGCCCAATATTCCTGTCTTCCTAGACCTGATGGTGGGATTGTGGATGATTTATTGGTGTACCGGCTATTTGATGATCAGTGTGCAGAAGGTGAACAAGCTTTTATGCTGGTGGTCAATGCGTCCAATATCCAAAAGGATTGGGATTGGATTTCATCTTTTAATACTTTTGACACAAGATTGATCGATATTTCGGATAAAACCGGACTGCTGGCCATTCAAGGTCCTAAAGTGGCAGAATTGTTACAAGATTATACCGATATCGATCTAAAAAGTATCCCATACTATCAATTTAGGAAAGGAAAATTTGGTGGTATTGACAATGTAATCATATCTGCCACAGGATACACCGGTGCAGGGGGATTTGAACTGTATCTGGAAAATGAAAATACCGCATTTATTTGGGATCTCCTTTTGAAGGATCTACATCCAAAAGGTTTGTTGCCGGTGGGGCTTGGTGCACGAGATACCCTGAGACTTGAGATGGGATTTTGTTTGTACGGAAATGACATTGACGATGATACGAGTCCATTGGAAGCCGGTCTTGGTTGGATCACCAAACTCCAGAAAGCAGATTTTAACGGAAAGGAATTTTTAGTCAATCAGAAGAAAAACGGCCTGAATAAAAAACTTTGTGGCATTTGGCTGGAGGACCGCAGAGTGCCCAGGCACGGGTACAAAGTACTTGATCTGTCTGAAAAAGAAATTGGTGTAGTGACCAGTGGCACATTTTCTCCTTCATTGAATGCATCGATCGGTTTGGCCTATTTACCCATCAGTATGTCCAAACTTGAAACGGAAATTCTGGTCAATATGGGTTCTAAAAACCTTAAAGCCAAAGTCGTGGGATTACCTTTTTACAAAGGATAAATGCACCCAATGAATATATTTTAAACCAAGCTAGATCCATTTTAACAGTTGGAAATTCGCCCAATTTATTATGCTGTTCCTGACTTTGCCAAAATTATTGACGGAGAAACATTTTTTAGCAAGTTAAAAGAATCCTATCCACAATACCACAAAAAGGCGTTCTTCATCCCTCAAGAAGATCCGGGTCTTATTGTCTATCGCATTTGCACAGTGGATAGAAATTATCATGGCATTCTTGCCGGTGTCAACATCGAAGAATACCTGACCGGGAGTATCAAAAAACATGAAAATACGCTCATCACACAAGAAGAATTGATGATCGCACTTACCCTGGAAAGGGAAGCCATCATCAAACCCGTGCTAATCACTTATTCTCCTGTGGTAGAAATCCATCAATTGATTCATCAAACCATCAGAGAGGATCAACTGATCTATCGATTTCATTTTACCAAGGGACAGCAGACCCACGAATTTTATAGAATTTCTGATTCTACAATTGAAAAAAGGCTGACAGGACTGTTTGCAGAAAAGGTAAGTTCTGCATATATAGCAGACGGTCATCATCGCATGGCCGCCATGAGTGATGTTTTAGAAGCCAGACCAAAATTGGTCGAACGTGGTCTGAATTTTATCCTGAGTGCCTGGTTTGATTTTGATGAACTGAGCATTATGTCTTACAACAGAATCGTGGATGTGGGTCAGGATCTATTTCAAATGGACTTATTGAACAAATTGCAGGCATACGGCTCATTCGATTTGACAGAAAATATCAGCTCTCCTGTGTCAAAGTTTGAGTTACTCATTGTATTGGGAAAACAAATTTACCAGTTTAGATGGCATCCTGAGCACATTCGGAATATTGCAGAAAAAAACCAGCTTGCCTTTGATGTCGATCTTTTTAATGACTTGATTTTGAAAGAATGTCTGGGTATCCATGATGTGCGAAGAGACCCCAGAATAAAATATGTGGAAGGTGTAAAAGGATTGAGATCTGTTTTAAAACACACAGAGCAAAGCAATCAACTGGTGGGCTTTATGTTTTACCCGATTCACCACGATGAATTTAAAAAAACGGCTGATCACGCCAGAATTTTACCACCCAAGAGCACCTGGTTTGAGCCCAGAATCCGAAATGGAATGATTGTGCAGGAATTTAGACGACAGGAAAAGTAGTATTCATCATTATTCCGCAGGTGCGATAACTTTTGATTTCCTGCGACTGGCGCCAAAGGAATTCAGATCGCCTGTTTTAATGACCAACAAAACTTCTTTTGACTGATCCCCCATACTGATTATGGTTGATTTCATAGAAGCATATTCAGCCAAGACTTTGTCAGCCGATCCAAACTGATGGGATTCTGGTACCATCACATAGGGCTGGGGCAATTCAGAATGTTGAATTTTTGAATTCAGGAGATCTTCCAATAGTTGAACATCATGATGGGTCAATTGTCCATCTGCATTCATGTCTGCAGCCAGCAATTTGTAGGGATTTATTTCGGTGGCACGGCCGAGGACCAGGTCTTTTAAACGCATCAAATCAAACTGGTCTATGTTTTTCCGATCATTTATTTTCACTTCAACATGGGTCCTATAATTCTGTCCCTTTTCAAGTTGTTGAAAAAAGTATTCGCCTTTGTGATTGGTTTTGGATGAAAACATTTGATGGTCATTTTGATTTTCCAACTGGATTTTAAAGGACTGAATCATTTTTCCTGTTTGAGCGTCTTTCAGGGCAAGGGTAAAATCAGATTTTTCAACCACAATATTTTTCCCTTTACAATCCGGGATACCTGTGTTGTTTTGAATGGTGACAACTGTTTTGCAAAAATCCTGATTGCCCAGTGAATCGGTCACCCAGATTTCTACTTCATTGTCACCCAATTCATCGCAGGTAAAAATTTTATGGGTCTCAGAAGGATCCTTCGAAAATGAAAATCTCAATTTCTGGCCAGGACATTTGTGAAAACTTCCTTTATCAAGGTCGGAAGCCCAAATTTCTGCCATACCTCTATCCGCGGTGCCATCCAGATCATCGTCTATGGGCATAAGATCAACAATCACTCCGGTTAAACAATAGGGGGTGGGTTGAATTTTACTTTGGACTGTGACCGAAACTTCACATTTAAGCACAGATCCGCATCCGTATTCTGCGATGATGTAAAACCTGGTGGTGCCAATCGGATAAAATCCGCTGGCATTGCCCAGGGAATCTTTGGCATAAGGTGATGTGTTTTTGATGGTATAGGGCATGTTACATGAAGAATTTACAACAGCAGTGGGTAAAATCACCTCTGCCCCATTGCATTCCTTTTCAGCCAAAACAAGGGTATCCTTGAGACATACAATGCTTGCCTGATTGTCCTTAGTAATTAGTTTGATGATTTGTGTTCCGGTAAAAATACCCCGGCCGGGATTGGTGAACGGATCATACACACACCAATCCAAAATCTTCCAGGTCCGTTCGATTTTGACGCATCCATCTGAAATTTTATACACCTGATCGCTGTAATTAAGCATGGGTTTTGCACACTTATTGGTCCTCCAGCTGGGTCGATCATACGGCCTGGGCAAACGCTTCAGACTATCTGCGGGATTGCAACTTTCAATTGTAATAGATGGTGGAAAACTAATATCCCGATAACCAAATGCATTTGCATTGCTCAAAGTGATCCATTGCGAGCAAGTCTCCCAAAGAAAAGTTTCCGGGTTCATTACCCCCCAGGTACGCATAATGGTGCCGACACCGCATTCATCAATGTTGTACACAATTTTACAATCGTGCTGCCATTTGATATGACCATTCTCTTCTGTATAAGCCTCTCCATATCGGTCCAAATTGCTGTAATCTTCTGTACAACTTATGGTTATATCGGGAGGACAAACCAATTTAAAATCCGCGAAAAGTGGAATTGAACAACTGATGCTTAAAGCAATTGAAATGAGGAGTTTCATTCTTTGATAAGTTTTGGTGTATTGCGGCTGTAAATATAGCGCATTGTACAAAAGCAATCTGAAAAAGTCAAAGTCTTTTTGTCAGATGGAGAATGTCCCTCAGGAATGTGGCAGGTGAAACTTATGGTTGGGTTCTTAATTTCTGAGGACAATCAGCTGCTTGCGCAAAGATTTACCGGAATAATCTTTCAAATGTAAAAGGTAAACTCCTGTCGGAAACTCAAATAAATCCAGTTTTTGTAAACCCTGTTGGTAAAACCATTCCGTTTTTATCCATTTTCCATGAGAATTGTACAAATCAACTCTGAGTGGAACTTCAAACTCTTCACCGAGGCTGATCCAAATAAGCTCATTGGCGGGTTGCGGATAAATATCTATATGTTCCTCTACAATTCCACTTACGGATGAAAGATCTGATATCATAAATGGACCAAAAATCTTGCTACAACCCACCGCATCTGTAATGGTCAAATGGTATTCACCAGCTTCAAGCTGGGCTATGTCTTTGGTAATCTCTCCATTGGACCAATTGAATTGATAGGGCGGAACCCCACCCTCCGCTTGCAGCTGAATGGCTCCCTTGTCATTTCCCCTGATGTGAATGATTTCAAGATGATTCAGATCCAATTCTGGTGCTTGTTGAATTGTAAAAGTTCGTTTTATTACCGAACCAATCCGATCGTATATTTCCACCGAATATTCTCCAGCACTGAGACCAAACAATTCCATTTCAGTACTTCCATGCTCCCAACGCACAAAATAAGGAGGCAGTCCTCCCATGACCTGCAGTTTAATGTGGCCATCGACCCCACCAAAGCATTGGACATGGTCTATCTCCCAGGAGGCAAAGGCCAATTGATTTCCGCTGTTGCCCAAATCGATTAATTGGCAAAGACTTGCAAAACCACATTCATTGCCCACTTCAAGACAAACTTCGTATGCTTTAAGCTCTGCAAATTTGTGAACAGGATCGCTCACTCTATAACTTTGCCCATCTCCCATAGACCAATGCCAGGTGATGGGTCGTCCGCTTGATTTGTCTGCAAATTCCACCTCAAACCCGGAAACCCGATAATCAAAAGAAGGGCTCAATTTGGTTTGCTCAAAAATTTCAATGCTGGCTGAATCTTCACAACCATTGGCTTTACCACTGTAATGAAGTTTGTAAATTCCTGCCTTGTTTATAACTATTTCATGAGAAGTTTTGTCAGAAATAATTTGTCCTGTATGGCTACTCCAGCTATAATTCAATTCAGGATCTGGTTGTTCTTTCCCAATCCGAAGTTCCGTTTTCAAGCAACTCAAATCTTCCGGCCATACGCCAAATTCAATTTTAGGCAATTCTTTGTCTTCCAGAATGGTGGTTTCGATCAAGGTCTTACATCCATTGTCGGTATTAAGGACGATAAGTTCATATTTTCCGGGTAAATCGATGCGAACGATGGGGCTATTTTCTCCACTCAGAATTCTACCATCCAAAGTGGACCATTGAATTTCAGGATTTAATCCTGCAGCACTCAATTCTGCCTTCAGCTCTAGCTCCTTTTGGATGCAATTCAAAAGTCCGGATTCCAGTCTGATAAGCGGAGGTATTAAGTCTTCACCAACAATCACAGTGTCTTTCTTCAAACAATTGTTCAAAGTATCCAAAACATTGAACACATAAGATCCCTTCGCAGCGGCCAAAATCGTTGCAGACGTATCCAGGAAACTCGTATCGGTTTTCGTCCAAAAATATTTCGCCGATTTGGTTTTAGTTTGACCCAATAGGGCAATTTCAGGATGATAGCAATTGATCAGGGTGTCATTTGGTACCAGCAGATCAGGAAATGACCTGTGATCTGTTACTTTGAGGGTATCGCTGTTGTCGCAGCCGGTAAGCAAATTTTTTACATACAATCTATACGTTCCTTCCTTCACGACTCTTATTTGAAGGGTATTGCTATCACCAATGATCCGACCATTTTTGGTGGACCAGCTATGGATCAGATCTGCACCTGTCTCCGTGCCAATACCTTCCAGGAACAGCGTGTCTTTACCACAGAAAAGAGATGCATTTGCACCAGCTTCTACCAGTGGGCGATGGGTGCCATCGATGAAAATTTCTTCGGAAAAAAGGCATTGTTTTGAATCCGTCAGCGAAAGCTGATAAACCCCGGCCTTTAATTTATCAAATACTGCGCTGGTTTTTTTACCTCCGCCTATGTCGTAATAATAGGGTTTTGTACCACCTTGTGCCGAAACGCCAATAAATCCATTTTTTTGATCACAGGTTTCTCCAGAAGTGGTAATATTTGCTTTGAGAATTGCTGGCTGTGTGATGTTAAAATGACGGGTCATCGTACAACCTACCGCATCGGTCACCGTGAGCAGATAGCTGCCAGCAGCCAATTGATCGATTTCGTTTGTTTGATTGCCGTTGCTCCACTGAAATTGGTATCCCGGTGTGCCATAAGCAACTTGAACAGTTATCAGACCTTGCTGATAGCCAAAGCAGTCATTGTGCTTTATGGTTTGATGGGTGATATCGACGCGGCGATCGGGGCCATCTACATTCCAGGGGCCATAGGTTTCAAAATATCCATTGGCATCCGTGACCGTTACCTCATATTCACCTCCAGGAATTCCAACCAGATCCTCTGTCGTTGCACCGTTGCTCCACTTGTATTTTAAAGTTCCATATCCCCCCGTTGGATTTAAATCCACGCGTCCATTGTCACCACAGGTGGAATGGGTGACTTGTGCAGATACATTCAAGCTAAAACTGTGTACGATCCAGTTGTAATATTCTGCGTAGGACCTGTTGGTGATTTCCCAAACCCGAAAATCAGGCGATATAATGTAGAGGGTCGGGTAATAATTGACATTGTAATCATTGACCGCAGATCCTCCGTTGCTCGGAGTCAAATTGATGATGGGGTATGGCGTTCCTGAGACCCAGTTACCATGGGTTCCTATGCCGGTACAACCGGATGGACCATAAAGACAGTTGGTGTTGGTGGAAAAATCTGACTCCATCATGACTACTGTGGTCAGATGCCCTAAATTGTTATGGACATTTTTCAATGTTTGGCTCCCGTGGAAAGACCAGCAAGGTCCGCACCAGGTGGCCATAAAATCGAGACAGGCAGACTTCCCTCCCGCCATGGATGCAAATAAACTATACCCGTTGTTGTTGATGTCCGTGGCAGATATATCGATTGCCTGACTACCCTTTGGCAACTGGGCAATCATTTTAGAAAAACCAAATGATAAAAAGAAGAAAACTACAATTGTCTTTTGCATGATTAAACCATTGATGGCCTAAAATTAAGCAAAATAGAACGAAAATCGCCCGGAAGATTTTTCGCAATTACCTGCGCATGTTTTGCATCTGTTTCATCATGTTGGCCATGTTGTTGCCTTTACTCATGAAATGCATCATTTTTTTCATTTCTTCAAACTGTTTGATAAAAGCATTGACCTCGTGAATGGTCTTACCGCATCCTTTGGCAATGCGGGTCTTCCGAGACATGTTCAACAACTCAGGATTTGCTCTTTCCTTGGGGGTCATCGACTGAATGATTGATTCCACTTTACCAAAGGCTTTGTCATCGATGTCCAAATTTTTGACTGCATTGCCGATTCCAGGTAACATTCCCAGAATGGATTTGATGTCCCCCATTTTTTTAATCTGCTGCAACTGGACCAGGAAATCATTGAAATCAAACTTGTTCTGTTTGATTTTGCTCTCCATCTTTTTTGCCTCTTTCTCGTCAAAATTGGCTTGCGCTTTTTCGACGAGGGAAACAATGTCGCCCATACCCAGTATCCTTTGCGCCATGCGATCCGGATAAAATACATCGAGCGTCTCCATTTTCTCACCGGAAGAAACAAATTTGATGGGCTTGCCAACCGTGTATTTAATGGACAAGGCCGCACCACCCCGGGTATCACCGTCCATTTTGGTGAGCACAACTCCATCATATTGAATCCGATCGTGAAAAGTGGCAGCGACGTTGACTGCATCCTGTCCTGTCATGGAGTCCACCACAAAGATTGTCTCAGAAGGCTTGATGGTATTTTTGACATTCTCTATTTCAGCCATCATTTCTTCATCGATGGAGGTACGTCCGGCGGTATCCACAATGACTACATCCAATTTTTGGTCTTTCGCATACTGAATGGCCGATTTAGAAATAGCAACAGGATCCTTGCTCTCAAGATCTTTGAAAATTTCAACACCAACCTGTTCCGCAATGACGGTCAGCTGATCGATGGCTGCCGGTCGGTAAACATCACAGGCGGTCAGGAGGACTTTTTTGTTCTTTTGTGTTTTGAGATAATGGGCCAGTTTTCCGGAGAAGGTGGTTTTTCCAGATCCCTGCAAACCGGATATCAAAATCACTGCGGGATGATCACTTAAATTCAAACCCGCTGCCTGTCCACCCATCAACTCGGTCAGCTCGTCCAGCACGATTTTGACCATCAACTCCCCGGGTTTGACAGCTTTGAGGACATTCTGGGTGCCGAGGGCTTTCTCCTTTACTTTGTCTGTAAATTCTTTGGCAATTTTATAGTTGACATCGGCGGCCACCAAGGCTCTTCTGATCTCCTTAATGGACTCTGCTACATTGAGTTCGGTGAGCTTTCCTTCTCCCTTAATATTCTTAAAGGCGAATTCGAGTTTTTCATTTAGACTTTCAAACATGTTTGGTGTACTTTGGTTAAAGCACGCAAAGATAAACAAGTCAGAGCAATGACCAAAGTGCTTAGGATGGCTTGATTTCCTTAAGTTTTCCCAATTCCAGGGAAAAAACACGCTTGTGTTCGGGGCTATAGGGCTTGAGATAAATTCCGGTAGAGACGACTGTCAATGGATCTTTGAGTGCAATTTGTTGAATTTCATTTTTGGTGAGCTGAATCAGATTTTCATCCAGCTGATCAAACAATCCATCGAGCAACAGCAGACGAGGTCTGATTACCAATGCTCTGCACAATTGTACCAACAATCTTTCAGAACTTGAGAGCTGTTCAGCCAATTCGCCGGACTTATCCTGCAGATTGAATTTTGATAAAATATCTTCAATGACCTGAGCTGTGTTGAGATCCTTGATTTTATCTGCTGCATTCAGGGCAATGGCCAAATTGGCTCGGACTGTTTTGTCCGGTAGTAGTGGAATCCACTCTGAAACACAACCCATTCGGCGTCTGGCAGATTGAAAATCTCTGGTGACCGGATTGAGGGAAAAATCCAATACTGAGATAGTACCGACAAGGTCTTGCTTCATCCCGTAGAATAGTTTAATAAGCGTGGACTTGCCAGATGCGCTGGCTCCAATGACTTCGACCCAGTCCCTTTCCTGCACATCAATGTATAAATCATTTAATACCAAAACATTACCATGCTTCAGTATCAACTTCTTTGCGCTGATCACAAGATTTGCCATAGAGAAATAAAGGGCAAAGTTAAGCGAAGAAGCGAAACAGCGGGAATTGTATCCGGCTTGTTTTGAGCTCCATTCGATGGTCTGATAATTAAAATCCTGCTAAATTTGGGTTTTCTTGTAAGTATATATATCTTTTTATTTTCACACCATTGTTCAACCAAAAATCTCACCCATTTGGAATATCGAAAAACGCTCTACCAAAATTATTTCTCCACACAAAGTGGCAGACAACACAAGAATCAAATGATCCAACTTTTCAATCAGGAAAAATGGAGATTTCAACAAGAGCTAATTCCACTCCTGAAGGACTTTCCAAAAGAAAGCAGAATTCTGGACCTTGGTTGTGGATCAGGTAGCTTACTGAAAGCCTTAATGGAAAATGGTTTTCATCAAATTAAAGGGGTGGACCTCAGTCCCGAACAAATTGAAGTAGCAAAGTCCATGGGTGTGACTCAGGCTGAGTGTGCAGGCATCGATGAATATCTCAACAATACTCCATCCAACTATGATTTGATATTTGGCATGGATATCATCGAACATTTCACCAAAAATGAATTGGTACAGCTGATGTTAAAATTAAAAAGCCGATTGAATCGTGGAGGTAAAATTATTTTTCGCACACCCAATATGGATGCCATCCTTCCCAATCGATATGCTTATGGAGATTTTACCCATGAGTGTCTTTTGAATGCATCCTCAGCAAGTCAACTTGGTTTGTCCTGTGGATTTTCAAAACTGCAGGTGATTGAGTCCAACATGGACATTCGCAATCCTCTGCTGAATTGGATCCGAATCTTTTTGCTTGTCATCTTGAAGTTGAAAATGAAAGTTGAATTATTTGTGACCGGCAGAAGTTCGAAAGATCTGATTGTAAGTCCAAACATATTGTTGATTTTGGAGCAATGAATGTGACTTCCAATGGAAAAATAGAGATTGTATTTCTGTATGCCGAATTGCAGGCTTACAATATGGCTGTAATACGCAGTTTGATCAACAACTGGAATGCAAGGGTTACCGTTGTTCGCTGGACAAATCATCTAAAAATGGAATTTCACCCTCCGTCCATTGAACATCTGGAAGTTTATTCGAGATCAGATTTCAACTCAGACACTTTGTATAAAAAATTGCTGGAGCTTCCTGCTACCATTATTTTTACTTCAGGATGGATGGATCCAATGTATACAAAGGTTTGTAAAAAATGGAGAAAAAATTTTGACCTGCCTGTGGTGAGCTTATCAGATACTCAATGGCATGGTAGCTGGAAACAATGGATTGCCAGATTGATTTTTAAATACACCCACAAAACTGCATTCAGCCACATTGCTGTTGCAGGACCAAGGCAGAAAAAATACGCCCAAATTCTTGGCTTTTTTTCAGATGAGATCTTAGAAGGTTGTTATTCAGCGGATCTAGAATTGTTTAATGAATATTTTGAAAAATCCCATCCAGTCAAAAACAAAAAATATCCCCATCGCTTTCTTTACCTTGGTCGTTTTGCACCAGAGAAGGGAATAAAAATGATGCTGCAGGCATGGAATGAAATAGAAAATAAAAAAGATTGGAACTTGACCATTGTCGGTAAAGGACCATTGGTTATTGAATCCATTGCAAAAAATAACTTGCACGTGGATGGCTTTAGAACTCAAAATGAATTATTGGAGATTATAACAACTTCAGGCTTTTTGTTAGTGCCTAGTTTGTTTGAACCCTGGTCTGTGACCATTCATGAGTTTGCAGCAGCAGGCTTACCCATTCTTTCGTCTGATGCATGTGGAGCCAACGACATATTTGTTGAGCATGGAGAAAATGGTTATATCTTCCCTACCGCAAATATAACATCCTTAAAATCCTACATGGTAAAGATCATGGATTTAAGCGATGCGGAATTAATCCAGTTTGCTGAAAGATCTCATGCATTGGGCCAGCGAATCAATCCTGATATGATCGCGACGGAATGGATGTCAGTACTGGCATCGAGCTGAGATTTGCCCCAACAAGGCTTTGACTATTTTCAATCGATCAAGGTACAAATAAAAAATGTCTGTGTTCATCCAGGCCAAAATCAAGAAAACTCAATTGACTCACAAAATGAAACTAACACTGGTGTATATTTTATTGCGCTAGTTCAGAATCCAAAATAAAACGACCCTTGACTGGAAATAACTTTAATTAAACTTTTCGTGTAGAACTATTTCCAAAATCAAAGTCTTTCAAAAAATCTTTGTCAAGGCATAGTCTGTGACAATTTAAACGGCATTCCGGTCTGAAGCGACTTCAAGGATTGTAATACTGCATAGGCTGAATTGTAAAGTTCATCAAATGGGATGAGGGGTGAACCACCTTCCTTTAACAATTTTAACCATTCTTTAAATTGCAAAAGATGACCTTTGTCCAAACCTCGGGATGAAAAGTGATTCTTAGCTCCGTAGCTGGAAACAGACTGAAAGTTATCAATCACAAACGTCTTTCCCAATTGATGTGCTTCGATTCGCTCTTTTGGATACTTGCTCGAACCGTTCGAAAAATAATGGATGGTAGCAGATGACCCATTCTCGAATTTTAATAGAATGGTCGCATGATCGGTGTACAAATGGTGATCACCCATCGAATTTGCAAATACTTCAGAAATAAAACTACCCGTCAAGTAAATGAACAAATCAAAATAGTGACATGCTTCACCTATGATTCTACCTCCACCCAACTCCGGATCCTGAATCCAATGATCCATTGGAATGCTTCCTGCATTTATAATGCCCACCAACTGAACGGGAGCTTTGCTTTGCATCAGCTGCATTTTAAGATACTGTGAAAATTTGGAGAATCTCCGGTTATAACCTACCATCAGAGATCCCCTGCTCTCTAATAATTCCTTTTTAATCCGATCTAATTCTTCAAAACTTAGCGCCAAAGGTTTCTCCACAAAAATATTTTTATGATTCTGCAAACCATCTGCGACTAAAGCCGCATGATACTTGTGCCTGTTGGCTATAATTACTCCCTGAATATCTGAATCCAAAAATACAGATTTTGTGTCAGACTGAATTTTCTGTATCTTGTATTTCTGAGCTAAAAATCCTACTTGTGCAGCATTAGAACTATAAATCGAAACCAAATTTGCATCCAGTTTTTTGAGGGTCGGAAGTATAACATTGCTTACAAATGAACCTGAGCCTATTATTGAAACGCCTGCCTTATCTGGATGTCCTGAAATTTTTGTTTGAATTTTCTGAATCTGTTTCTTCTCTATTGGAGGATGATATTTGAAGAGAATTGCAGGCTTATCCTGTTGTCCGAGCTGCCCATACACCTGATCATATTCTTCCAGAGAAAAAATACCTGAAATTAATTTTTCCACTTGCAGCTGTCCTGATTGCATCAATTTTAAAACTGCTTCAAAGTTGCGATTCTCCGTCCACCTTACATACTCGTGTGGAAAATCCAGGTTCTTTGTCTCATAATTTAAATCATACCGACCCGGACCATAAGAACAAGAAACCTGAAAACTTATTTCTTTTTTATAAAAATCATCTCTCTTTAAATCAAGTCCAACGACGCCTACCAAAACAATACGCGCTCTTTTTCTACACATCTGCGAGGCTTGGTGGATAATCAAATTGGATGAAGAATTCGCGGTTATGACCACCCCATCGACTCCCAACCCAGCGCTCCAATATAATATCTCACGGATGGTTTGATCAGAATCTATTGAAGTAAAAGCCGCAATTCCCAAATTATTAGCCAACTCAACCTTGCTTGGATCGATATCGATTCCAATGACATCGGCTCCACCAATCCTCAAAATCTGTGCCGTCAATAAACCAATTAAGCCCAAACCAATCACCACGATTTTTTCACCAATTTCAGGAGTTGCCAAACGCACTCCATGCAAAGCGATGGCACCAACTACTGTAAATGCAGCCTGCTCAAAACTAAGTTCTTCCGGAATCTTACACACCAAATTTTCCGAAATGCAGACCAATTCAGCATGTGAACCATTAGATATAACCCGATCACCTGGCCTAAAATTTCTCACTTTCTCTCCCACCGCAATAACAACTCCGGCACTTGAATAGCCAAGTGGAATGGGCTGATCCAATTTTAACTTCACCTTGCGATAGGTATGAATCAATCCCTCTGATTGAATCTTCTCCAAAACTTGAAAAAATTGATCAGGATGTGATTTAATTTTACCCAACCAGGACTTTCTACCAAATTCCGTCAACATCTTTTCTGTACCGGATGAAACCAAAGAATGCGAATTCTGAATCAAAACTTCAAATTCAGAGGGCGAAGGATTTTCTGTTTCGATCAGATAAGTAGATCCATCAGACAAGTTTTGTATAATTTGTTTCATGAGTTAATTTTTAATTCTCCAGCATTAAAATAAAATTGGCGCAAACAGGATTCTACGAAAAGAACACCCAGCAAAGTATAAGAAGCATCGACTTCACCCTTTAGATTGAGATCATAAAGATTCCTCAGTTTCTCAACATTGAAAATTTTATTGAAATAGTGCTTATTGCTATCGAGTAAGTCTAAGAATTTTTCTCCATTGGGCTTATCAAACCAGGATCGCACAGGTCCGCCAAATCCCGTTTTTGATCGATAGACTACTTTTTCGGGCAGGTATTTCTCTGCAAGTTTTTTTAAAATGAATTTGGTTTCTCCCGCTTTCATTTTAAACTCAACAGAAAGATTGGCTGTAAAATTCGCAAGATCCATGTTGACCAGGGGTACTCTAAGTTCTACTCCATGGGCCATGGATAATTTGTCGTTGTAATTCAAATTGTGATCGGGCAAAAAGTACTTCGAATCCAAATACAAAAGTTTGTTTAATGTATTCTCTGCAGGTAAATTCTGAAATTCAGTCTCGTACAGACGAATTGGATGATCAATCCACTGATCCAAAATGAGGGCATCATTTAAAAGAGATTTAAGTTGATCAAAATCAATCCAACCATAGAGAGATGCCAGATTTAACTGGCGCCCATCTGAAGAAAATGATTTTAAAAATTTGTTGAGTCTTCTATTGATCGAACTGTTCTTTCCCAGGCAAGCTGAAATATATTTTAACATTACAAAACTGCCGGGCCACCAACCCAACGTCTTTTGATAATAAATGGCCTGGTGTCTGCGGTAACCAGAAAAAAAATCATCTCCCCCAGCTCCGCTCATCAAAACAAAAACTCCATCCTGACGCGCTTGTTGCGCGATTCGGCCCACCAAGAAAGAACTGATATCTGCCTGAGGTTCTTCCAAATGATAAATCAATTGGTCAATGTCTTCCATTTCAAAATTGTCATTTTCAATGATCTTGTGTCGAACACCCAGATGCCTACAAACCAATTTTGCAAAATGCACATCGTCTGAAAATCCTTCATTCAGAAAATTGGTGGAAGCAGCAATGGTATATGCAGTAAAATCCGTATTGGGCTGAATTTTTTTTGCCATGGCCAAAATCAAACTGCTGTCCAAGCCACCTGAGAGCATGAATCCAACAGGAACGTCCGCATTCAGTTGGAGTTCGATATTTTTTAACAATATCGATTCCAGAAGGCGCATTGATTCTTCAAGTGCGGTAAGTTTGACAACATTTTGCGCCAGAGGAAGCTGAAAATATTTTATTACCTTGTGCTGATTGATGGAAAGGTCAAACTCAAGAAAATGACCACCGGGAAGTTTATACAAATTATCAAGAAACGCAGTTTCTCCCGGCGAATACATAAAATACAGGTAATTGTACAATCCTTCAGTGTTTATGCCAACAGGATGAACAAACGCAGTGATGGCCTTTATTTCTGAGGCGAAATAAAATCCAGTGTCATCATGAAAGTAATAAAGTGGTTTTACACCAAACTGATCTCTGCACAACCATAGACGCTTTTCTGCTATGTTGTAAAAGGCAAATGAAAATATTCCGTTCAATTTATTGAGACAAGCCATTCCCCACTTGATCAATGCGCACAATAAGACTTCGGTATCACTTTCTGTGTTAAAAGTAAAATCTCTTTCCAACTCCTTTTTAAGTTCCAGATAATTGTATATTTCGCCATTAAAAACCAATACAAAATTACCATCCGCACTGAACATTGGCTGATGACCACCGGAACTCAAATCGACGATCGACAATCTGACATGCGCCAATAAGAGCTGTTCATCTTTGTAAAATCCTCTGTCATCTGGACCTCTGTGCTTCAACAATTGGAACACAGCTTCCGGGGAAACATTGCATTTTTTACCGATCGCTCCAAATATTCCGCACATTAATTGTTCAATTCTTCTTTGATCCCATTCTCAATGGATTGAATGTATTGATTCGGACTGAAATTGGTCTTTGCATGATCGACATTGTGCGAAGAAATAAGTTTCAAACCATGCGGATCATTTATAAAAATCCTCAAACAGCTTACCAAATCCTCAACAGATCCTGTTTTGAAACAAAGGCCTTCCTTCCGGGTCACCAATGCAGATATATATTGCGTATCTGAAGCAATCACCGCACAACCGCTTCTGAACGCTTCGAGAATAGACAAAGGAATTCCTTCCGTTGGATGAATGCTCGGAAAAACAAAAATATTTGCCTCATTCAAGAATTCACATTTAGCAACACCATAGACTTCTCCGTGGTAAAATACATTGGGAATACCGTCCACCCTTGATAAAAACTTCTTGCGACATTCTGCAAGTGACAAATGCTGATCAGATAATATTTTACCAGCGATGTGCAATTCAAGATCTGGATATTCTCTTATTATGATTTCGAAGGCATCCAACAAAACAAAAATTCCCTTGAGGTAATAGATATTTGACAAATACCCTATTTTAATTTTCTGAGTGGATCTTTCTGTGAATGTAAAATCATCCAGACAGGGATTATAAAAATTGCGCACCACTCTGGTAACAACATCATTTCCCAGTGAAAGGTATTCTAAACTCATCATCTCATCCAAAATAAAAAATTGACTCACCTTTCGATACATACCTCTTACCCAGTTACGGATCCAGGAAGGATATTTATTAAGAAACAAACCAAATCCCGAACCATGAATATGGACGATCACTTTCACTTTCCTCATTGAAAAGCACCAGATACAAAATAAATCCTTCCAGGCTCCCAGGATAGAAGTAGAGCCAACCAGATACAAAAGAGAAGGCTTCTTGAACCAGCAAAAATACAAATAGCGGAAACAAACTGCTGCAGTACCAATTAATTTAATCCAAAAATTCTTGCCTTCAAAATTCTGAGAAATCAAGTATTTGTCTCCTTTGTATTGAGTGTAAGCCAGCTCAAATGCCAACGACTGACCATTGACAGGTGGAGGCAGGTTGCCAATAAACAAAACGGGTCTATTGCTTGGCATGCTTCAAAATTTTAAAATAAACCCAAAACGGAATCAGAAGGAAAAACAAATGATCCACAAACTGTGGAAAGTAACCACGGGTGTACCACATAAATAAGGCACAGCAAAGGATGGTCATAAAACTTAAATGCCGTGGATCAGTAACCATCAAGCCTCCAGAGAAAAATCGGATGAATAATCCGGTGACAAAGCACAAAATAATTAAAGCAAGAAAGCCTCCCGCCATATAAAAGTAAGCTAAAAAAAGCGGCGCTTCGCCTGTATTTCCCCAATAAGGTGGAAGGTTATAAGCTTCGTTGATTATTTTGAAAGCGGGAGGTGGGTACATGCTGTCTTTCCAATCTCCAAAAAATGCCCTTGGAGCAGCGCGCACGACGAAAAATAAAAAAGTCAATCCATAATCATATTTGGCATCTTCGTTTGTTGAATAATATTTGAGAATATTGATATCATCCAAAGACCCTCTGGTTTGTTCTGTCAAAGTTTCCACCACTCCTGCACCTGTAAAAGTATAGTCCAATTCATCCCATTGGCCATATACAAATCGAAATCTATTGAAGGTAACAAACAAAATCAAATAAAATGCAATTGCCAAAACACCCGCGAATTGGAAAGCCCTTTTAAAATTGAATTTTACCGTAGCCAGCCATGGAATCAACAAGCCAAGAAAAACTAAAATCAGACGATATCTGAAACCCATCAGGAGAAATAAGACCACACCAAACACAGTCATTAATATCAAAGAACGCTTGTTGAGTTTAAGAATAGATCCTATGATAATGCAACCGATCAGTGAATCAGATAGATTTTTTAAATAATGGCTGCCTCCGGTCTCAGAAAGTGTCCTCTCAGAATCATCACCCAGCAGAATGGCGATCGGGTTGATCCCTTCGAGCAAAAAATTAACCAGAATCAAGGAATAAAAAATCCAGAATATCCAAACAATCCAATGCTTACTGCCGTATTCCATTTTGTGCAAGCTGGCTTTGCTGGTTTTGTATAAAAATAGATAACCGATGAAAAATGTGAAAAGTCCAATGGCAAAATACAAAAATCCCAAACCATAAAATCCAGAAATGTCCTCCCCCAATCCCAACAATTCCTCACTTTTTCCCCAAATCGTTTTCCTGTCACTGAAATAAAAATACAAAGGGGTCAAAAAATAATAGATAGAAAAGATCACCCAGCTAAATGTAAAAACAATGTGTTTTTTAATTCCACTAAACCAAACATACCCATATCCAATCACCAGAACCAGAAAGTTGAGCAACAGGAGAACAGATACAGGAATCGAATCCATGATTAATAATTATTGATTTTGTCTGTTTCTTTTAAATGAAATCTGCTTCAGGAAATGTCTGTAAAGTAGAATCAAATTGTAAAATATAAAAAAAGGTATCTGACCATATTTGCTTTTCAATTTATCATGCATCTTACTCAGTTCCATGATATTGCTGATATTTTCTCTCTTACAATCAATGAATACGCTCGAGGTCCAAAAAAAAATATAATGCTTGAGATGATATTGCCATTTGTAAAATTGGCGCCTGAAGTACTCCGGTTTTTTCAACTTCCTCAGGTGAAATTTATTGGCAATTTGACACAATTTATCCCATTCATGATCCAAAACTTTAAAAGCCGCAGCTTCCTTGATGGCTTGTTGCAATTGCCGATCAGGATTTACCCAACCGTCAAACGATTTTAGTCCGTTTTGCGATGCTTGCAACAAACATTCCCAAATTAAAATAGAGTAAAGATGTACAAATTCCAATGAGGGGTGAAAGGGGACATCATCTTTTCCCTTTGAAAACTCATTTTTCAAATTTTCAAATTTACTTTCAAGTCTGAGCTGAACATTTCCATTGCTCTTAGGACTGCTTCCTGCAATTGAAATTGGCCAATAACTGTACATGTATTTTGGTACCACGCAAGACAATGCAACAATGGCGTAATAATCAGGAATTCTGGAATGAAAGAAAAGTCCTTCGCTCTGTTTCTTCACCTGCTGAATATAATCGAGATGAATGATCCCATGGTAGATGCATGGCAAATGATTGGGATGAAGTTTAGCCTTTAAAACAGCCTTGACATAGGAACCGGGATTCCTGATACTGAATCCCTGACTGATGGGCAACTGATACAACTCTTTGATTCTCGCAAACTCATTTCCGGGCCAACGGTAAGAAGCCTGCCTCCAACTGATCGCTGGTAGCTGGTATTGATGAATCCAATTCATGGCTTTTTCGATACCACCTTGCAAAAAGGCATCATCATCCCCTAAAATGGATACAAATCCCTCCTTTACTTGGTTCAATGCAAACTCCCAATTGGCTGACATAGATAAGAATTCAGGACTCTTTACATATTTCAAACGAGGATCCGAAAATAAATGACACACTTCTCGTGTATGAGCTGTTGAAGAATTGTCACAAACAATGACTTCCAAATTCGGATAGCTTGATTGGAGACAAGACTGAATCGCAAAGGGTAAATAATCCTCCCGGTCCCTTGTCGGAATTAATATGGTCAATTTGGAGTTCATGGTTTAAGCAATCCCTTTATACTCCACAAAGGCTGTTCAGACATTATCCGGTTTACCAAAAGTACTGCCGCTGTCATCAAGGAACCAATCACCAGCCATTCTAAAAATCCAAAATAGGATCCTGGAAGAAAGAGGAATTGACCCAAATAGCCCAATGCACCCACCAAAATCAATGGAAGCAACACACAATTAAAATACCATGGTCTTAAAATGGATGGAAGAATACGGGAATGCAATATTGGGATTTCTAACAGGAGATAGCCAAGATTAAGTATGAGCCAAATGAGCGCAGCACCTTCGATACCGAAAGTAGATACAAGGTAAAAAAGCAAAGGAACCAAAACCAATATCGCAATTAAGTTCTTAATGATGGATAAAGAAGTCCAACGGTACACCAGTTGAAGATAGTAAGGCATGGTCATCAGACCGTTTAACATAAATCCAATCACAAAAATTTTGACAAGCCATTCAATTCTTGTAGTCAATACCTCATTGCCAAACCAAATATTCAAAATGGGGATGGTAAAAAAAAAGATTCCTAAACTGACCGGGATAATAACCACAGAAATGAGTTGACTGGCTTTGTGGTACAGTTTTACCAGACTTTCTTCATTTCCACGGGAATGTTCTTGCACCAGTCTGGGGTACACTGCCCCCGAAACAGAAGCAACAAATTTCATCGGTATAGATGCGATGGTAAAAGCAAGTGTATAATAACCAAACTCTTCAAGACTCACCATCCCTGAGACCACGAATTTGTCAACTTGCGAAATGATCGCAGCTATGGTAGATATGAGCGCAACCCCTCTGGTGAATTTAATACTGGGCCGCAGCACCGAAAGCCTAAACTTAGCTTGGTATTGCTCAGTTCTTTCATAATTCCAGACCAATCTCCTTAAAATAATTAATGTGAATACTGTAATGACAATATTAATGATAAAAAAGGCTAGAATATGGTTCCAAAAAAAACGGAGACATAAGATGATAGCAACAAATTTTAGGACCTCAAGAAAGATAAGAATGATATTTAATTTGAATTGCTGCTGCAAACCGTTGAGCGCACCTGAATAAAGCCCCATAAGCAGTCTTAGAGCAAGCAACAATGCCATCGCAAGAATACTTTGCTGGATGGTCACTTCTCCCAAATCAGATTCCCGGACCATTCTATGCGTCAGCGTATCTTTCAACAGCACCAAAATTAGCAGCCCGGTTACTGCTATGAATACATACGCAATTTCAAAAGTCCGCATCAAATCCATGCGAAAGATTCTGGCCTGTAGATCGGTTTTTTCTTTTGCCAGTTCCTGATGGATGGTTGCGCTAAAGCCAAAATCCAATAAAAAAAACACCGCCATCAAACTGGTGTAAAAACCAACCAAACCGTAGGCTTCAACACCCAGATAATAAATATACAATGGCACAAGGAAGATCTGTGATATCGTGAGCCAGGCTTGCAAGCCGAGGTTAGAAATGATATTGTGACCAATCCTGCTCAAAATGAATTACTTTATTTTTTTCAGATAACCCCTTGGAGCTACGCTGATCAGCAATTTGAGATCCAATTGTTCATCGATTATAAACTGATCGTTCGTTTTCATAAATTCATCAACCGCTGTCATGGCGTTATTGCCCACATCCCATGGACGATCGTACATGGCTTTTGGCATTCTTTCAATGATGGTGTCAAAGACCACCAAATAGCTTCCCACGCTTACAAAAGAATGGTAATTTTGGAGTTCTGCAAGCACGTGTTCATGGGTGTGGTTGGAGTCGAGACATACCATAATTTTCTGTTTTCCCTTGGCAATGTCTTTCACTTGTTGGATGATGGCTTGATCGACACTGGAGCCCTGAATCATCGAAATGCGCTTTGCCATTGGATGACGAAGAATTTCTGCTTTATTGTGTTCTCGAATGTCGATGTCAATTCCAAGTATTTCTCCATGTCCAATGAGTTCCATGATAGAGGCATAATAGATCAACGAACCACCGTGCGCAATTCCTGTTTCAATGATCAAATCAGGTTTGAGATCCCAGATAATTTCCTGCATCGCAATCATGTCCTGCGGATATTGAATAATGGGCCTTCCCATCCAGTTAAAATTGTATGAGTATTTTTCTTTGTTGGATACAACATTAAACTGATGTGCAGCATCCAATAACTCTGTATTGGAGCCGTACGATTCAATTCTGGTTTTTCTTTCCTGCTTAAATTCTTCGATTGGATTCATGGATTAATTTTCAAATGATTGAATATTTTTTAGGTCGGGATATCCCCAGAATGAATGTGCCTCGTAATCCGGATAATCATAATAGCCTTTGTTCAAATGAATGTCAGAATTATGAGCCTTCACAAAATTTTCGACCAGCTCTGATATAGAAATGGGTTCACCGCTACAACAATTGTAAATACCAGATCCGTCTAACAACAAGCAGGCATCAACTATTTGCTTTGCCATTTCATGAACGGGAAGATAGTCTCTCAGTTGATCTCCTTTGCTCATATTAAAAACCGGATCACCCGCTTCAATTGCCTTGGCCAATTGACTTAATATGGAATTGGGCGACTGGCCTTCACCATAGGTATAAAATAATCGAAGCCATCTCAATTCAAAATTCATCTCTGCTTGCAAAATGGTCAAAAATCTACGCAGAGCATCCTTTGCAATGGGATAAGGAAGTTGAGGTACTGGACAGCGATCGCTTGTCAGACATCCTTCCATTTTACCATATTCCAGACAGGTGCCTGTGATGACAATATGTCCTATACCAGCCGTCACCATTTTTCTAATAAAAAAATATTGAGGCATCAAATTTTGCTCAATGTGAAACAATTTCTTGTATTCAGGAAGTCCTGTCCAGGCAAGGTGAATCATGTGTCCTACACCCTCCAATTCCATATCCGTAAATGAATGCTCCAAATCTCCTACAATGATGTCGTATTCATCCTGTGGAATATGGAGTGATTTCAATGCGAGTGGATTTCTGGTAAGCACGACAGGTCTGTGTTCACGCCGAATCAACTCCGCTACAACATGCCTTCCGATAAAGCCTGATCCACCTGATACCAATATGCGCATTCTAAAAAACTTCTAACTGGGGAATAGCCACAACGAGTTTTCCACCCCATCTTCTGATATAAAACAATTGCTCTTCAATTTCATCTTTTATATTCCATGGCAAAACCACCACATAATCCGGTTTTAAATCCCTGATATGTTTCTCATCCAAAATGGGGATGTGCATTCCGGGCGTAAATTTACCTTGCTTGTGCGGTGAGGCATCCACAATAAACTGCACCAAATCTTTTCGAACGCCGCAATAATTCAAAAGCGTGTTTCCTTTTGCCGCTGCACCGTAAGCTATTACCGATTTGCCTTTTATTTTGGCATCGATTAAAAATTGATTAAACCTATTCTTGATGGAATTTACTTTGTTCTGAAAATGGGCATAGGTATCCATGCTTTCGATCCCAAAGGCAGATTCTTTGCGAATCATTTTATCCACATTTTCTGATGTAAGATGGCTTGAGTTTTCCTGATGGGTCGCATAAATTCTGAGAGATCCTCCATGGGTATCCAGCTCATCTACATCAAAAATTCTCAATCCAATGGATTCGAAAATTCTTTTGACAATATGAAAGGAGAAGTAAGAGAAATGTTCGTGATAAATGGTGTCAAACTGATTAAATTGTATGAGTTTTAGCAAATGCGGAAATTCAACGGTGATGACTCCTTCCGGATGTAATAATATTTTAAGGCCTGTTACAAAATCTAAAACATCCGGAACATGGGCCAACACATTGTTGCCGACGATGAGGTTTGGTATTCTGCGCTCATTTTTCAATTGCTGCGCGAGTTTGGTACCAAAAAAATCGACCACCGTTGCAATTCCCTTATCCAAAGCTACCTGTGCTGTATTGGCGGTCGGCTCAACTCCAAGGACAGGAATTCCGCTTTCCTTAAAATATTGGAGCAGATAACCGTCATTGCTGGCCACCTCCAAAACAAGCTGATCGCTCCCCAGTCCAAATCTGTTTTGCATCATCTGACAATAAGATTTTGAATGGTTCAGCCAGGTGCTTGAATAAGATGAAAAATAGGCGTATTGATCATGAAAAATATGCTCACGGCCTGAGTAATCCTCCGTTTGGACCATAAAGCAATTTCCACAAATCATCACCCTCAATGGATACCAAATTTCTGATTCAGACAAATTGTCCTTTGTCAAGAGTGCGTTGGAGAGGGGTGCTGAACCCAAATCTATCAGCTCTTCTTTCAATTCCGCTTTACAAAATCTGCAATGACTCATTTTATATTCCTTTAAATGATTGATCAATATTTGAATAAGACAAATCTTTTTTGCTGACCAGCTGAACAGGACGCGGCCACTGGATTCCGATCATTGGATCATCGTATCTCAGGCAAAACTCATGTCCCGGCGTGTAAAAACCAGTATGATGGTAAATCAATTCCGCATGATCTGATAAGGTTAAATAGCCATGGGCGAAACCTTTTGGTACCAAAAGTGATTTGAAATTTTCCTCTGATAACTCGGTTCCAAAATATTGCAGGAAGGTATCCGAATTTTCCCTCAGATCAACCACAACATCCCAAACTTTGCCCCTCACACAGCGTACCAATTTAGTCTCCTGATAAGGCTTCAATTGAGCATGCATACCGCGAAGTGTTCCAGTCTTTGTGTTGGATGCATGATTCATTTGGATGAATTCTTCGGCAAATCCTATCTTTCTAAACTCCTCTTTACAATAGGTTCTAAAGAAATTGCCCCTTTCATCCGAAACAACTTCTGGTTCTATCAGATACAAATCCGCCATCATGGTAGTGATAAACCTCATTTATCCTGACAATTAAAATAGGATTCAATCTGTGCCATGGTCAGACATTCATTTTGATTGTACCACGATTTGTACCACTGCACCGTTTGCAATATGGTGTCAGAAGAATGAAAGATGGGTTTCCATGACAAATGACTCGTTGCCTTGCCCGGATCAAGTTTTAAAATCTTGGCTTCATGGGGATGATCGTCCTTCAACTCAATGTGAAATTTCACCTCATTCCAAATTTCCGCGCATTTTTCTGCTATTTGGATCACAGTCAGGACGTCTTCTGAACTTGGCGAAAAATTCCATGCACCAGAAACAGATTTATCTGCCAACAACATCCTTCTGGTCAGTAGCAAATAACCATACAAACAATCCATGACATGCTGCCAGGGTCTTATGGCATGGGGATTTCTGATCGGAACAGAAGCATGATTTACCGCTGATAAAATCAAATCGGGAATCAAACGATCCCTGTTCCAGTCACCTCCGCCAATCACATTGCCTGCCCGGGCCGAAGCCAAAAGAATTTGATGATTGTGTCCATACTCCGCAAGAGGCAGGTAACTTCTGCGATACGAATCAATGAGTATTTCGCAGCAAGCCTTGGATGAGCTGTACATATCATAACCACCAAGTCTGTCTCCCTCGCGATAAGCATAATCTGTCTCCAGGTTCTCATAGACTTTGTCGGTGGTGACCATTAGAATTGCGCGAAGATTTTGAGCAGAAGCAGAAGCCTTTAAAACATTCAAACTTCCCATCACATTGGTTTGATAAGTCAACAAAGGATCAACATAAGACTTTCTGACCAATGATTGAGCTGCCAGATGGAGGATTACATCCGGATTAAAGCTGGCAATCGCGTGCTGGAGTTTTTCCAAATCACAGATATCCGCAATAAGTTCATTGTAGGTTTTTCCAATAATGCGATGGTGATTTTGCGTGGATTCAGGCAGCAGAGAATAACCAAAAGTTTCTGCCCCCAAAAATTCCAGCATCTCCATGAGCCATACTCCTTTGAATCCTGTATGTCCTGTCACCAGAACTCTCCTGTTTTTGAATGTCTCTTTTAGTGCCTCTACCATAACTTCCATTCTGCCTTACCACTTTGCCAAAGTTCTTCCAATTCGATTCTGTCCCGGAGGGCATCCATTCCTTTCCAAAATCCCTTGTGTTTAAACGCAGCCAACTGACTATCCTGGGCAATTTCCAACAATGGTTTTTTCTCCCACTGAATCTGATCCATATCATCTTTCAGGTAGTCAAATATACCCGGTTCAAGCACAAAAAATCCACCATTGATCCATTGGCCATCTTCATCTGGTTTCTCCTGAAAACGGCTTACGATTCCTTTTGCATCCATATCAATCTGCCCATATCTTCCGGGCATCTGAATACTGGTTAAAGTAGCGAGCTTTCCTGATTGGCGATGAAAGTCAAGGAGCTGTTTTAAATTGACATTGCTCAGACCATCTCCGTAGGTGAGCATGAATGTTTTGCCATTGGTGTATTCTTTAATGCGCTTGATTCTTCCTGCCGTATTTGTGTTTATTCCTGTATCAATCAGGGTCACTTTAAATGACTCTGTATTTGAATAATGTACATCCACTTTGTTTTTTTCCAATTCAATGGTGACATCGGAATTGTATAAATAATAATTTAAGAAATATTCTTTAATCTGAAATCCTTTGTACCCAAGACAAATCACAAAATCGTTGAAACCCTGGGACTCGTAAATTTTCATAATATGCCACAATATGGGCTTTCCACCAATTTCCACCATTGGCTTAGGTCTTGATTCTGTCTCCTCCATCAACCTTGTGCCCAATCCGCCCGCTAAAATGACTACTTTCATGAATGATTACTTAAGAATTTTCCTTGATAACTTTTTGCAAAACCAAAACAACAATCCCTACAAAAAATGAAACCAGAACAGCGATCACCAGATTTTGAAACAAACTTTGCTTTTTGGTATCCAGCGGAGCAATGGGCAAATCCAATACCTGTATAAAGGGAGTTTTATTTTGCAAATTAAAAGAGGCAAGTTCCAAATTTTTCAATGCTTCTCCATAAATAATGGACAACATCCGGATGTCGCGGTCGATTTGAGCCGCAGGTACTGCATCTTGATTGAGATAGGTGTTGCGGTAACTGTCTTTTACCTCAGCCAGTGAATAATCTTTTTTGAAAATAACCGATCTTAGGCTGTCCACTTTTTCCTGCAATTTTCGAAAAGTTACCTCTTGCTTTTCGATGGCTTTGTTGATGTAAAATTCACTCAGCTCATCATACAATGATCGTATGTACTGAATACCGAGCTCCTCGTTGGAAATACAAAATTCGATTTCCATGATTCCGGTCTTTTCATTCAGACTGGTGCTTAATTTTTTGAGAATTTCAACATGAAGATTTTTGATGGCGAGTCGTTGTGTCTGATGCGAAGAATCCAAAAATGTCTCTGAAAAGCGATAAGCGCTCATGCTGTCTTTTCCAAAGAATGGAATAGAAGAAAACCATTTCCCTTCATGGTCCAAAGCCGAGATCAGATGATTGCACATCAAATCATCTTTTCCGTCTATGATCAATTTCTTAAAATAAAGGCGCTCACCTATTTTCCTGGTTTTTGCTATTTCAAGGATCTTTTGCAAATTCAATCGTTGGGTGGTAGTGGGCAATCCAATCTGGCCAAGAATGGAACTAAATCCCGCCACTGAACCTTCTGAATCGTTGAGCATAAAACTGATCTTCGCAAGGTATTTGACCTTGTCAGTGGCCCAGCGGTACACCATCACGGATCCAATGAAGACGAAAATCACAGCAAACATCCAACGTCTGTGATAGATCTGAAGACCATATTTTCTGATGCTAGAAATCAGATCACTCATTCCAAAATCCTGATTTTCAGTATTTACTTCCATACCCGGGCGCGGCTTTGCCCAACATTTTGCAGATTAAATTTTTATCTAACTGCAAAAGTAAGAATATTTTATACATATAATTAAAATGATATGAAAGTTTCATTGGCAAACTCTGATCCCAGCCACCAAAGCCAATTTATTGTCCATATATTCAAGCCAAAATACCGTTTTCACTGAGTCAAATTAGAAATAACCAAAAATCAAATTTTTATAATTTTGCCCCGAATTTCACTTTTTCACCTAAATCTTATCAATGATATGGATTTAATAGTTTCTTCATTGTCAAAAAGATATGATCATCAAAAGGCAGTGGATTCCATCTCATTTTCGGTTCAATCCGGTGAGATAGTTGGTTTTCTCGGACCCAACGGAGCCGGCAAAACCACCACCATGAAGATGCTCACCCAATATTTAGAGCCGGATTCCGGGCAGATCCGTTATGGTGATGTATCCAGTCATTCTTCTCTGGACATTCGAAGGGCCATCGGGTATTTACCCGAACACAACCCGCTTTACGAAGACATGCCTGTCATGGACTATCTGGCATTCTGTGCGGCGTTGCAGGGGGTTCCTTCCACTGAGATTCCGGTCAGGGTTCGAGAGATGATTGTAAAATGCGGACTTGATGTGGAAAAACATAAAAAAATTGCCGAACTATCCAAGGGTTTCCGGCAGAGGGTGGGATTGGCCCAGGCCATCATTCACAATCCAAAAATTTTAATTCTCGATGAGCCTACCACCGGATTGGACCCCAATCAAATCGTTGAAATCAGGGCCTTGATTAAAGAGCTGGGCAAAGAAAAAACGGTTATTCTGAGTACCCATATTCTTCCAGAAGTGGAGGCCACCTGCGATCGGATCATGATTATCAACAAAGGCAAAATTGTGGCAGACGGCACAGTGGCCAATCTGAGAAAACAGTCAGAGTCCAGACAAATTTTAAAAGTAAGAATCGAAGGTGCCAGCACCGATCAAATATTTCATTTGCTGCAAACGCTACCGGATGTCCGGATGGTAGATGTGATCAATGCTTCGGAAAATAGATTTGAAATTCAATCCAATTCTGATCTGTCACTCAATCGCGAAGTATTCAGATTGTGTGTAAACCAACATTTGGATTTACTTGAATTGATTCCACTGGAAACCAAACTGGAAGATATTTTCCGGGATTTAACCATCAACTAAAATCAATGCAATATGACTTCAAATGTTAAAATCATTGCTTTTAAAGAATTGGGATCCTTCTTCGACTCCCTTACCGCCTATATTCTGATGGTAGCTTTCCTGGGATTCAGTGGTTTTTTTACCTGGATTTATGGTGGGGATATTTTTATCCGGAAAGAAGCAGATCTACAGGTGTTTTTTTCAATTGCGAAATGGACCTTGTTTTTCTTTATCCCTGCACTGACCATGAAAATGATTGCAGAAGAAAAGAAAACGGGAACCATTGAATTGCTGCTCACCAAGGCAGTTAGCCCAAGGCAGTTGATCCTGGGTAAGTTTTTTGCCTGCATGATGTTGGTACTGATCACCCTCGGATTTACCCTGGTCTATTACATTTCTGTCAGCCAACTTGGCAATGTAGATCACGGAGCCACCATCAGCGGCTACCTGGGATTAATTTTTATGAGTGCTGCCTATATTTCAATTGGCTTGTTTGCAAGCAGCCTGACCAATAATCAAATTGTTGCCTTTTTATTGGCACTGTTTATTGGTATATTTTTTCATTTTATTTTCGACGTATTGAGTTCCAGCACCAGAGGTATGCTGGGTACACTTTTTAATAATTTAAGTGTCAATGAACATGTGGAGTCCATCTCAAGAGGGGTGATCGACACCAAAGATCTGGTTTATTTTATCACGCTTACTTTACTCGGTCTTTACGCCGCAGAGTGGCTCATTTCCAAAAAGAAATAATGCTGTCGTCATGAACCAATATTTTTCCAAAATTTTCATTGCGATCCTTGGCTTTCTGGTGATCAATATTGCAGCGAGATGGGTTTCCCTCAGGTTTGACCTAACACAAAACAAGGAGTTCACCTTGAGCAAGGCAACCAAAGATATTCTAAAAAATCTGGATGACAAAGTACAGGTCAAAGCGTATTTTTCTGAAGATTTGCCGGTGGATGTAGCCAAAACCACAGAAGCATTGACTGACCTCTTGATTGAATTTAAAAACATTTCAAGCGGCAAGGTCGAATATGAATTTATCTCTCCGAATGACGATCAGACCAAAGAAGAAGAGGCCATGAAAGCCGGTATCCAACCAGTGATGATCAATGTGCGCGAAAAAGATCAGGCCAAACAATTAAAAGCATTTCTGGGATTGACACTCAGTTATAAAGACAAAAAGGAAGTAATTCCATTGGTTCAGCCAGGTACTGCCATGGAATATGCCTTGGCCACATCGGTCAAAAAACTGACCGTAACTGATAAAATTAAAATTGGTTTTATTCAGGGACATGGAGAAGCAAGCCTTCAGGAAATGGCACAGGTCTATCAATCCTTGGATGTTTTGAACGACGTGAAATCGATTTACATCACTGATTCTACCAATTTGCAGGATTTCAAAACCATAGTCTGGGTCAGACCTTCTGACAGCATTCCCGCAGAACATTTTGCGGCCATCGATGCATATCTGGAACAGGGAGGAAATCTGATCATTGCGATGAACCAGGTTGAAGCCAATTTACAGCAAGGGTTTGCCATGACCGGCGGCACAGGTTTGGATGTATGGCTTAACACCAAAGGAATTTTGGTGGACAGCGCATTGGTGAGGGATGTGGCTTGTGGGTCAGTACAAGTGCAACAGAACTCCGGCTTTTTTTCTTTCTCTACTCCTGTGCAACTGCCTTATTTGCCTTTGGTACAAAATTTTTCCAACCATCCGGTTACCAAAGGTCTCGAACGGGTAATCTTTCAGTTTGCCAGTCCGGTCAGATATCAAGGCAATGAGCAGTGGACGCCTCTTGTTTTGAGCAGTGACAAATCAGCTTCAGAAAAGGTGCCTTTGATGATTGATATCCAAAGACAATGGACGCAGGCAGATTTTCAGGAGCGCAATATTTGCATGGGTGGCTTGCTGGAAATCAGCAAGGGCGCTAAAATTATTGTTTTTGGCGATGGAGATTTTCCGGTGGGTCAGGGACGCAATCAGCAAGTGAATGAAGACAATGTATCTCTTCTGGTCAATGGAATCGAATGGCTCAGCGATGATTCGGGGCTTATTGAATTGCGCACCAAAGCAGTACAAACCAGACCCATCAAAGAATTGGACGATGCTAGCCGGAGCATTTACAAATACACTAATTTTCTACTACCCATCGGGATTGTACTTTTGTATAGCATGTATCGCTCTGCTCAATCCCGCAAAAAACGGCAGGAGAGAATGGAGCAAAGGTTTATTTAAATAGTATGGGCTGGTTGATTGGTCTTTATAGATTGATGGACTTCTTTCAATTTTGAAATCAACGATGCCCTTTTTTAAACGTTATATTAAGCTAAATTCCTGTCATGAAATTATTGCATTCTATGCTGGTCCCATTGGTTTCTTTGTGTTTTTGGGCCTGTCAAAAATCATCGACCCATGTGCCTCTTAAGCCAAGTGAACAGTATTGGCAGGATCGATTTGGTCCGGGTACCGAACAACTGATCCAAAAGAAAACCGCACTCTACCAGCGGGTAAAAGCCCAAATGTCCTTGCGAAACCCTGATTTTGAGGGCAGTTGGACCTTGCAGGGACCTGCCAATATAGGAGGAAGGGTATCCACTTTTGCCATTCATCCCACAGATCCAAAAACCATGTACGCCGGCTTTTCTGTCGGCGGTATTTTTAAAACAACGGATGGAGGAATGCATTGGCAACCCATCTTTGATCAGGCAAGCAATCTGGCCATTGGGGCCATTGCCATCGATCCAAGAGATCCTGAGATCATCTATGCCGGAACAGGAGATCCCGATATTCCGGGCGGTGTTTTTGTTGGTAATGGGCTGTACAAATCTTTGGATGGTGGCAAAAGTTGGAATCATCTGGGACTGTCAGAGACCCGGGTAATCAATGAAATCATCGTTGATCCCGGTGATTCCAAGATTGTCTGGCTTGCCGCAATGGGCAATCCCTTTACCAGAAATTTTGATCGGGGGGTTTATGTCTCACATGATGCTGGCTTGCAATGGACCAAATCACTTTATGTGAATGATTCAACAGGTGCAACTGATATTTGCCTTAAGCCGAACAATTCAAACGTCATCTATGCTGCGATGTGGCACAGGGTAAGGAACGACAGCAGCAGCACGGTGCAAGGTACAGGTAGTGGGATTTATCGCAGCACAGACAGAGGACTCAGTTGGCAGAAAATTCACGATGGCATCGAAAATCAAATCTTTGGAAGAATTGCCATTGAAGTTTGTCAGGCGGCTCCTGAAATTATATATGCAAGAATGGTGTACAACGACGGTGTCTTTTGTGGGGGAGGCCATCAGTTTGGAAAACTGTACAAGTCAAGCAATGCAGGTAATCAGTGGAATGAAGTGCCAGTTCTATTTGATGAAAGCAGCATCCCTTGTGATGCCCTTGGAGGATTTGGTTGGTATTTTGGCCGCATGGCGGTCAATCCGAAAGACCCGGATGATCTGTATGCGCTGGGAGTGAACTTATACAGAAGCAGGGACGGGGGGATCCAATGGAGAATGGAGAGTCCTCCATGGTGGACTTATGATGTGCATGCCGATAAGCACGAACTGGAGTTTCTTCCCAATGGTGACTTTGTCTTAGGTACAGACGGCGGATTGTACCATTATGACATCCAAAATGAAACCTGGACTGACATTGAAAATATTCCCAGCACCCAATTTTATCGCGTGGCTTACAATCCACACAGACCAGATTGGTTTTATGGAGGAGCGCAGGACAATGGCACCAGTGGCGGCCAGGGTACTGACATGGAAAACTGGCAAAGAATATATGGGGGCGATGGATTTCTTCCCGCTTTCCACCCAACAGATCCTTTAATCTTTTGGGCATTGACCCAAAACGGTGGGCTCAATCAGACCCAGGATGGAGGTATCTCTTTTGACCGCTTTACCGAAGGTCTTAATGGCAGTAAAAATTGGGACATGCCATATCTGATCAGTCATCATTCTGCAGACCGAATGTATGCCGGAGCCCAAAGAGTCTATGCCAATGATCAGGCTACGACACCGGATTGGTATTCCATTAGTCCCAATCTGGCCAGCAACGGACCTTATAAAACAGCTTCGACCCCCACCCTGACCTGTTTGGATGAGTCCAAAATCAATCCAAACGTTTTGATTGCGGGATCCAACAGTGGAAATGTCTGGATCACCAGTAATCTGGGAAGGAATTGGATTCTAGTCCACCAAGGCTTGCCAGCAGCTCTCATCACTTCGGTCAAATGCTCCCATGAGGATGACAGAACCTTTTATGTGACGGCCTCGAGTTACCGCAACGATCAATTGAGTTCGATGGTGTATAAAACCACAGACAATGGAACCAGTTGGACCAACATCACTGGTGGAGACCTCAGTGAGAACCCAGTCTTTGACCTGCAGATTTTAAAATCAAATTCAGATGATGATTTGGCCGTAGGCACGCTGACAGGCGTGTACGCGAGGGTAAATGGAAACAACAATTGGAAAAGATTGGGAAACAACATGCCCATCGTACCGGTCAATGACCTGGCATTAAATCCTGTCACAGGAGTTTTGATCGCCGGAACATATGCCAGGGGGATTTATTCCTTTCCGATAAAAGACATTGTCAACAGTACCAAAACAGAGTCAGAAACTACCCAGCTAAATATTCTTCACTACCCGAATCCAAGCACTGATTTTATATTTCTCCAATCCAATAAAAATCTATCAGAAGTCCAACTCATTTGGTGTGATGCATCCGGAAAAATTTACAAGCGAGATAAAACCAGTCTCATTGCTCATCAAAAGTCCGCTATTGATCTTAGCCTGTTCCCTACCGGAACTTATTTGCTGAAAATCATGACGGATGAAAGAGAGTTGGTCCGAAAGGTCGTGAAGATGTAGAATTCAGAATTTTTTTCAGACAAATCAAAAAGGGAAACCTTTAAATCTTAGATTTATAAGACTTATTGGAGATCAATTAGAAATTAAGTACTACAGCTGCAATAAATTGCATGTTATAAATTGAACTTTCTATTTCTTAACTAAATTTGATTTGTGTACCATTTTCTTGGACCACGTCATCCTTGGGTTCCGTGAAGTTATGGAAGAAGCTTTGCATGTGCAAATAGAAGAGAAAATTGCTAATATACCACCTTTAGAGGGGATGGTCATTTTAAAACGAATTGCTTGGAGCGACCAACCAGAAGAAAGAGAGAATGATCTTTCAGATATTTTAAAAATCATAGAGCATTATTACAATCTAAAATGGGATGAAATTGTGGAAATCCACTATGATACCTTAGGTAAAGAACCATTTGATCAAACAACTATTTCTGCAGAAGTATTAGGAAGAAATGCAAGATTGTATTTAGATAAATCTAAAGCTATCTCAGAAAGAGTTTTAAATCTTTTAGAATTGAATTTACAAAATGCTTCAAAATCTGTTATAGCTAAACAATGGTCTCGGAAATTAAATGTTGATATTGAATATGCTTTTGCATTGCTCAAAGCTTTTCAAAAAGGTATAACATACACAGTTTAAAGGAGAAAATTACACTTCAAAATATTAATCACTTATAGTTTAGCTTTTAACTCAAGGGTCTCCAACGGGGTGGCAAAAAATTAAAAAGCCCTGCAAGTCTATGACTTACAAGGCTTTTGAGTGATCTGTTTGGGACTCGAACCCAAGGCCCACGGCTTAAAAGGCCGTTGCTCTACCGACTGAGCTAACAGATCTGATAGGACCCTTTTTTAAAAGGAGACGCAAAGGTATAACACTGCTTTCTTTTTTCCAAATATCATTAAAAAATAGATATGGCGCTCTGCCTTACCTTGACTCAGGAATTGATCAGGCTTTGGTTCTTGCTGTTGAAAAACGCCATCTGAACAAAAGGTCCTTTCATAAACTCCTCCGGATCAATGGATGATTGAGGTACCGAACCCTTGTAATTTCCGGTCAGAAGCATTCTCGCGCATTCCAGCATGGGGGCAGCGGTGGTGATCTGTATGGCTTTGAGTTTATGAGAACCCACCATCTTAGGATGGATGATCATGCTTTTTTCTTTGATCCTCAAGATGCCTTTGCGGTCATAGCCTTCTACGGATGCATAGATGACGATGAGATCGTCTTCCACATGGGGTATGGATTTTTGCATTAGTTCCAAGAGGCTGTACTCCGGTCTGGGATCCTTGTGGTCTATGGTAGCAATCTGTTGTCTGACCCAGTTGAAATGACCCGGATAACGGATGGTCTTATAATCGAGCTCCTTGGTCTTACCAAGGAAGAAGTCCGGTAAATCGGCGGCGCCTCCCGAAGTAAAATCATCTTCGTAGCACAGCCCATCAATCATCATTTCGGTGGTGCCTGACAAGGCAGGAATGTTCACTTTTTCACCTCCCCGAATGGCAACAGTGTCCTTGAGGTATTCGGTGGCTACTCCAATGGGGCTCCAGGTAAACCCATAGTAATGAGGGGCTTTGACGACACGGGTGAGGGCTCCAACCTTCATCGAAATCTTCTCCACTTTTTCGTTTTGGTGCTCTGCAACAAAGGAATTGTACAGTTTGTGGGCCAAAATATTGATAAAACCAGGAGCTAAGCCGGCCTGAAGTACAAATCCGGTGTCTGCGTCTTCACACATTCTGGTGATCTGTTGGGTTTCTGCAACATACTCCGTCAGATTAATATAATGAAGTTTGTATTTCAATGCCAAAGCCGCCATGGCCGGTGCCTGTCCGCCAGGCAAGCAATCCAAAATGATCTCAGCAGCGCTTAAGATGTAATCCACCTGAGAATTGAGATCGGTGGAATTTAGGTAGAAAGGCTCAACCTGTACCAGTCCCGATGCCCCATCTTGTATCCACCGGGCAACAGAGGCTGCGAGCTCATGGTCAATATCGCCTATAAATATTTCACAAGGCATGTCTCTCATCTCCGCCAACATCAAGCCGGCAGCTTTTCCTATGCCTCCTGCGCCTGCAATCACAATTTTTTTGGTATTCACCTGATTCTTTTTTAAGTATTTGCAAAGGTAGCGTTTCGGTCACAACCATCCGGTCAAAGGAGGTTTAAGAAAGCGGTAAACTTATGTTAATATTATAATTACACATTACATATTATATATATATAAAAAATAAAATACATATTATGATTTTACAAAATATATATTATAATGTTTTATAGCTAAAAATATATTATAATAATTTGTAATATTTAAAAATGTCATACATTAGCGTCGAATTTAATACATAATCTACTATCCCATATGTCCAGGTCAAAGTCAAAAAAGAAAGGGGCTTCCTCTTTTTGGTCCGATAAATTAAAAGATGAGCGATTTGCCAAAATCGCAGGCATGCTTTCATTTATGACGTCTATTTATTTGTTTCTCTCTTTTACCTCCTATCTCAATACCTGGAAAGCAGATCAAGATAAGGTGCTCCAACTCTCCTGGAGTTTGCTCCTCAAATCAGGGGCAGAAGTCAGCAACTGGCTGGGAAGATTGGGCGCCCTTACTTCACACTTCTTTTTCTACTATGGATTTGGAATCGCAAGCTTTCTCTTTATACCCCTCTTTATTCATTTGGGCTTTCGTTTTGTCAAAAAAAGCGGATGGCTTTCTTTCCTTCGCTTCAGCACCCACAGCATGCTTATTATGGCCATGCTATCCATGATTCTGGACTTCTGTCTTTCCAATCACCACTTTCCCTTTGGAGGTGCCTTCGGGTCCAGAACCAATGCCATCATGGCGACTTATGTCGGAGAAATCGGTCTGGGTGTAGCTTTGATTTTTATCATGATGACCATGGTCATCTGGTTCTTTAATCCCAGTTTCCAAAGATTGCAGCTGCAGACTTTTGGAACTTCTGATACCGATGCATTCCTGGACTGGTCCAAGGCATTTAAATGGCAGGCTGACAGGGAAGGCGAATCAGCCATCCAATCTGCATATCCCTCCGGAAATTTTTCGGAAAGTAAACTTGAAGTAGATTTTGGCGATTATGCAGAAAGCGGTGGATTGGCTGCTACGATTGGGATAAAGCCTGATGAGATGTTACCCGATTTTGGACCCGCTCTGGAAATAGAAGAAACTACCACAGATTCCTACCAACCGATTACTACCAAAGATCCAGAACAAAGCGACTTTTCCGCTCCACTCCAGTCTGTCCTCCCTGACGAGGACAGCTGGGAGAGCGAGTTTGAATCAGGGCCCTACGATCATCGCGCTGATTTGAGTGCCTATCAAACGCCGGGACTGGAGCTGCTCAATGACTATTCTGATCAAAAATTTGAAATCGACCGCAGCGAATTGGAAGCCAATAAAAATCAGATCATTGCCACCTTGCAGAATTATAAAATAGAGATCCAGAAAATCAAAGCAACCATTGGGCCGACGGTCACCTTGTATGAGATTGTTCCCGCACCCGGAGTCCGTATTTCCAGAATCAAAAGTCTTGAGGATGACATCGCCCTCAGCTTGTCTGCACAAGGCATTCGGATCATCGCGCCCATACCTGGAAGAGGTACCATTGGCATTGAAGTGGCGAATAAAAACAAACAAACTGTAGCATTGAAGGATCTATTGCGTTCGGACAGATTCAACGATCCCAAATTGGAATTGCCCATCGCTTTGGGAAAAAATATCTCCAACGAAGTAGTTGTAGCTGACCTCACCAAAATGCCTCACCTTCTGATCGCAGGGGCAACAGGACAGGGAAAATCCGTTGGAATCAATACCATCCTCATGTCCATCCTGTACCGCAAACATCCTTCTGAGGTCAAGTTGGTTTTGATTGATCCAAAAAAGTGGAATTACCCATTTACTCAGAAATCAAAAATCACTTTCTGGCCCAACTTCCCAATCAGGATGAAGCGATTATCACCGATACTTCTAAAGTCATTTACACGCTTAATTCCCTGTGTATTGAAATGGACCAGCGATACGAGTTGTTAAAGGCCGCGAGGGTCAGAAATATTCTGGAATACAATGACAAATTTACCAATCGTCGTCTCAACCCTGAGAAAGGACACAAGTATCTTCCATACATCGTACTGATCATTGATGAGTTTGCAGATTTGATCATGACAGCCGGCAAAGAAGTGGAAATGCCGATTGGACGTCTTGCTCAACTCGCCCGTGCAGTAGGAATTCACCTGATTATTGCCACCCAGAGACCTTCGGTCAAAATTATCACAGGTCTGATCAAAGCGAACTTCCCTGGCAGGGTGGCTTTCAAAGTATCCTCCAACATTGATTCTCGCACCATTCTCGATTGCGGAGGTGCAGAACGATTGATTGGCCGGGGAGATATGCTCTATAGTGTAGGTTCTGATATGATCCGCTTACAGTGCGCCTTTGTGGACACTCCAGAAGTAGAAAAAGTCATTAAGCAAATATCCATGCAGCGATCTTACGGCACACCCTATCTGCTTCCGGAATACAAAGGTGATGATCAGGAAGGGGGCGAATCCTTTTTGTCCAGTGAAGATCTCGATGAAATGTTTGAAGACGCTGCAAGGCTTGTGGTGCAGAGTCAACACGGCAGCACCAGCATGATTCAAAGGCGCCTAAAACTAGGCTACAACCGGGCCGGACGAATCATGGATCAATTGGAATCCCTTGGTATTGTCGGCTCAGGCGAGGGAAGTAAACCCAGAGAAGTAATGGTCTTTAATGAAGCTGAACTAGACCACATGCTCAGTAAATTCAAAAAGCGAACCTAGTCTTATTTTTTTTATACTCAGAAACCACTGAGACTGATAGTAGATTTCTGCCCCGGCCGACCTCCGGGGCTTTTTTTTTCAAGTCAAAATTGAGATTATTTTCTTTTAAAAAAATGAAATGAATTTATCTTCGTTTTGATTCTAAAGGTGGTTTCTCAAAATAAAATCTTCAACAGATGAAAAAAATTAAAAGAGAATTAAACAAAAAACAAACCCAGGAAATATTGTCCATTCTTAAGACCCGGTTTGAAAAAAACACCAACAGACACAAAGGTGTTGATTGGCCCACAGTCCTGACAAGACTTAATCAACATCCTGAAAAGTTATGGTCTCTCTACGAAATGGAAAGAACCGGAGGTGAACCCGATGTAGTTGGCACTGATTCGAAAACAGGTGAATGCATCTTTTTTGATTGTTCGGAACAATCTCCCAAAGGACGCAGAAGTGTATGTTATGATCCGGAGGCCTGGTTGTCCAGAAAAGAAAACCGTCCACAAAGTAGTGCTTTGGGCATGGCTGAGGAAATGGGCATTCAAATGCTGGACGAGACTCAATACCGTCATCTTCAAACGCTGGGGGCTTTTGACACAAAAACTTCAAGTTGGCTTCTAACACCTGAATCCATCCGAAAACATGGAGGAGCCATTTTTGGTGACTGCAGATATCATGCGGTTTTCATTTATCACAATGGAGCAGAATCCTATTATGCAGCCAGGGGTTTTAGAGGACAACTGTCGGTTTAATCAAAATACAGATATTCTCCAACCATATCAATAAAATGGATCTTTCGCACCAAATTGAAAACAAATCACTTAAGCAGGAGCGACCACAATCCAATGAATTTCGTCCCGTCCAGAACTCTATTTCCCGGCTTGAAGATCTGATAAGCTGTGTACCAAAACTATTGCATCAGATCAAGCCCGATACATTAGAAGAAAAAACTTCTCCTGAGAAATGGAGCAAAAAACAAATCCTGGGTCATTTGATCGACAGTGCAAGCCACCACCACCATCGCATCGTCAGGGCACAGATGGAGCATCTCCCTGAAATCGGATATGATCAGGACCTTTGGGTAGAAAAAAATGCTTACCAACAAATGAACCCGGCGAACCTGATTCGTTTTTGGTATATATACAACCAACATATTCTCGACCTGATCAAACTATTGCCATCCAGCCATTTCGAACATGAATTAATTGTTGATGGCAAGAGGCTCTTATTGAATTTTTTGATGATTGATTATGTCATCCATTTAGAGCATCACCTGCGACAAATATTGGGAGATGATTTTCAATGTTGTTCTAAAATTAGAGTCTAGTGACAGAAAAGTTTAACCCACCCATTCTCTTACCATGCAGCAATTAATTAGAATCACTTTTTTTACATTTGTTTCCTTCGCGTTATCCAACTGTAACCCTCCCGTAAAGAACCCATCCAGTTTATCATTGGATCGTCAGGGAAACTCAGTTAAAACAGTCGGTGGCCCTTGCGAAGGTTGCGACCTTTTGTACCTGGGACTTCCTGAGCATGTTTTTCACATTGACACCAGCCCTGCCTGGAATCAGTCTGATGGACAAAAGATTTTACTCACTGGTACCGTGTATCGTTCGGACGGTGAAACTCCTGCTGAGGGTGTTGTTGTTTATTACTATCACACGAATACGGAAGGTATCTATCTGCATCTGCCAAACGAAAAGCGAAGTATGACACCCAATGCATTGGGACAAACCCATGGATATATCCGTGGTTGGGTTAAATCAAATGCGGAAGGTAAATATTCCATCTATACCATACGGCCCGGTAGCTATCCGAGTCGTGATGAACCAGAGCATATCCACCTAAGCGTTAAAGAACCTGATTTAGCCAATGTGTATTACATCGACGATATTACATTTGATGATGATCCTTTGCTCAGCCCAACGAAAAGAATGCGAATGGAAAACAGGGCGGGAAGTGGCATTGTCCAATGGATTCAAAAAGACGAAATTTGGCTGGCTGAAAGAAATATATACCTTGGACTTAACATACCTGACTATCCAGGACATTAAATTCGAAATAAATCAATAGAAAAAACCAGCCTGTTGAGCTCAATTGCCTGAGCTATTTTAAGTGGTTTGATTTGAGTCAGGCTGAGCAGAAATTTTCCAAACCTGTCTGAATGGATCACTTAGCCTCATCCATTTCATCATAAGGCCTTGTCAACTTTATTTTATGTTTCTGAAAGACCATGTTACAAGCTTTATGTATTCGATGTGGCAGTAAAGATCCATTGTTTGACTTTTCAAAAATTCTCAGTTACTTTGTCCTATGTTTCCATCTGGTATTTTTCCAATTCTGGGATTATTTGTTTTACTTGAGTTCTGTCCCAATCATCCGAATGGAGTGCAATCCAATGCTCCTTCCAGTAAACCGTCGTTTCTCATGGAAACGATCCATCGTCAAATTTCTGACTTGCATCCCACCACCTTTGTGTTGGTCAGACATGCCGAAAAAGAATTAGGAGGAAAAGATCCAATACTGAGCAAGGAAGGTACAGAACGAGCCAAAATTTTATCGAAAATGCTGAACAATCTTCCCATCCATGGCATCTATTCTTCAGCTTTTCAGAGAACCAGACTCACGGCAATGCCATTGGCCGAATCCAAGGGAATTCAAATACAAGAATATTCTACTGAGACCAATATAGAAATATTATTGAACGAGATCCACGAAGCCAATCGCGGTAAGCTGGTCTTGTTGGTGGGGCATTCCAATACCCTTCCTGAATTTTTGAATATCATCAGCAATCAACAATTTCAAATAAAGATAAAAGATCAACAATACGATGATCTGTTCATTGCCCAATTTCCTCAAAATCCATCTTCACCCATCCTCCATTTGAAATATGGAAAAGAAACACCCAATTAATTAAGTTACAGACAATCCTGATGCTCTTATGACTGAATTAATCAACGAAATCATCTCCACCATTCTTCAACTGGTGGTTTTTTCAGCGGCACCCTATTTATTCTATTATTTTGGAACCAACAGGACCAGCTCCTTCTGGAATTACATTGGTCTTTACAAACCCAGCGGTAATTCCATTGGCTATATTTTGGCCAGTGCCTTCTTATTCCTTATGGCAGGAATGGGTGTTATTTTTATGGACGAAGACATTCAACAAACCTTATTGCATCCGCCCAGCGTAACAGGTAAACTAAAAGCCATGGGAGTAAATCCAATCACCCTTTTGGTGCTTTTGATCATAGCTCTCTTTAAGACTTCCCTTTCAGAAGAAATATTCTTCCGGGGATTTTTGGCCAGGCAATTTACCCAGCGGTTTGGATTTAGAAATGGAAATATTCTTCAGGCTTCCTTGTTTGGTCTTGTCCATTTGATTTTATTTTACTTCATGGCAAAAACCACCACTTTCTTTTTGGTCTTCATATTCTTATTTTCGTATTCTGCAGCTTGGACCATTGGATATCTCAAAGAGAAGTATGCCAATGGAAGCATTGTTCCAGGATGGATGGCACATGGACTGGGGAATACCATCTCTTACCTGATCATACTTCTTTATTTGTAAGATCTCTTAGATGAACAGTCTGACAATATTTTTTAAATTTCAAGCGATACATTTATGAGAATGCTACTCATTATCCTATGCAGTGTTGTCTTGCTGGTCAATGGTACGGGAGCGCTTTTTGGAGGATATCAACTCATGAAAGATCCGACCGGTGGTTTGCTTCAATTGCCATTAAGTTATCTTCAACATAGTCCGTTTGCCAATTATATGGTGCCAGGTATCGTTTTATTTATTGCAAATGGCCTTTTCAGTATGATCGTATTGCTGGCCATTCTTATAAAACACAGAATGGCATTTCTGCTTACCATCCTGCAAGGGATGATATTGTTGGGCTGGCTTGGTCTTCAAATACTATTTATTCAGGTTTTTTATCCACCCATGCATTTGAGTTTTATGGCTATGGGTTTGATCCTGTGTTTTGGTGGCTGGTATTTATACAAAGAAAAGCCGGCACGTAAAACTCCATATTCTCCCACCCAATAGATTTAATGATGATCCATTCAGGGTCTTAACTTGTGGATGAACCCCTTTAGGAAATAGAACAATAGATCAGCTTTTGGATACTGGTTTTACCATCCGAAAAGGATACTCATGATGTCAATGTACACTTCATCACTTTAAGCCATTCATACTTCAGTTTTCAAATCAATCATTTGACAGAAAAAAAAATCTCTTTTGCAAAATGAATATATGGTTCCTTTCAAGTAAATCCGAACCAATCATTGGCATTCGATTCATACATCAAATGAACGCAAGGGACGGTTCAGTTTTGACAGTGCATCTGTATGATAAAAGACGGGTGAATCTGAACAATTAAATTTTAATCTAAATAAGCATTTGATATTTTCCTAACTTTAAGCATCGCTTTGAATACAGAAAAGAAAATGAAATGCGGTCAATTCGGAAAAATGATTCTGTAATGCAGGCTGTTGTATACGCCTTATTTACCTTGGCCCAAACAGCTGTCGCTCAAAAAATCCTGGTACCGGAATGGATTAAATTCGAATCCAGTGCGACAGGCCAAAAAACAGAAGGATGGGGTGTCTCAGTGGATGCAGAGGGTCATATCTATTGGCCTTTCAACAGCAACAGCTCTGGCATGGGACTCGATCTATATTGTCGAAAATTGGATGAAAAAGGTACGGATTTATGGCCTGCTCCATTATTCTATGGAGGAATCGGAAACCAGCAAAACTTCGTTTGTCAGGTGAAGGACTCTTTTCTTTATATCGGAGGGCGCCATTGTCCATTGACCGTCAATAGTTGTGACATGCTATTGCTAAAAGTGGATAAAATTTCCGGCAGAATCATTTGGGACAAGAAAATGGACTTTGGACAAAACGGATACGATGAAATGGATGGACTTGTTGTTGACGATGAGAACATTTACTGTGGAGGTTGGTCACAGGTCATTGAAGCAGGAAATTTTATGACCGATATTGGATTATGGAAAATGGATTTAAACGGAAACACGATTTGGGTAAATTCACTTGGAATGCCCGGAACAGCAGAACACCAGGATGGGCATTTTGTAGTGGATGATCAATTCATTTTTGCCTCGGGACTTTGGGGAGGGAAAGGAATATTTAATGTGTACGATGGCAGTGCATTCCTGGGGAAATTTTCAAAAACCAATGGCTCCATCATAGATTCTGTACTTTTCGGGAATACATCGGAATCGTACATCAATGCAGAAAATGCCTTAGGTATGACTTCGGATGGTCTTCATCTGTATGTAACAGGGTACAGCACCCCTGTTGCAAACAATTGGCAAATATTTACTGCCAAATTTGATAAAAATCTGAGGAGTTTGTGGTACAAACTTTGGGGAGGCAGCTCAACTGAATCTGCCCGGGCCATCGCAGTCAATGATTACTATGTGTTGGTAGCCGGTCAAACAAACTCCATCGAATACAGTTCAGGAAACAAATCTGATGCGGTTCTATTGGTATATGACCTGGACGGCAACTTGATTTCCCAACAGACCTGGGGAAACCCCTCGACCGATGAGGCATTTCAGGATATGGCAATAGTGGATGACAAGGTTTATCTTTCGGGTAATGTTGGAAACAATATCGGGGCAGGATTAACCGATTCTGCTTTTCTAATGAAACTTCATTTGGACTCATTGATCAGCAGCAACAGGAATGAAAAAACAAATGAAATTTTTCAAATCAAGGTCGGTACAAACTGGAACCATTCTAGTCTTAACATCGATATTTATCCTGATTTGGAAAATACGAGTATCCATCTTTTTAATTCCATTGGTCAAAATTCAGCCCATATCATTCAAACTTCAAATCAATCCATCCGCATAGACATTGGAAATTTGACGGAAGGCATTTATTATTTGCAAGTTATTTGGCTCGATAGGAAAATGAACTTAACAAAAAAAATATTGATCTCCAAATTCAATTAAAGAATACGAATCAATTGAATTTTAAATATCCAATCTTATGATGTGATCTGAATGAGCGACATTGTTTCAAGAAATGATCCACCAGAGGCAAAAAAGTTCGAATACCTAGAAGTGTTCTATTTGGACTCATGTTTGGATTTTAAAAATTGAATTGGATACAAATACAAATACTTTAAAATTAATGGATGAGATGTTTCTCCATTGTAAAATTGTAAATCCTTCAATGGATATCTATCCTGAAACCATTGGAACACAATCAATACTCTTTGGCGAAATAGAATACTACATTAGATACCAATGAATGAATCAAACTATTTCAACTTGTTGAGCATTTGATGATCAATTCATCTTTAGATAGGATTGAGATCTTTTGGTGTGAAGATTGGACAATTGGAATGTGGCTATTTTTAACTACAAGTCATACAATTTAATACCCAATATAGTTTTTTGATTTTCATTGCCTACTAAAATATTTTAAGGCACTAACATACGAGATTACACTAGATATCTAAAGTCTTAATACTAAGCTTCTTACATGAGATATCATATCTCTTACTATAGGTTCAGTACTATTTGATATTACGTCAATAGTTTCAATAAGAATGTCTTTTTGATCTTTTATCGAATCTATATCATCCGAAAAACTTTCAGAGTTATGCTGAATCTCTTGAAGTTTAAAACTTGCCATAGAAATACGACTTAGACAAAAAGTCATATACTCCTCTTTGTTTGATAAATCGTAACACAGCTTATTGTATTGTGCTGATATAAGTGCGTGTTTTATTAACTGCGAAGGTGCATCTGAGTTTTCATTTGCAAACAAGAAATTAAAATCAGCAAGTCCTGAATAAACTTCAACTTTTAAATCTAAATAATCTTTCTTATGGAACTGATACTCGTTATTTTGGCTGTTATACAAATTTCTAAGATCGGACTTGGCTTTCTTGAGTCGTCCATCTACCACCTTTATAAAGAAACTATACCCCAAAAACCCGAAGATGAAGAATAATACAGAAACACAGCAATCCACCTTAGAGCTAAATTTTTATCATTCATATTATTTATTAAATTAAAAAATTAAAAAAATGCACGATTACAAAATTCAAATACTTGAGGCCTATATAGAAAACCCAAGTGAAGCGTCAGAAGCGTTTAAAAGGTTAGCCACATTTGGAAAAATAGCTTGTTTTTACACTATCATTTTTCGTTCATTCCAGTTGGAAGGACTTCAGAAAAATTCAGAGAGTATAGACACTCCATTTGGAACATGATTAGTGAAGAATATCTTTATAACCTCACAGAAATAGAGTTAAAAGATCATATTATTAAAGATCTCGACAAATGGGCTGCAATAGATCATGGATTGGATCACGTTGTTCAAAGAAGGCATTGGAAGCAATACGGAGTAACTGTTGATCATCAATTGCTTCCCCCATTGCTTCATCGACTCGCAAAGGAAGATTAATAGAATCTCTAATATTTTGTAATATATTGTTTCCAAACCTTGTAATTATTTGGCGTATCAAATTATCATTTAACATTGAAACTTGAATCCCACTAAAAAAGCAAGTTGTTGAAGTTGTAAATGAACCTATTGCATTATTGTCTATATAAAACAAATCAACAACAATAACTATTAAACCTTCTTCCAAAATCCTGAAACTTACCTCATATGTAAGGTTAGGTGCGTTAGAATTAAAAGTGTGTCCCAGAGGAAGGTTGTTAACTGAATTGATATTGAAAAGACAAATATTCATTTTGTGATTTTTGAATTGCTAATATGTAAATCTTCTACGTAAAATAGTTGTTACCACTTAATTATTTTATCTCCATTTAGAGGATTTTCTCTATAGAGTTCTATATTTTCGCTTACTGTTTCAGGAGAGTTAATAAGATCACTAATAGCTTTCATTGCATTTGATTCCATATCTTCTAAATCTATTTCATTTTTCGCATAGTCACTAAAAGACTTTGCAAAGGGAAAGGATTCAAATATAATAATATCGCGTGTTCTTTTAGGAAAATCACCATGATAGCCAACAAGTGAAACTATGATAGAACCTAAAGCGGCAAAAGGTAATCCAAGAATTGATATAATTTGTAATGCAAGATTATTTGTTTCGTACAACTTTGAAAATTCTATTACTATAAATACTAATTTGTTTTTAATCCAGTGTATAAGCTTACTGTAAAGCCCAAAAGTAATAAGGGTCAGTATAGTATAAATCAAAGTTCCGATTGGTGTAAGTATAGCAGTAGGAATAATAAGTATTCTACTGATAATTTTATTTACAAAGTGTAGCATTCAAAAAATTTATAAATTACAAATCAAGATTAAACAACTTCTATAATTTTATACACAAAACTAATAAGATTTTAATAAATAGTATATAAAAAATCCAATCACTTTATGAGATACTAAAAACTAAGAATTGGAGGAGTGATGAGTTCCTCCAATCCTCTTTGTGTAGTTGTGTTACTATTCTTCACACGTTTCACAGGACGCACAATCTGTTTCGACTTCGATTCGGAAGAGTTCCCCTTCTTCTTCGCAGACTATACTGATTCCTTTCCCTTTCACACATCCTGAGATGATTACTAGGTAGCAGCGACCATTTCTGCTTAAATAATATGAATCATTCATATGAATACTGTTGCTGGCCAAATTTTATCTTTAAACGTGAAAGGTTTGTTATATTTGTGACGCTAATATAATAGCTGTTGCAATTATGGCAAGTTTTAATTTACGCCGAGCCTGATGAACTCGGCGTTTTTTATTTAACATATCATCAATCCGATAGCGTTTTGCAGTAGGATGATTAACAATACCAAAATAAAAGGAGGCCGAAGCCTCCTGATTACCGACACTTGCAGTCGGGTTTCTTGATGACCAGCAGTATTAAACCTGCTACAAGGTGAGCCAATAGAGAAGCGATAAAATGCTCCATTTGAAAGGGCTTTTGAAGTTTGATTTAATCTATCTTCGCTTGCTTACTTTCTTACTACACATCAAAGATAACCCGACTTGCAAGTTTTTAAATAATTTTAGCTTTTGTTAATTAAATGTTAATTACAAGTCTATGTTTACACAAGTGTAATAATCGTCTTATCTTTGAGGCTATGATATTAAAACCATTTAAAAGCATACTAGATTTCATTAAGGCATTTCCTAATGAAGAATCTTGTATAGAATTTCTTGAAAAAGTTAGATGGGAAAATGGACCTATTTCACCTTTTGATAAAGAATCTAAGGTTTACAATTGCAAGGGCAAAAAATACAAATGCAAGAATACTGGAAAGTATTTTACTGTTGCAACAAAGTCTATATTTGAAGGATCTAAACTTCCATTAACTATTTGGTTTGCAGCCATTTATTTACTTAGTATAGACAAGAAAGGTATTAGTTCTTATCAACTTGCTGAGGAATTAGGAATAACTCAAAAAAGCGCATGGCATCTATTACACAAAATTAGACTTGGAATGGAAAACAATTCTTATTTTGAATCAGATAACGGAATAATTTGCATGGATGAGACATACGTAGGTGGTAAGAACAAAAACAGACACAGAGACAAAAAAGTAAAACATTCTCAGGGTAGGAGTTATAAAGATAAAACTCCAATATTTGGAATACTGCAAAACAATAAAGAGGTGAAATGTTTTGTTGTTCCAGACACAAAGGCTACTACTATACAGCCAATTATCAGAGAGGTAGTACAAGAAAATTCTCTAATAGTTACCGATGAATGGTGCGCTTATGATGGAATTTGTAAAGACTATCATCACGAAGTGTTATTCCACAATAGAGGCTTATATATCAATGAAGATGGATTTTCAAGCAACCCAATTGAAAACTTTTGGAGTCACTTTAAAAGAGGATGGATAAGCACGTATAGCGGAAGGATACAGCCAAAACATTTAGGTAAGTATGCAGATGAATTTGCTTTCAAGTATAATCACAGAAAGTCAGATCTTAGCGGAAAGATTGTAACGATAATAAAAGGTGCTTTTGACAAAAGATTAAAATACGAAACACTAATTGCCAAATGATAGATAAACACGAAGTACTGGATTTATTTATAAAATCTATTTGCAGATTGCAAGGATGGAAAGAATCAGATATTAATTCACATATGGAAGAAATTGGAGCCATAGCTCTTTCAAAAATACATAGTATGAGACTTTTAATAGGAAAGGAATATCCCACTAAGAAATTTCTTATAGCAACTAAACTAGTAGAATCACTTGAAGAAACAGATGTTTTAATAGAGACGCTTATAAATACTTCTTTACTTTTAGCAGCAGATACATGGGAAGAATATGAAGCTCTATTAAAAAAGGCTGAAAACAATCTATCAATCCAGATGGATGCATCAGATATTGGAGGAATTGATTTTGAAACACTAATCAATCACATCCTTAATAAGAAAATTGGTTAATTTTAAATAATGTTAGGTAAGTTTACTAAATACTTGCAAAACTTAAACCAAATGGAGCCATAGTAGCATAAGCATACTACATAGACTCCTTTGTGTACTACTTGTTACTATTCTTCGCAATTTCCACAGGACTCGCAAGGTGCATAGATTTCGTAGCGAAAAGGAGTGTTACCATCTTCGCATTCTAAGCACTTGCCGTTACGTACACAACCGGAGGTTATGACCTCGTAACATTGCCCTTCTCTGATTATAAATAGAGACGTGTTCATAAGGGCAATTTACGGGGTTTATTAATAATTTTTAGATTAATATAAAACTTCGATTTAAAGTTGGCGTTATAAATGGAGTTTTGTGCGTATTAACCTCAGTGTAATCTCGTATGTTAGTGCCTATTTTAAAATACTTTCGACCACTTAAAACCTATCTATGAAGAAAATTTTACTCAACATCAGGCAAACTATCCTATTGGAATTCATTTTGAATTTTAAAAAAATATACCCAAACCATCCATTCTGGAGATTATATAGTCAATTGATCTAAAAAAATAATCAATATTATTAAAAATGATGACTTCAATCAATAAGTCGTCATTTAATCCTCCCACTTCAAACCATTGGAATTTTAGCTTGTTAAATCCTAAAATGACATAACAAATGGAAAACAAATCAGGAGACATGAGTAAATGCCCGGTAACGGGGGCAACAACAAATCACAGCACAAATTCACATGGTACCAAAAACAGCGACTGGTGGCCCAACCAATTGAAGTTAAATATTCTGAGACAGCATTCCAAGCTCTCAAACCCAATGGGTGATAATTTTAATTACAAAGAAGCATTCAGTCGTCTGGATTATAACGCCCTAAAGGAGGACCTTCACGCTTTAATGACTGACTCCCAGGACTGGTGGCCAGCAGATTATGGTCATTATGGTCCATTTTTTATTAGGATGGCCTGGCACAGTGCGGGGACTTATCGCATTGGTGATGGCAGAGGAGGTGCAGGTAGTGGACAACAGCGGTTTGCGCCACTAAACAGCTGGCCGGATAATGTCAATTTAGACAAAGCAAGGAGGTTGCTTTGGCCCATCAAACAAAAGTATGGCAATAAAATATCTTGGGCAGACCTGATGATTCTTGCGGGAAATGTTGCGCTAGAGTCTATGGGATTTAAAACATTTGGTTTTGCGGGTGGACGTGAAGACGTATGGGAACCTGAGGAATCTGTATACTGGGGTTCTGAAAGTAAATGGCTGGATGATCAGAGACATAAGGGAGATCGAAATCTTGAAAACCCCCTGGCAGCTGTTCAAATGGGATTGATCTATGTAAATCCGGAAGGACCCAATGGCAATCCTGACCCCATAGCTGCCGCAAAAGACATCCGTGAGACATTTGCCAGAATGGCCATGAACGATGAGGAAACGGTTGCTTTGATTGCGGGCGGACATACCTTTGGCAAGACCCATGGTGCCGGCGATCCCAGCAAATTTGTGGGACCAGAACCCGAAGCAGCAGGCATAGAAGAACAGGGATTTGGTTGGAAAAATACTTTGGGAAAAGGCCATGGATTCCATACCATTACCAGTGGGCTTGAAGGAGCATGGACGACCACTCCTACCAAGTGGAGCAATAATTTTTTCTGGAATCTATTCGGCTATGAATGGGAACTAACGAAAAGCCCGGCCGGAGCTCACCAATGGAAACCCAAACACGGGATGGGTGAGAACACGGTGCCAGATGCTCATGACCCAAGCATCAGACACACACCCATCATGCTAACCACTGACCTAGCCCTCCGGTTTGATCCGGCTTATGAGAAAATCTCAAGAAGATTTTTGGATCACCCGGATCAATTTGCAGATGCATTTGGTAGAGCATGGTTTAAACTCACTCATCGCGACATGGGCCCATTGCAAAGGTATCTGGGACCGGAGGTTCCAAAAGAGGAGTTGATCTGGCAGGATCCTATCCCTGCTGTCAATCACCCTTTGATAAATGAACGGGATATTCATCTTTTAAAATCAAAAATTATTGAATCAGGAATAGCCATATCCCAACTGGTGGTAACTGCTTGGGCATCTGCCTCCACTTTTCGGGGTTCTGACAAGCGAGGAGGTGCCAATGGAGCCCGGATTCGCCTGGCTCCTCAGAAATACTGGAAGGTAAATAATACGGCCCAACTTTCGAAAGTTCTTGAGACTTTAGAAACCATTCAGAATAATTTCAATCAATCTCAACAGGATGGTAAAAAAATCTCCTTGGCCGATTTGATTGTTCTGGCTGGATGTGTTGGTGTCGAACAGGCCGCAAAGAATGCCGGACATACAATCACCGTTCCTTTTACACCCGGTCGCATGGATGCAAATCAGGAACAAACCGATGTTGATTCATTCTCCCCATTGGAGCCTAAGGCCGATGGATTTCGAAACTATCTCAAAAATAAATTTTCTGTTTCTGCAGAAGAGCTGTTGCTCGACAAAGCAAATTTATTAAATCTGACTGCACCGGAAATGACGGTATTGGTTGGTGGGATGCGCGTTCTGAATGCAAATTACGATCATTCAAATTTGGGTGTGCTCACACATACTCCCGAAGTTCTAACCAATGATTTCTTTGTGAATTTATTGGATATGAATACAAGCTGGAAAGCGACTTCGGATTCAAAGGAAGAGTTTGAGGGTTTTGACCGCTCCTCAGGAGCGCTCAAATGGAAAGCATCCCGTGTTGATTTAATCTTTGGGTCTAATTCCGAACTCAGGGCAATTGCGGAAGTATATGCATGTTCCGATGCAAAAACAAAGTTTGTGGAGAATTTTGTTGCAGCGTGGACAAAGGTCATGAACCTCGATCGATTTGATCTGATGCAGGGCTGATCTAAATTATCAGGTCTTCTTTTAATGCAATGGCACAATATGCAGGTTCGAAACTTTGGTTTGGATCGTAGGTCTGCCAAATTTTTGGAATCGAGCACCTGAGTATGCGATCATACATCGCATTGCCATGATTTTTCACATAGCCATCTGGTTTGAATTTCTTATTTTTGAGACATCGGAATGCCATGAAATTCAAACTCAATGAATAACAATCTTATCCCGCAGGAAATTTTTGATTTGTATGATGAATATGCACACCAAAAAATCGACCGCCGGGATTTTATGCAGAAACTATCTGTATATGCGGTTGGTGGGCTGAGCCTCCCTACCCTATTGAATCTGCTGATGCCGGATTACAAGAATGCAATCCAGGTGGCAGCTGATGACCAACGAATCCACTCAGACTACATCCAATATCCCTCGCCCAATGGAGGAGGGTCTATAAAGGCGCTATTGTGCCAACCAAAAAAAAACAGGCGGAAAGTTGGAGGAATTGTAGTTGTCCATGAAAACAGAGGTTTGAATCCCTATATCGAAGATGTTGCCAGAAGAGCTGCGGTGGCAGGTTTTGTCGCCTTGGCTCCGGATGCCCTCAGCCCCATGGGAGGATATCCGGGCAATGACGATGAAGGAAGAGCCATGCAGAGCAAAAGAGATCGCTTTGAAATCCTGGAAGATTTTATCGCTGCGTATGATTACTTGATAAAATTAAAAAAATGCAATGGTCGGGCGGCCGCGATGGGATTTTGTTTCGGAGGCTGGGTTTCCAATATGATGGCTTGTAGAATTCCACAACTTAATGCAGCCGTTCCATTTTATGGTGGAGCTCCTCCCCTGGAAGAAGTTGCAAAAATAAAATCCACACTTTTATTGCATTTTGCAGAATTGGATACTCGCGTAAATGAAACCTGGACTTCTTATGAACAAGCTTTAAAAGAACATAAAATCCCTTACACATCCTTTATTTATCCAAAAGTAAACCATGGGTTTCACAATGACAGCACTCCTCGTTTTGACAAAGAAGCAGCCGAACTGGCCTGGCAGCGAACCATTCATTTTCTGGATGAAAAACTCAATCATTCAAACTAATGCAAATACCTGTCTCTTATTAAAAATAAAAACATGTCTATCATAGGCTTTACAATTCTCAACAAATCAATGAAAATATCAATTCTATGCGCAAAGTAATTCTAAGTCTCGCAGTCAGTTTGGATGGATTTATCGAAGGTCCAAATGGGGAATACGATTGGTGTTTTACAGACCAGGATTATGGAATGTCTGAATTTTTTCGGGTGTTGATGCCGTATTTCTGGGAAGAAAATCATACGAATTGATGCAAGGCATGGATTCCGCTGGGATGGATTTACCCAAAATGGAAGAATACGTTTTTTCCAATACCCTGACCACGGTAAAAGAAGGCTATCATTTGATTTCTGGAGATATTTCGAAAGCAGTCCATGAAATAAAAATCAAACCAGGGAAAAATATATGGATGTTTGGTGGAGCAGAATTGACAAAATCTCTAATGAATTTAAAACTGATCGATGAAATTCACCTTGCGGTTCACCCTCTTTTGTTAGGAGCAGGCAAACACCTGTTTAAAGACATTCCAGAAAGAATTCAGCTGAAGCTCTTTGACCAAAAAACTTATTCGTCGGGTCTGGTCATCCTGAAATATCAGATTTTATGAATCCTTTATCACCTCATTCGTTTTCATCGACCAAAGAAAATGACAGAATTCACTTCATGGATGCCCTTCGTGGATTTGCCATTCTTGGTATTTTTATTGCCAATCTTGGTACTGGTTTTAGTGGCTACAATCCAGAGTCAACTGAAACAGGTCCGTTTTTAATCCCAGAATGGGATCGGCAAATGCTTTTTTTACATCATATTTTTCTCGAAGGTAAATTTTATTCGATTTTTAGTCTGCTCTTTGGTTGGGGAATTGCACTTCAAATATACCGTGGAGAAAGCAATGGCCTTGATCCAATTCCTTTGATCCGACGGAGACTTGCCTTTATGCTGCTTTTGGGTGCTATTCATTTGATGCTTTGGCCCGGAGACATCGTATTTTTTTATGGCCTGTTGGCATTTCTTCTATTGCCACTCAGGCGATTTTCCAATAAAACCTTATTGATTATTGCAGCATTTTTAATTTTATCCCCAATTGTGTTGTATGCAGCCAAAGCCCAATGGTCCTGGCTCAATGCACCTGCCGGCCTCTTTTTTTCTGTCGGAGAAAAATTGTCAGAACAACTGACTGGAATTAACTCCAATGAAGCCTATCAGGAATGGGAAAAAACTGCAGGATGGTGGGATTTGTTCAAAGCCAATCTTGCCGGATTTTTTTTCGATATGGATATCTAATCTTTGTAAGCAGAATTTCTAAAGTCCTTGGTGTGTTTTTAATTGGATACCTTATCGGGAGATCCAACTTTTACAACCAGTTGCAAGAAAACAAGCGCACTGTGTTTTGGATCATAGGAATTGGCCTCGGTCTAGGATTACCTGCCAATTATTACCTTGCATACTATATGCAAAACCATATGTCCGACTATTGGGATTTAAAAATCAACGGATTTTATCAGACTGTTGTATATGCCCTTGGGGTAGTTCCATTGGCGCTCGCTTACGTGGGAATCCTGATGCTGCTTTTCGAGACAAAGTATGGAAAGAAAATACTAGGAATTCTGCAGCCTGCTGGCAAAATGGCTTTCAGCAATTATATGCTGCAAACTGTCATTGCCTTGTCAATTTTCTTTGGTGCAGGTCTGGGATATTCTGGCCAGATCGGTCCGATCTATTTTACCGTTTTGGGCGTAGGAATATTTGCTCTTCAGGTTGTGTTGAGTAACATTTGGTTGAAATTTTTTAATTACGGTCCTGTGGAGTGGATCTGGCGCAGTCTGACTTATGGAAAAGTGCAAAAAATAAAAAGAGTCAAATTTGAATAAATCCAATCATTTCCTTAGATCGTCCAATTTATAAAATCGATTTAATCCAAATGAATTGCATTAAGGACATTTTAATGAAAAAATACAGGGCATCCAATCCGTTTCAAGAAAATGGTTTTTATCAAACGCACAGGATTGCAAAACCAATCTTACAATAAATTACAAAAGTGAATTTTTTCCATTTTTTGATCCAATCAAGACTTTTCATTGCAATAACGGCCACACTAGCCACTCTACAAACGCAAAGCCAATTGGGTTTACCAATTGAATTTCATCCTTATTTGTTTCTGGTATTTTTCTCTACCATTTTCGTGTACAATCTAAACAGGATAGCCAATCTAATTAAACCCAAAGAATCTCTGGAATCTGAAAATCATATTTGGGTAAAAAACAACTTATTTTTATTCAAAGTCATCAATACTGCAGCAGTTGCAGGAATCATTGTATCATTGCTACTGGTAAAAATTGAAGTGTTTATTTTCGTAATACCATTGGCCATTGTAACCTACCTCTATTCTTTCCCAATCAAAATAAACAGTCATTTTGCTTTTAGATTGAGAAATTTGCCCTATCTGAAAATATTTCTTATTGCTTGGGTATGGTCATGTACAACTGTTATACTACCCGTAGTTTTTTCAAAGAGTGACTTTACATCCATCCAGCTAATGTCCATTTGGATCATGCGTTTTCTGTTTGTATTAGCAATTACCATACCTTTTGATATTCGGGATTTAAAAGCAGATCGTTTGGCAGGAATAAAAACCATTCCTACCCTGGTTGGCGAACAAAAAGCCATTCAGCTATCTTCACTCATTTTAATTTTGGTATTCATGCTTTCAATCATCAATGATGCAATTCACCAAACATATGGAATTGGAGTGGCGATTGCTGTATCGATGATCGTTGGACTTGTTGCGATACGGAATTCAAAGATTCGAAAGCTATCATATTATCATTATGGAATTTTGGATGGCTGCATTTTGCTGCAATCGATTCTGGTGATCATTGCGGATCATATTGGACAAAGCGTATAAATTTTCATACCAATCGATAATTTTTCTAATTTCGCATCAATAAATTTATGGCTGCCGCAAAATTCATCAGAGTGGTTATCGTCGAAGACGATCAGGATATCAGAGATTCCATGGTGGAGTTATTGCCTGCAACAGGAGAAATATTGTGCATACGATCGTATGAGCGCGCTGAAGAATTGTTAAAAGAAATTGACCGTTTGATGGTCGATGTGGTGTTGATGGACATCAGTCTGATTGGTGGAATGGACGGCATTCAGGCGGTACGACAGGCCAAAGCAAAAAGACCAGATATACAATATCTCATGTGTACCTCTCACAACGATGCTACCCGGACTTTTGATTCTCTTTGTGCAGGTGCATCCGGTTATATTTTAAAAACAGCCAAACCAGACCAACTTATTCAGGCCGTCAAAGAAATCTATTCAGGAGGATCACCCATGTCACCAGAAATCGCCAGATTGGTGGTGAGCAGTTTTAATCGGACCCATCAAAATCAAAACCTGCTCAATGAATTAACTACGAGGGAACAAGAAATTGTGCATGCGCTGGCCAAAGGTCTCAGTTATCAGGAAATCGCAGACAGTCTATTTATCAGCATTGAAACAGTGCGCACTTATCTGCGCAAGATATACGAAAAATTGCAGGTACATTCCAAAGTAGAAGCGCTCAACAAACTTTTTCCAAGGTAAACAGATGAACTCCATTCAAAATTATTTGAAGTTTTTTATCAGCGGAATTTGCATCGGACTGGCAATAAGTAATTCCCTGTTTTCCCAGAGTTCCCAACAGCAAAAACTAGACTCCCTGTCCAAAATCGCCGAAGCGGAAAATGATCCAGCGAAAAGGGCAAGTCTATTCAATAAAATCGCCTTTGGATACATTGAAATTGATCCGCAAAACTAAATGAATATGCCAGAAAAGCGCTCTCCATCGCTGAAGAATTACAATTGAAGGATGAAATGGGTCAGTCACACAACTGCTTAGGTATTTACCATATTATCCTGGGTGATTATGAAAATGCTTCGGCGGAATACAATCTTGCCTTAGACCATTTTAAGCAAACAAACACTTAACCGGGCTTGCCAATATATATGGCAATCTGGGAAATTTGAATCAAACCGTTGGGAAATTTGCTTTATCCCTTGGATACTTTTTTGATGCACTTAAAATATTTGAAGAATTGGGAAATCAGCAGGGGATTGCCAATCAAAATTTGTCCATTGGTAGCGTTTATATGGAGCAACTTGACTTTGAAAAGGCCTTGCATTACGATAGTCTGGCCATGCAGGCCTTTCAATCAATTGGTGATCTGGATGGAGTAGGATTGGTGCTTGGAAATCTAGCCAATATTTATTCAGATCAGAACAAGAAAGAAGCTGCATTGGAAGCCTACCAAAAAGCCATCGAAATATATGAGACTTTGGGAAATGGAACCAGTGTTGCAAGAAACCTGTCCAATATGAGCACCATCTATATGGAAAGAGGTAACTACCAAGAAGCCTTACAACTACTGGAGCGAGCTCTTCAACTTTCTGAAGCCGATCAAAATTATGAATGGATTTGCAGCACTAAAGGCAATATTGGTTCTTCCTATTTCATGAGTTACTTAAAATATCACAGCCAGGATTCCAATCTAAGGCTGATACCTGGAAAACGCAATGAACTCTACAACAAAGCCGTAAGTTACATGAACTCTGCCGCCGAAATGGCCCTTAAAGTGAATGATTGGAAAAGGATTTATTTTTTTGCCCAGGAGCTATCCAAAATATATGCAGCAGAAAACAATTATGAAAATGCCTATAAAAACCAAATTCTATTTATGCAGGCAAAAGATTCTATGAACAGCCTGGATGTCAAACGCGAATTGGAGCGTCTGACCACAGAAAGAGAAGTTCTGCTTAAAGACAAACAAATAGAATTGGACCGGCTCGCTGTGGAAAAGAAGCGAAACGAAAGATTGTATTTTGGCATTGGGATTGCATTGCTTTTGATCTCCACCCTTTTCATTTATAGAAACTATACCAACCAAAAAAATCAAATTTCCAACTTGCCACCCTCAATAAACAGATCGCAGATAGCAATCATCAGTTGGCGACCAAAAATGATCAGTTGTCACAAACACTGTTGGATTTAAAGAATACCCAGGATCAATTGATCCTATCTGAAAAACAAAGGGAAAAAGCACAGGTGAGAAGCAAAATATCACAAGACATTCACGATGACATTAGTTCTGGACTCACCAAAATCAGCTGGCTGGCTGAAAGTTTTCTTGCAAAATCTACAGCCTCTGGAGTTGATCTGAAGCCTCTTGAAAAAATGACTACTCTTGCCAGAGAGACGGTCAATAAGCTGGGAGAAATTATTTGGTCTTCCAATCCGGAGAGAGACAATCTCAATTCGCTGCTCCAATATATTTCCAAGCACATTGTCCAATATATGGAAGGAGCTAGCATGCGATACATCATTCAATTTCCAAGGGAAGTGCCGGAGCTTTCCATCGAACCTGAAGTAAGAAGAAACCTATACCTATCGCTCAAAGAAGCCCTTCACAATGCCAGAAAGTACAGCAAAGCAAATGAAATCACAGTTTCCTTTCAACTAGAAGGATTGCATTACATCCTTGAAATTAAGGATGATGGAATTGGCATGGAAGCTGATATCGTTCATGGTGGAGGTAACGGATTGGGCAATATTAAAAGAAGAATAGAAGACATCGGAGGTAAAGTTTTAATCCAAACAGCTCCCGGAAAAGGGGTACAACTGATTTTTGAAGGTGATTTGTCTGCATAAAATTCCTACTTTTATGCGATAAAGTATCTATTGTTTCCTGATCTTAGCTTTGCCCTTCAAAAAAAATATGCATCGATTTACAGGTATCATCAAAATGAACACCAGCCACAAGGAAGTTCATCAGGTTGCCCTGGAGTCTGTAAAAAAGGCTTATCCAGGCTTTGTTAAGCTCAGTCAGAGCTACACAAGTCCCTTGCTGGACATGATGGGCGTTTTTGTTCACAGGACCCATCCCAACGGATCTCAACTTTTTTTTTCCGGTGAACTTTACTCTCATACAAATGCATCTCTGGAGGATCAATTGTCAGATCTCCTACAGCAAATTGAAACTTCCAATTTACAACAAGCTTTGTCCAAACTGAATGGCAAATTTATGATTTGCTATTACAATCAAAGCAAAGACAAAATATATTTGGCCACAGATCAAATGGCGATTCAACAGGTTTTTTACCATTGCGGATCCGGATTTGTCTTGTTTGCCTCAGAGCTAAAACTTTTGTTGCAACACCCTCTTTGTCCAAAAGAAATTGACTGGCATCAATCTTTGAGACGACCCTTGCCTTTTGAAGTACTCGACGGAGAAGTCAATTACAGCGCTTGGTTTCGAAAAGTTTTTTTACTAAAAGAAGGGAGTTTCATTGACATCGGTTTACACTCAGGAGATCTTTCCCAGAAAATTTACTGGAACCCCTATAAGAATATCAAATCACCGGATTATCGCAATGCCCAGCAGGTGATGGATGAGTACATGGATCTTTTGGAAGATGCTGTGCGAATTCGCATTCAGGATCATGATAAGGCTTATTCCTTCTTGAGCGGTGGTCTGGATTCATCCATATTGTGTGCGATCGCGGCGCGATCGAAAAAACTGGATACCTTTTCAGTGATCACAAGGACCACCCTTCTCGAAGAGACTTCGGACATTTGTCACAGGCATGCCATAGAAAATGGATTTGAAAATATTCAGTTTGCCATACCAATGCATCGATTGGAAGGAGATCCAGAGTACTGGAAAAAGAGGATTTGGCATGCTGAGTCTCCCATCAACCACAATGATTCGATGTGCAAAACACTTTTGCACGATGCCATACGAAGGCATCGGCCAGATATTCCCTACGTGCTGACGGGTACGGGAAGTGATCAACTCAACGGTGGATTGGCACGCTGGATTGTCAACGATGTGGAAGATCCCGGTGAAAACTGGAAGAACATGAGCCGCCGCATTCAGGAAATTGAATTGCGGCATCATTTACCTGAAAAACTGATTGCTTTATGGGGATCCAGAAATTATCTCACCAAAGAATTTATCCAGGACTTTTCAGGCCAGGGCCTGGAGGCCAATCCATTTCTGTTTTATTTAAAAAGCAATATTCACCAGAATCATTTTGTGCTCTTATGGGATGAAATTCGAGCTGCCAGCATGCACCAACACAGCACGAGATTTCCATTTCTGGATCATCGCTTTGTAAGTATGATAGCCGGAGTTCCTGAGCAGTTTCACCCTGAATTATTTTTTGATAAACAAATCCTCAGAATTCCGTCCAAGCGCTATCTTCCGGAATATATTCTCAACAAATCAAAAGCACCAGCTGACACCGGAATCTACGACCACCGATTTGAAGAACACAGAAGACTGATTCATCCCAAAAAACTGGACCTGCTCGAAGAAGCATTGGGTCCACTCGATCAGGACCATGAGGTCATTGACAAAAAAGCTTTGGTTCGAGAATTGGAACGCCTGTACAATACACCGGACCACAAAGCCTGGCAATACTTGCTCAATGTGATCAACCTTGGCCTTCTTGAAAAATTGCATTTACAAAATGAGTCCTCCATTCAGTACGAAATAGATATTGAGCCAGAGATACAGTTTGTGCCACATTTTAATGAAACTATAAAGAGTCAATTGGTTAAGGCCTTTGAAATCATTTCAGAGCAAGAATTATTGGATAAAATTTTGAAATTCCAGGAGTCCTGCAGCATCGTTATTGAAAAAGGCACGGGTCGTGAATTTATCCAGAAAGATGAAAGTCTGGTGTATGAGCTGCAAGCCGACGAGATGAGTTGGCGGTCATTTATTTTTTCTGTGGATGGAATTCAATCCACTTCTGAGATACTGGCTTCGAAACAACTAAAATTTGAAGATATCAGAGATTACTTATTTCTTTGTCTGAAGGAAAAAATCCTCATTTTATCTTAAAGTCAAGTCGTCAATGCCAAAAAGTAAATCATTTCCCTTTATTCAGCAGACTGGTATGATGGAATGTGGCCCTACCTGTCTGGCTATGATATTCAAATATTACGGGTATTACAACATTCAGTCTTTGCTGACGAAAATCACGGAAGTCAATACCTCTGGTGTCAATTTATATGCTTTGGCAGAAGCTGCCGAACAGTTTGGTTTTCAAGCAGACTGTTATGAAATGGAATACAAGAACTTTCAAGAAATTCCTCTTCCCTGCATTGCACATTACAGCGGCATGCATTTTATCGTGGTGTACAAGGTCACTGAAAAAGAAGTTTGGATCGCAGATCCGGCCTATGGAAAAGACCGGCTGAGTCGCGAGGATTTTGAAAAGAAATGGAATGGCATTGTTCTGGCACTGACTCCTTCCCCTTCTATTTTTAAAAACAAAGATCTGGAGGAAGCTGTACACGAGCACCGCACAAAACAAAAATCCCTGTATGGAAAATTTTATGCTCCTGTATTCAAGTCTCTAAAGGGAGTTCTGGTCCAAATCCTATTGGCTTCAGCCCTGTTGCAGGCCCTTGGTCTTGCCATCCCCTTTTTCACACAGACCATTGTAGATTATGTCCTGGTCAATCAAAACAAAAAACTGTTGATGGTTATTTTGTTTGGACTATTTGCAGTGTTCGCCACCCAGGTGATCTTGCTGTACGCCAGAAATATTCTGTTGGTCCATGCAAGAGTGCATTTCGAACTTGAATTTTTAGTCGGTTTTTCAAACATTTTATTTCTCTCCGCCAAAAATTCTACGACAACAACAAGCGCGAGGATTTTATGGCGAGGTTTCAGGAAAATATTACCATCAGGCAACTGGTCAACCCATCAGTCATAGAATGTGTCGTGGATCTGATGTTTGTTTTGTTGTATATTCCCATTCTCTTAATATATAATCTAAAACTCGGTTTTCTGGCCTTGGTTTTTGTCCTCCTTTATGCAGGAATGACCATTTGGTACACACCAAAAATCAGAGCACTCGCTTATAAAGTTTTCTACAGAAATCTTGAAACGCTTGGAGACTTTTTAGACACATTGCTTGGAATGCTCAGTGTTAAATTACTTGCGATTGAAAATTTCAAATTTTGGCAATGGAAAAATAAATACAAAAGAACACTCAACGTTGTCATGGAATCCGAGCAGCAAAGCGCAGTCCTCCATTCGGTCCAGCGAAGTATTTATTATGTCAGTCAGGTAGGCGTGTTTTGGGTGGGGGCCTGGATGTGTTTTTCCAATGAAATCACCATTGGACAATACCTAGCGATCACCGCTATTTTTGTGATTGTGCTCAACTCGCTCAACAACCTCTCAATGATCTGGTACAATCTGACCGAATTGTCGGTGGGCATCAGTCGTTTGAATGATGTGCTCCTTCAGGAAACTGAATATTCCTCCATACTTGAACAGCAAAACGATTTCAATTGCTTTCCGGTACAAGTAAAAATGTCAATTTTAAATATTCCAAAAGCCAGGAAACATTATGTCCTTAACCAGTTAAATTTTGACATAAGACAGGGAGAGCATATTGGAATTGCAGGTCGGAATGGATCTGGCAAAACCACTCTGGTAAAATTATTTCTCAATCTCTATCCGGATTACGAAGGCAGCATCCATTTTGGACAAACGGACATGAAGCGCATCAATCCAGAAGCTTTGAGGAAAAAAGTATTTCTCTTTCCACAGGAGATCTATGTATTCAACGGAACAATCAAAGAAAACATCTTATATGGCAATCTGGATGCAAGCATGGATGACATCATCAGAGCGGCAAAGTTAGCAGATCTGCACGATTTTGTTTCTTCCCAATACTTAGGTTACAATTATAAGATAGGTGATTTTGGGGCCAATCTTTCCGGAGGACAAAGACTGAAGATTGGATTTGCCAGATTATTTCTCTCCAATCCTGAGCTTATCATCCTGGATGAAGCGAGCAGTATGCTGGATGTTGAATCCGAACAAAAGATCATGGCCAATATCAAATCCCATTTTAAAGACAAAACCATCATCAGCATCGCCCACAGGATGCAGACCCTTCGCAATGCAGACCGGATCTTGGTCATTGACGGTGGACAAATTGTAGAAGAAGGCAATCACGATCATCTAATGAAGCTGGATGGCGGTCTCTATCAGGGATTTATGAGAACCTACGTAGATTATTGAGTATGAAAGAGACAGATCAATTGGAGCCACAACAATACCAGCGTTTGTACTGGGAAGCAGACGTGCCGGTCAGAGATCTGAGGGCGCGATTAATGAAGCGCTTATTGTATCTTGCGATTGTTTTGTTTGTTGTGATTTTTGTGGTGGCGGGTTTTGTCCGTTTCCCCGACCAAATCGAGTTACCCTTTAGTCTTAAGAATAACATCAAAGAAGAAGTCTATAAGTTTCCACATGCTGTTTATCTATTGCACGAATACATAAAGAATTCAGATTCAGTGCAGGTAGGTTCACCATTAATTCGCATAACATCGCCCGAGATCGCACAACTCATCAATCGCTATGCAGAAACCGAACACGCGCTGGAAAACCTAAACAGTTCTGGGAGAAAAGCTGAAATGAGTCAACGAGACATGCTTATGACCCATATCCGCCAAAACCAAAATCTGATAGCTGATTACAAGCATCAGCTGGAATTGGATAAAACCCATTGGAGGGAACAAAAAATAAAACTGGAAGCCGAACTAAGAGAAACACAAGACAAGTTGAGTGCTACCAGAAATCTTCGCTCACAATCCATTGGTTCTAAATTTGACTCTATCGAACAAGAAACCAAGCTCGCGCAAATCAAAAGTTCCTTGAATCAGGAAGATTTAAAGTTTGAAAAAGAAAATGTTCGCTTGGTCAACTTGATCGAGAGATTGACCCTTGAAAACGAAATGACCCAAAGCCGTTTGCAAAAAACAACTGCCGAATTTGTAGAAGATTCCATGGCACTGGTCCATCAGAAAATACTCGCCTGGAATAAGATCAAAGACAGCTATGGTGATTTTAACATTGAGGAGGGAGCCATTGTCCTCAAAAGTCCCATTCAAGGTATGATCCATTTTCTCTTTGAGGGAGAAAAGGAAATACCTGAAGGAGTAACGGCCTTAAAAATTAGCAACAAACAACAAGCATTTTATGCATTTGCCAAATGTCCGCCCTCATTAGCTGGAAAGCTGGAAGAAAACCAGGCTTGCCACTTAAAAGTATTTTCATTCCCATTTTATGAGTATGGTGCGATGCAAGGTAATCTTCGCTCCTTTAGTTACAGCGCGGACGAAAAAGGTGACTACAATCTACGCATTGATATTGTCGATCCGGGTCGTCTGGCCGGACTTCTACAGCCGGGATTAACAGGAAATGCAGTCATTATTATTGAGGAAAAAACGCTTTTAGAGTACTTCTTTAACAAAGTCAAAAAACACTATCGCCAAATCCTGGACGGCGAGAATCTTTAAATCCAAATCCGAAATTACCTACTTTCATGTGATATCGGCCCGGATAGGACTGTCCTACCTTTGTCATGTCAAAAAAACAGGCGATGCCGAAAACCTGATCCAAGAGTAGGCAAATAAAAATAAACAAAATGAAAAAAATAAACAAAATCCAGGCAGAAAGTATCAATGGAGCTGGCTTCAGAGCCAATTGATTTTCACAAAGCAATCAATAAACAACAGGCGAAGCTGAAAACCTGATCCAAGAGTAAGCATAAACTTTTAAATTCATATAACCATGAAAAAAATTAACCAACAAACAAACGACTTCTATCAATGGAGCTGGCTTTCGCTGGAACTAATATTTTACTTGAAATTGGATTAGAACGATTACAACCAGGGAGTGCGGGAAGACACAATCCAAGAGTAAGCATAAACTATTAAATTCATATAACCATGAAAAAATTAACCAACAAACAAACAGCTTCACTCAATGGTGGAGGTTTAAGATTCAATTAATTATTAACCACATAACAACAGGCGAGGCTGAAAACCTGATCCAAGAGTAAGCATAAACTTTTAAATTCATATAACCATGAAAAAAATTAACCAACAAACAAACGACTTCTATCAATGGAGCTGGCATTCGCTGGAATTAATATTTTACTTGAAATTAAATTAGTACGATTACAAACAGGCGATGCCGAAAACCTGATCCAAGAGTAGGCAATAAATTTAAATTCTTTAACCAATGAAAAAATTAACCAACCAACAAACAACTTCCATCAATGGGGCTGGCTACCGATGGAACTAGTGTATTATTTGAACATACATTAGAACGATAACAATCAGGGTATGCTGAAAACCTAAGACAGAGTAGGCATTCATTTTAAACATTTAATTCATGAAAAAACTAATTAAAAAACAGATCTGTACTATCCAGGGTGCAGGCTATAAATTGAAGTGGTCCAAGAAAATGGTACACAAATCTAACTTAAATTTGTGTTATGGATCAATCAAAGACAAACAATCGGAGGAGGAGGTACGATACCGAGTTTAAGCTTAATGCCATTCATTTGCTCGAATCCGGGAGGAACGCTAGCGAATTAGCTGATTCTCTTGGCGTTAGTAAGCAAATGCTTTACAATTGGCGTAGTCAAATCAGGATTACCAGGAATGCTTCCGTCCAGCCAGGAACAAATAATCCTTATACTGAACTTGAACAGCTCCGTAAGAAATTAAGGGATGTTGAAATGGAAAGGGATATTTTAAAAAAAGCCTTGAACATTTTCAGCCGGCAGACATGAAACCAAAAGCTGAATTTATCCAGAGTCTAAGCGGTGTGTATCCTACTAACAAGCTTTGCAAGATGATGAATATTCCAAGGAATACTTTGTATCATTTTATCCACAGGAGGGATTCTCCCACTAAACATTTGGGATTAAGAGACCGAATAAAATCCGTATTTGACTCTCATATGAATAGGTATGGAAGTCGTAGAATTAAAATGGAATTAGCCGTAAAATATTCAAAAAATGTTAGCCGCCATTTGATTCGCAAATGTATGAAGGAACAAAATTTGAAAGCAATCCAGCCAAAGAGTTTTGTTCCAAAAACAACTGATTCCACCGGGACCAAATTTCCTGCACCCAATTTACTTCTTGATTTTGGAAAGGCGCAAAAACCAAATGAAGTATGGGTTGGTGACATTACCTACATTCCTTTAAAGAATGGCCAATGGGCCTATCTTTCAACTTGGATTGATACTTATTTGCATAAAGTAGTGGGCTGGGATGTTCAGACTCATATGAGAAGCGAACTGGTTATTTCAGCCTTCAATAAAGCAAAACTGAAATGCATCCAAAATAAATTAAGTGTGATTGTCCATTCTGACCGAGGAACGCAGTACTCTAGTAAAGATTTCAAAAATGCCATTAAAGGAAATAGACAAAGTATGACTCGCAAAAACGAAGTTTATGACAACGCAATTGCCGAATCATTTTTCTCAAGGCTCAAATGCGAATGCATTAGAGGTACTGTATTTGATGATTTGGATCAATTAAGATTCACTCTGTTTGAATACATAGATGGCTATTACAACACAATCAGAAGGCATTCATCCATTCAATACTATACACCCTTAGAATTTGAAAATATTTATTATTCGAAAAATCAATTCACTCATTGCAACTAATATGGAAACAAAACATGACTTTGCATTTTTACCCTTAGACGAGGACCAAGCTTATTGCGGACAAAATGTCAAGAGTTCCGCCGACCTCTTTATTCTGTATTCTTCCGGCGGAACTCGACTTGCTCTTGACATTTTGGGAGCAATGCTTATCTTTGTCGCAGGGGTAAAATGTGTACTAATTTTATTTTTTAACTAAATTAGATCAGTGTCCCATTTATTGGTACCATGTCAAATGGAACTGATTCAATCATCCTGAGTTTAAGGGAAAATTTAATCAATTGCGATTACTCATTATAAATTTATAAGAAAATGAAAAAGTTACAAAGATCACAGACCGAATCCATCCATGCCGGTGGAATAAGATATAATTAATAAACATTCTGTTACCAACACAGCAAAACGGCTTAGATTGACCCATCTAATATACAACTTACCGGATAAGGTGAATGATCAATTTATTGCTTCCATTTCCGAAAGTATTTGCTAAAATATTAAGTTATCCAAATTCCATCACTCCCTGGCTTGCAGTCAGGGATGGTGGAAATAAAAACAAGATCCCTTGACTTGTGACCCATAAATCAGCAGCTATCGTTTGTTTTTTTTGTTGTAAGCCAGCTTGCATTTTCCATAAAACCCTTCACTTAAAAGTTCCAAACCGGGAATAATTACTGCTGGTCCCCAAAATTCTCCAAACTTCGTTTGCCATTTCATCTAAAAAAATCTTAGCTGGATATTCATGCCCTTTCCTTCAATCTACAAGCAGATTTGCAGGGAATCATTGGATGATACGATGATTCATCAAAAATAAAGAGTCTGTGATATCAAATAAGCCGATAGCTATTGAAAATCTTGGATTGTCCGGTGATACCTCCAAATAATAGGAGATTTGGATAAAAGATTAATTTGACCCTTTCTATGAAAGACCCCCAATTCATAAATGCCTTTTGACCAGAATAAAGGTCCTGATATAATTCACTAACAAACCTAAGCATTTCAAAAACCAAATTGATTCACAATTGTAATTGTAGTGATAGGGTTTTGGATAGTGCACCAACTTGTAAAATATCCTATTTTAAACCATAAACAATATTGCCAAAAAAAACGGGGAAGCTGAAAACCGAATAGAGTAAGCACCAGCTCAAATTGAAATAAAATGAAAAGAATTCTAGAAAATCCAACCAGGGTAAAAAACACCAAACAGCCGCCCATTACTCCGGATGGGATCTTTACACCTTTGGCTGATTTGTCACCTGGAGAATGGTTGGATATCATTGATCAGACAAATATTGATATCCATGGCAACGTAAAAGACGAAATTGAATTAATGCTAAGAACAGTTCGTCTGAGCCTGAACCACGGTATTGAGCACACAACACAAGGACCCATGTATCTAAATTTAATACCTCCTTATCAGGGTGACTTTTACAACAATACAGTTACTTTTGAATCGGAAAATGTTGGCTCATTTCCTATTGGTCCTTTAGTAACCATTGGAGGAACACTGTGGTTGATTTTACCCATTGGGAAAAAGTATGCGGTGGATTTTTCAGTTCAAACCAAGAAAAAAAATACCTATTTTCACATCGGTGTCCGATACAAAGATTTCAGTGATGAATTTACCATAGCGAGCAAAGACAATGGGCAACATCTCACTTTTACCGTGGACACCACAAAAGTGTTTTCTACGGGATTGATATTGTCAATATGCACAGTGATCGAAAAAGACTATTGAGGCATAAGGATTGGATTTTCTACCATTGCAGCATTGTAAGGCTGGATTGAATTGGAAAAAATACCTGAACCTAAAACCAAAGATTTACGACCCGCCCTTTTTTCGGTAAAATTCATCTTTGATTGAACATAATTCAATCCTTTCGACTAATAGAAAATAATGATTTTCAAAAGATTGTAAAGGCCTATCTTTGATCAAATTTTAGTGGAAAAGCGAGAATTGCCATGATGCGTAACACTTGAAAGCAAGAATTTACTTATTTGCCTGATGCTATCAAAACCAAAGTTTAAAATATGAGGGTCCTTTTGTCAACATTAATTTCATTCGCACTTTTGATAAGTTGTATTCATTCGGGTACACAGAACGTCAAATTAAATGATCAAATGGAAAAAATCCCAAGATCCAATGACCTGAAGAACACCGATCATGATACCATGAAACCATTTGACCCACCCAATTGTATTTTTATCAATCCGGACACCTCGGTTTCAGGAATTGTCCTTAGAAATGCTGAAAGTGTCATAAAATTACTCGGTCATCAAACCCAATTGGAGGCTGGATCAAACCACAGCTACTTTAGCGCAGACAGAAAGCAAAAACTGGTTTTAACGGTATATCCAGCTGACTATCCCAATCAGATTAGCGTAATGAATGTTTCCCATTCTGACAATACTCAACAAGAGTTCCGCCAGTTAAATATACCTGTGTTTAAAACAGAAAAAGGAATACAACTTGGGATGAGCAGGAAGGAAATTGTCGAAAAACTGGGTTTTTGCTATCTCGCCAAAGACAGTACAAAAAATACCATCGATCTCGCTTATAGAATTGAGTTGCCCAACGACAGCAACACCAAATTTTTAGAAAGAAACAATATGCCAATATATTATGCCATTTACAGCTTGGTTGATGACAAACTAAAAAACATCGAAATTGGATTTGAAAATCCCTAATCTGCCCTCCCTTCATTCAATAGAATTTTAATACCCGACCCTTTGAGGATGAATGTCCATTATCTAAAATAGTCCAATCACTGCACATATCAAAGGGGTAGCTGCAATAACAATGATCTGAACCCGAATCAATGTGGGTTTTCCACATGGTTTATGTTTCCCCATTGCCCCAACAAAGCAACAAGCCTTAGATTTGACAGAAACAAATTGAATACCAAGGGTATTTAATCGAAATCTGATGGATTTAGCAAAAGTTCAGAAATTGCTTGTCTTCCAATGAAATGCATTCACTTGCTGGCAAGGGTGGTATAAAATCAAAAATACAATTGATACATCGAATGAAGATATATTAGGCATACTGATTCAAATAATCCAGAAAATCCTACTTTCATGTGATCCGGACCCCACTTGTCCTCGTCATACCTTTGTTGTATCAATTAAATGAAAAGGGATTGCCGAAAACCTGAATCAGAGTAGGTGTAAATTATCAAACTTAAAAATTATGAAAAAATTGATCAAGAAGGAAACGATTACCATTCAAGCTGGAGGATTCCGTTTTAATTAAATGACCGTCAAGGAGATTGCCGAAAACCTGAATCAGAGTTGGCTTAAAAATACAATATTACAATCATGAAAAAATTAAATGCACTCCAATCATCATCCATCAATGGAGGAGGATTCAAATTTAACTAATCCAATCTTTAAAAATCACAAATTGATCAAATCCAGGGATTGCCGAAAACCTGAATCAGAGTAGGCATCAAATTAAAATCTTTAAATCAATGAAAAAATTAACCAGCTCACAGTCTTGCTCCGTCAATGGAGGAGGCGCCAGATTTAATTAATCTAAATTTAAAAATTGTCCTAGTTATCCATGCAGGGATTGCCGAAAACCTGAATCAGAGTAGGCTTAAAACAAAAATTTTACAATCATGAAAAAACTAAATGCATCACAGTCTTGCTCCATCAATGGAGGAGGCGCAAAATTCAACTGATCTAAAAAATATCGACCAAAGTATTCAATCAGGGATTGCCGAAAACCTATGACAGAGTAGGCAAAATTTCAAATTTTTAAAACAATGAAAAAATTAACTAAAACACAGTCTATAGGCTTAAATGGTGGCGGATTGCGCTACAATTAATCAAAATTAAATGAAACAACATGGGATTGCCGAAAACCTATAACAGAGTAGGCTCTTACTTCAAATTTATAAATATGAAAAAATTGATCAAGAAGGAAATGATTACCTTTCATGCTGGGGGTTACAAATGGAACTAAATGATACTCTTAGGGTTTGCCAAAAACCAATAACAAACCAGGCAAAAATTCAAATTTTTAAACCAATGAAAAAATTAACCAACACACAGTCCAGCTCTGTCAATGGAGGAGGAATAAAACACAATTAAATCTATCCATAGTTGATTAAAACGCTTCAAAACCCAGCTAAAAACTAGAAACACAGGTTAACTCCTGTATCACAAAATGGCTTTGTAAATATCATCTATCATTTAAAGCCATCATTTCTCAGTTTCCTGTCTAAAAGCAACTCATTGACCAAAAGGCCAAATGAGCTGCTTTTGCTTTTTAATACTTTTTTACACTACTTAAGATTTCGATGACAGTAGAGAGCTTCTACCCACCTCATCTTTGCCCCATCAATTGGCAATCGAGCCAGAAGATCAGGGATTGCCGAAAACCTGGAAAAAAGTAAGCAATTATTTCTAAATTTTAAAAAAATGAAAAAACTTAACAAAAAACAAATCCACACCATTATTGGGTCTGGTATGCGGGTCAATTAATTTAAATAAGTTGGATGTTGATTCAATCAGGGATTGCCGAAAACCTGAATCAGAGTAGGCACTTAATTTTTAAAAACGTAAAATGAAAAAACTTAACAAAAAACAAATCCATACCATCATTGGAGCTGGGATCCGCATGAATTAATTTTCACCACATTTAATTTCAATCAGGGATTGCCGAAAACCTGGAACAGAGTAGGCATCATTTTAAATCAATAAAAGTGAAAAGATTAAACACTCCTCAGATTCGAACCATCAATGGGGCGGGATTGCGCATGAATTAAGTTTGAATGCAATTAATTTCTTTCAGGGATTGCCGAAAACCTAAAACAGAGTAGGTATCATTTTAAATTAAAAATAGTGAAAAAATTAAATAATTCACAGATTCGCACCATCAATGGAGCTGGAATGCGGATGAATTAAGTTTGAATGCAATTAATTTCTTTCAGGGATTGCCGAAAACCTGAAACAGAGTAGGCATCATTTTAAATTAAAAATAGTGAAAAGATTAAACATCTCACAGATTCGAACCATCAATGGAGCTGGAATGCGTTTGAATTAAGCTCAAATCCATATTAGTTTCGCTCAGGGAATGCCGAAAACCTGAAACAGAGTAGGCATCATTTTAAATTAAAAATAGTGAAAAGATTAAACATCTCACAGATTCGCACCATCAATGGAGCTGGAACGCGTTTGAATTAAGCTCAAATCCATATTAGTTTCGCTCAGGGAATGCCGAAAACCTGGAACAGAGTAGGCACATCTTCAAAATTATAAAGATAAAAAAGCTGACTAAAAAACAAAGCTCGACCGTAAATGCAGCCGGGCCATACCTCCAGTAATCATATCATAATCAGGGATTGTCGTAAACCTGCATCACAATATGTATCATCCATCCTGTTTTAAAAACATGAAAAACCCAACTATTTTAAAGGCTAGGGCTGTCAATGGTAGAGGAATAAAACTCAATTGAACTATCCAATGATAAATAAAACGCTTCAAAATCCTCTTAAACATTAGAAACACAGGTAAATTCCTGTATTGAAAATGCCTTTGCAAATATCATCTATTCATTAAAAGCAATCATTTCCCATTTTCTGCCGGAAAGCAACTCATGCTATTAAAACCAAATGAGTTGCTTTTTTTATTTTATACTTTTTTACATTACTTAAGATTTCGATGATAATTGATACCATCTCCCAGCCTCATCTTTGTCTCATCAAATGGCAATCGCGCCAGAAGATCAGGAATTGCCGAAAACCTGAAACAGAGTAGGCATAAATTTAAAATTATAAAAATGAAAAAGCTGACAAAAAAACAAAGTTCAACCGTAAATGCAGCAGGGGCATTTCTCCAATAATCAGATCATAATCAGGGATTGCCGAAAACCTAAAACAGAGTAGGCATCATTTTAAATCAATAAAAGTGAAAAGATTAAACACTTCACAAATTCGAACCATCCTTAGGGCTGGAGTACGCATGAATTAATTTTGACCTTAATTAATTTCATTCAGGGATTGCCGAAAACCTGGAACAGAGTAGGCTATTATCATTCATCCATATAACAATGAAAAAATAACAAAAATTCAATCCACTGGCATAAATGGTGGTGGGGTGAAGTTGAACTAAATTGGGTTCATCATAAGAACTCCTTCGTGAAGAAGGGTATGACAAGATAAATTGGTTAACAGCTTTATGATGAAAGAACCATCCTAAATAGGATTGGTCAACCATGGTCCACACCCTTCAGGCTGCAAAGATTGCCTTTATGCAGAACACTTAAATTCTATCAAACCATTGTTCCCACAGCAACTGATGATCAGAAGCTGTGGGAATCTATTTTTAATAAATCTCAATATCGGATTTTTAGTCCTAAGGTTTTCTCTACAATAGTCCTTAAAAACCATTGCTTTTGAAGAGCAATACAACCATGCTAATCATTGCATCCAATTTCAATTTTTTTTATTCTTACTCAACAATATGACCCATTCGCTCAAAAAACAGGTCATGTACTAAGTAACAATTACCGTTGCTTAAGACCCATCCTATCTTTGTATCATCAAATACAAAACAGGGATTGCCGAAAACCTGAACCAGAGTAGGCATAATATTTTAATTCTTTAACCAATGAAAAAATTAACTAAAACACAGTCCACAAGCGTAAATGGCGGCATCATTTCTCACAATTGATTAAATTTCCAAAAACAAACAGGGATTGCCGAAAACCTAAGATAGAGTAGGCATAAAATTTTAATTCTATAAAACAATGAAAAAATTAAATAAAACACAGTCCACAAGCGTAAATGGTGGAGGAATTGGTCCTAACTAATTAAAATGAAACAATACAAACAGGGATTGCCGAAAACCTGAAACAGAGTAGGCATAAAATTTAATTCTTTAAAACAATGAAAAATTAAATAAAACACAGTCCACTGGTTTAAATGGTGGTGGAATTGGTTACAACTAATTCTAAAATGTAAAGATCGGATGGAAGTTGTTTCTGCATTGATCCTTTTACCATACTTACCTGTTTATAGATCGATGAAAGAAATTAAAAATCGCGAAGATATTGTCTTCCTGGTGGATCAGTTTTACCAACAAGTTCAAAAAAACAAAATACTTGGCCACATATTCAACCATGTGGCCAAAGTGCATTGGGAAACACACCTGCCAAAGATGTATTCTTTTTGGGCAAGTATTCTTCTGGGCGAACAATCTTATTCGGACAATCCCATGCTTAAACACATTGCCCTGCATCAAAGGTCGCCTCTCACAGGAATCGAATTTGAGGAATGGCTGAAGTTATTTACAAATACAGTGGACCTTCACTTTGAAGGAGAAAATGCAGACCTTGCCAAAAAAAGAGCCAGAGACATTGCAGCACTGATGCTCTACAAGATTCAAAACAGCTAGAATCTATTTCACCAAAACGGTATATCAGATTTCTTTTAGTATCCTATAACTTGAACATTTGTCCTTCTCATCTTTTAATTTGAAATGGACACAGCAAAGAAATACAAACTACGCCCCTGGCGGGAATCAGATCTGCCAAGTTTGGTAAAATACGCCAACAATTGGAACATCGCAAAAAATATGACCGATCAATTTCCACACCCTTACACCGAGGAAAATGGATTGAACTTTATTCGATTTGCAACATCTGAGCATCCCATCCGGATTTTTGCAATTGCAGTGGAGGACGAAGCGGTTGGAGGTATCGGTATTCATCCTCAGAAAGATATTCATCGCAAAAATGCCGAATTGGGATACTGGCTTGCTGAACCATACTGGGGTCATGGAATTGTATCAGCTGCCATTCAGGAAATGTTGGAGTTTGCATTTCTCCACTTTGACATCAACCGCGTTTTTGCCAGACCTTTTGGGAGCAACCTGGCTTCACAAAAAGTACTCGAAAAAAATGGTTTTGTCCTGGAAGCCAAAATGGAAAAAGTCCTCTATAAAAAGGATCGCTACGAGGACGAATGGATCTACGCTTTTAGAAAATATACAAGTAATTAAAATTCATAATAATACATATTACATATAAAATTATGTAAAAATAATTTGTCCAAATATCTGCAACCAAATAATTGCGTGTATATTTGCAACTTAATAGTTGCACATCATTGATGAAATCAAGAAGAGATGTTTTCCAGGCCATTGCAGACCCCAACAGGAGAGCAATCATTGCTTTATTATCCCTACAAGCCCTGACCCCAAATGCCATCGCAGAACATTTTCAAACAAGCCGCCAAGCCATCTCAAAACATCTCCAGATTCTTACAGAATGTGAATTGGTGATGTCGATCCCAAAAGGCAGAGAAATCTATTATCATCTGGAATTCAAAAAAATGAAAGAATTGGATCATTGGTTACAACAATTCCGAGGCCTTTGGGAGAAAAAGTTTGATCAATTGGATGGATTATTAAATGATCTAAAAAAACAAGAATGGAAGGAAAAACAATAATGCTAGAACGCGTATTTGATGCAAAAAAAAGCAAAGTTTGGCAAGCACTCACCCAAAAGGAGCTGATGAAAAAATGGTATTTTAATCTGACAGAATTCAGACCCGAAGTCGGATTCAAATTTGAATTTTGGGGATCCACAGAAAATGGTGTAAAATACAAACACCTTTGTGAAATCGTGGATCTGGTGTTTGAATCGAGATTGAGTTATACCTGGCAATATGAAGGATACCGTGGAGTTTCCACCGTGACATTTGAGCTTACGGATGAGGCGGGTAAAACAAGATTAAAACTCACCCATGAAGGCATTGGTAATTTTCCAGCCGAAGTCCCTGATTTTGCAATTCACAATTTCCAAACAGGTTGGAATCACATAATCCATATTTCATTAAATAACTTTCTACACAACTCAATTCAATAAAACAATGACCAATTTACAATCGGATTTTACGGTGGACAGATCACAAAACAAGATCTATATCAAACGCGAATTTGCAGCTCCTTTGGAATGGGTCTGGAACGCATGGACCCATGCTGAAATACTGGATCAATGGTGGGCTCCAAAACCCTGGAAAGCAGTAACCACAAAGATGAATTTCAAACAAGGCGGTCATTGGCTCTACTATATGTTGGGGCCGGAAAGCGAAAAGCACTATGCGCGATTCGATTTTTTAGAGATCATTCCCAAAAAATCATTTTACGGACTGGATGGCTTTTGTGATGAACATGGTCAAATAAACCCGGCCCTTCCTCAAAATGAATGGCTCAATCAATTTACCAGCATCGGATCAAATACCCTTGTAAGCATGACCTTAAGTTTTAAAACACTTGCAGATCTGGACAAAATCCTTCAAATGGGATTTAAGGAAGGCTTTTCTGCCGCGCATCAAAATCTGGATGATCTCCTATCACAACAAGCTGAAGTGTAATATGTACAAGATTTTCTCAGCTGCTGTAAGTCCTTTTATCGCCTCCGTTTTAATACTGTCTTTTTTAATCAGTGGCCTTGTGCTCTGGATATCGGGATATTGGATTTTGTTCGCGCTTGATCTGATTCTTTTCGGACTGATTGGTCATGCATTTTTTACCGCGAAATATATCATAGCCGACCACCAATTGCAGATCCGATTTGGCTTATTTCATCACACAAACATTGACATTTATGGCATTCGTCAAATCTCAAAAACCAGAGATCCCCTGTCCTCCCCTGCTCCCTCTCTGGATCGACTGCGAATTGATTACGGTCAAAACAAGTATATCCTTTTGTCACCAAAAGACAAATCTGGATTTATTCGCAGCTTGACGGAAATCCAACCAAATATTCAACTGTCCGGTGCCTTATTGACATCCGAAAAAAATAATTGATTCCAGACAGTTAATTCTAACGATTTTCGCCTTTGCATGATACCATTGGCTGAAAGAATGCGCCCGCAACATTTGGATGAGATCCTGGGACAGGATCATTTGATTGGACCTGACAAGCCACTCCGAAAAATGTTGGAAAAAAACTACATCCCTTCCATGATTTTGTGGGGACCTCCGGGCGTTGGTAAAACCACACTGGCAAGGGTCATGGGGCAATTTCTGAACAGAGCTTTCTACACCATCAGTGCGATTTCTTCCGGTGTCAAAGAAATCCGGGAAATTATTCAATCTGCTCGTGAAACCTCTGGAATTGGACAATCCCCTATTTTATTTATCGATGAAATCCACAGGTTTAATAAATCACAGCAAGATGCTTTACTAGGGGCCGTAGAAGAAGGGACTTTGACTTTAATTGGAGCTACAACAGAAAACCCTTCTTTTGAAGTCAATTCTGCATTGCTCAGTAGAATGCAGGTGTATGTCCTGCAAGCGCTCACGGATCCGGATCTCAATAAACTAATCCAGAGAATCCTGGTGGAAGGAGATGAATACAAGACACGCGTGGTCGAGATCCAAAGCAACAGTGCTCTATTTCGCCTGGCAGGCGGCGATGCAAGGAAGCTGTGCAATGTGATGGAAATTCTGGCCAGCATTCCTGACCAAAAAATGACGATCACTGACCAGCTGGTCATGGATCTGGTATCCAAAAATGCGGCCATGTACGACAAAGGCGGTGAAATGCATTACGACATGATCTCAGCCTTTATTAAATCGGTCAGAGGCAGCGATCCACATGCTGCTTTGTATTGGATGGCGAGGATGATCGATGCCGGGGAAGATCCTTTGTTTATTGCAAGACGACTGATTATCCTTGCTTCAGAAGACATTGGACTCGCCAATCCCAATGCCTTTCTAATGGCACAGGCATGCGCCCAGGCTTTGCACCAAATCGGTTGGCCGGAGGGTAGAATCCCATTGGCCGAAACGGCCATTTATTTGGCCTGTTCCTCAAAATCCAATTCCGCCTACCTGGCGATCGAAAAAGCCATTTCTCTGGCCAAAGAATTTCCCCACTTGCCGGTGCCCCTTCACCTGAGAAATGCGCCCACCCGCATGATGAAAAACCTGGATTATGGAAAGGGTTATGAATATGCACACCACCACCCCTTTGGATTCATCACGCAGGAATACATGCCCAATGAAATAGCGGGAACTAAAATTTACGATCCGGGAAATAATCCATCAGAAGAAAAAACAAAGGAAATATTGCTCAAACTTTGGGGTCAAAAATACTTTTAAACTTCATATTAATATTTTATATCTATATAATATGTTGTTTTTAAGATTGTAAGATAATTTTATTGATTTATTGATTGGATGTTCCTCCAAAATTAAAATCTACTGTCTAGGAAATATATCCTCATCATTACTACATTTTCATTTTCGCTTATTTAATATTTCGAGAATAATGGTCTTTAAGAAATATAAATCGATACCGTTTTATTTTCATGCAATTTAGTCTGTTAAAAGCAGCCAATTGTCAAAAAACCGGGTCTTTCTTATAAATTCATTGTATTTTGGACCCGAATTTTGCAAAACATTAATTTATGAATAAACTGATCTCCTCATTCATTCTTATTTTTTTTACATTTGGCCTTCAGGCACAGGACATTGTGCTTAAAGCAACCAAAAGAGTAACCGATCCGGCACTTTACCAAAAATTTGCCAAAATTGAACAGTACGAAATCAATATCGAGGATTTCCGAAAGAGACTGGAAGATATCCAAAAGGTGGGTATTGAAATGGAATTGCAACTGGAAGGCAAAAGTTTTACATTTCAGTTGTTTGAGTACACCATGTACAATGAAAATACACGGGTCAGAATCCAAACTGAAAACGGCTTGGTCGAAAGACGGCCTAGTAAGGAACTGCGCACCTTCAGAGGGTCTGAGGCGGGATTCAGCGGTGGACCTGTTGCATTGACGGTTTCAAAAGATTTTCTTTCCATTACACATTATGACAAATCAGTGGGCTTTTTTCTGGAGCAATACCATGGCAATGATCCCACCAGCACTTCCAATACTTTCATTTACTACGCTGAACGAGACATTTTACCCTTTAAAGGAATCGAGTGCGGCTTTGACAAGTTAAGCCGTTTTAAAAGCGATCCCGGCGCCTTTGGAAAATCTTCTGATCACGATGACGGTTCACTGGGTATAGACGAAAGAAACAAAAAATGCTACATCATTGATGTTGCCCTGGCTTGTGAAATTCAGTTTACCAATTTTCACAGAGGCCCTTTTGGAGCTGAGGCGTTTATGCTCAATATCCTCAATAACATGGCCATTCTTTTCTTAGATCCTTCGCTCATCATTGCAGAATACCAGATTGCTCTGTCGGACATGTGGATTTCTGAAGATTCTCTTCGGGATTTTTGGAATGGCTCCAATGACATTTTTAATGACCTCGCTATTTTTACATTCAGACAATCCGGGATGTTTACCAATGGTTTCGACGTAGCCACACTCTGGACTACCAAATATACCTCTGGCGTGGTGGGTTTGGCCAATTTAGCCACCGCCTGTCGCCAAAATGGAACCAATGTGTGCAGTCAGTTTATCAGTGGGGTTGCCCCTCTGCGACAATTGCAGGCACATGAAATAGGTCACAACCTTTCCTGTACCCATGATCCTCCGGGAAATCCTACCATCATGGCGCCGGTGGTCAATGGATCAAGTATTTGGTCTTCCTTTTCTGCCTTCGAAATTATCTCTTTTACAAATACCCAGGGAACATGTTTTGATGACTGCACGGGTGGTAATATCCCGGTCCCAGAATTTGAAGCAGACATCACCTATGGTTGCGTACCAGTGGTGGTCCGGTACACCAACTTATCGATCAACGCCAATTCTTACAAATGGTCTTTTCCGGGTGGTAACCCTGCTACTTCCACTGCAGTCAATCCTGTGGTAACATACAGTGTTCCCGATCGGAAATTTGACGTGTCTCTGGAAGCCATCAATCCGCTTTGTTCAGTTGCCTTGACCAAAAAAGAATACATCGAAACAAACGATTTTCCGATTGTAAATTGGGAGGGTGGAAATACCCAACAAGAAGGAGACCGACTTGTCTGGTTTCAAAATTATTCACTTAGAGGAGAGACCTATGAATGGACTTTCGGGGATGGCAATACCAGTGAAGAATTTCAACCTGAACACGAATACGCAAAAGACAGCACCTATCGGGTATGTCTGAAAGTGACCAATGATTGTGGCACCCGTGAATTGTGTAAAAATGTACAAGTCTATACTTACCCTTCAATCGATTTTGAAGCAGACACCACCTGGGGATGTGCTCCAAAAACCATCAAGTTTTTTGATCTCTCTTCCAGCAATGTCATTGCCTGGAACTGGGAGTTTCCCGGTGGAACCCCCTCCGTCTCGCAAGCCAAAAATCCGGTGATCAAGTATTCCAATCCCGGAACCTACAAGGTAAAATTGACCGTCAATACCCGCAAGTTTTTCACCAACAAAACCCGCGAGATGTACATCGTCATTGACAGTCTTCCTGCTACAGGATTTGACTATCAGATCAACGGGTCCACGGTGACATTCACCAATAAAACCAGATATGGCAAAACGTATGAATGGGATTTTGGCGACAGCAAAACAAGTCTTGAAGAAAACCCAAGCCACAGCTACACTGCTGCAGGTAGATATGAAGTCAAATTTTGGGCCACCAATGATTGTGGTAGAACTTTAAACAAGCAATTTATCAATATTGGTGAAAAACCAGCCGCAGGATTCAGAACGGCCGATCCGGTGGGATGTGCGCCATACACGGTCCAATTTGAAAATACATCTACTGCAAGCGCCACCGATTTTGAATGGTCCTTCCCGGGTGGAAATCCATCCAGCAGTACGGAGCGCAATCCAATTGTAACCTTCCCTACCAAAGGCAAATACGATGTGAAGCTCGTCGCGAAAAATTTTCTGGAAAGCGATAGTATTACCGTATCAGAATACATTGAAGTCAAACAGGCACCTACTGCCTCCTTTCAAAATAGCATTGCCGGATTTAATGTTTTCTTTAACAATACCAGTCAGGAGTCCGGTAATTACTTTTGGGATTTTGGTGACAACAAATCCAGCACCGAACAAAACCCGACACACAATTATGGAGTGGAGGGTGAATTCAATGTAAAACTGATTGTTGAAAATGAGTGCGGCATTGACACTTTCGAAAAACTCATTGCGGTGTATCTAATTCCAAAGGTGAATTTTGCATCAGATACAATTAAAGGTTGTGCGCCTCTCAATGTGAGGTTTATCGATAAGTCCTCTATAGATGTGATCGAATGGAACTGGCAATTTGAAGAGGGATCTCCCATGGTAAGTTTTGACAAAAATCCAACGGTCAGATTCAACAAAGCTGGAAGATACACTGTCAAGCTTACCGTCAAAAACACGAATGGTACCAATGCAGAGACCAAATTGAGATACATTGAAGTCATATCTCCCATCTTCTGTCCGAAAAAACCGGATAAGAAGGGACCAAAATCCATTGGAGAAACTGAATTGGTCGAGTACGATATGTACAGCAGATCTGTTACACCGGTCATTGAAACCAAGGTATTTCCCAATCCAGCCAACCACATGATTTATTTGCAGACCATCAGCGGTGCCAAATTCCAAATGGTCAATATCACAGGTCAGATGGTATTAAGTGGCACTACCCAGCTGGCTGTCCAACCCATCGATGTGATCGGTCTGGAGCCGGGTACCTACATGCTAAGAGTAGAACATCCTACGACCACAAAAATTCTAAAAGTGTTAATCACAAAGTAAATTGATTTTTATAAATTAAAAAAGGCCACCTCGAGTGGCCTTTTTTATTGAAGGAAAAATGAAAAATAAAAGTTGAATCAATGCTATTCCTCCTTTCATGAAATTCAGTTCAGCCACCAGATGGTCGAATGAATTTATCAAATAACTCTCCACCATTTTTACAGCTTTCAAGGTCCGGGCGCAAATGAAAGCAAAGAAGATCTTTGGAATTTTTCGAACATCATCGCTTTCTTTTGCAATGGAAATAATCTACTTTACAATCGTCAAAATGAAAGATCATTTCCAATCAATGAATGGCTTACAAATTGCATGAAAGATTCAATTTGCGAATGGATCCATTTCAGGAAGGAAAGTCCCTTATCCTTCTTTCAATTTGGTTTCCTCTGATCTGTTTTTAATGTCAAAATAAACAATCAGAGAAGTCAAAAACCAAAACAAAACAGCCGCTTTGTCTGTATCCAAAAAATTATTTAAAAAACCGTGGGTATAATAGGTGGCTAATCCACACGCTGCTGCGGATATCCAAATTCGGTCAGATCTGTGTTTTGATTGTCGGAAGGCTTTTAAAGCATAATAAAAAGTCATAATCAAAATCAAAAATAACAAAACCAAAGCGGGAAATCCTCCTTCTGCCATTGCTCCGAGATATTCGCTGTGCGCATTTCCAACATCGCCAAAGTTGGTACTGATTTCTGTTCTGTTGTTGCTTATTTGGTATGGAGCATATTCAAACATGTATGTTCCGGGACCAAAACCGAAAAGAGGTTTTTCCTGCCACATTGCAAAAGCGCTGGCCCAACGGTTGATCCGCTCAAGATTGGACTGGTCTGTGCTGATATTAGTAACAGATTCCAGATTTTCAGCCAAATTTTCTGAACTTGAAACACCACTTTGTTCGAGATTTTGCAAAATGGTCTCCAGGTTAAATGTTAAAAACCCAAGTGCCAGTAGGATCACCACCAGTAGATATTTAAACTGAATCTTCATCAGAAAAATAAAATACATCAGGATGGCAGCAAAGATACTCACCCATGCTGCCCTGGCAAATGTAATCACCAGACAAAACGACATAATCACAAAGGCCAACAAGTAAAAGAAACGCTTGATCACATCTCCTCCCGATTGTCTAAAACCAGCCAATACCATCGGAATGCACATGGCCAGTACAGCTCCCAACACCGTATGGTCTTTGAAAAAAGGTCGCATGGTCCATTGAGAAGGTTTGTCTTCAAAATTGTGACCTGCAAGGTTGACAGAATTATACAATGCAACAGCAGTTAAACTGAGGGCAAACAAAAAAATGAATTGCTGAATCCTGTTTTCGGATTTGATAAAATAAAAACTCAGAAAATAAGCGGGAAGAATAAACCACAACTTGGCGATGAAAAATTTGATGGATACCACAAAATCAGTACTCGTGAAGCAGGTGACCAACATCCATGCGAAATAGATGTATAACAGAGAACTGAGCGGATGCCGAAAAATGCGGGTGTCAATTTCCTTCTTTGACAAAATGTAATAAAAAAACAACACCAAAAGAGCGGCAAGAATGGGTTCGGCAGGTAGGCTTAGACTGAGGCCGCTTAAGTCTGAATCTTTTGGATTGATTGAGACTGGTACTGCCAAAGCCAGAAAAAACCAAAGAAAATCCGGCTGAAAAAAAACAACTATACCTGCGAGAAGCACCAAAGGAAGTAGCAAAAATAAATAGTTTTCGATGTACCACGCATAGATGCACAAACCTGCAAAAACCAGGCTAGAGATCAGAACCCAAATGGTCCTGATTTTTAGTACGGAAGGGTTTAAGCTTCGAGCTGCTTCCTGATCTCGGGCCATTTGGATTGGATCAACAACAAACTTACTGCAAACACCATCGATGACAAAACACTCACAGCAACTACAAGCCAGCGCACGGGGTAATATTTCCTTTCAGCTGGAATGGCAGTGTCCACCACAAATTTCTGAGTAAGCTGATTTTCTGCATCAGATTTTGTTTGAATGATAAATTTTTTCAAATAAAGATTGTTCTCTACTTCGCGGTCGTAGATTTTTTCAAAGATATCAAAATCCTCCCCATACTTCGTATTGATATCTACCATCTTCTTCAGGCCTGCGCGTTCTGAAGGTCCGGCTTCGGCATACGCCTGAATCAGATAGGCTCTTTCAAATTGACTCATCACGCCCAGTGATGTAATCGAATCCATTTTTACTTTTAAGGAATCAATGATTCTTGCTTGCCGATCATAAGTGTACTCCATGGTTCTAATCATCTCCTGTGCCCTGCTGCGGTTGATTTCGTACCTTACCGTATCGTAATAACTGGTTACCAGATTGGCGAGTTTTGCGGCCATCTCAGGATCTTTGTCAGAAACGACTATCTCAATCGAATTAAATTTATTTCTCTTTCCTGAAAAATTGCTGCGAAAAGTTTTTAATACATCGGTATAAGCAAATGGTTTGTTGCGATCAATTTCATAATGGCTGTAAAGATCCATCTGCTCGATGATTCTATTGTGTAAGCTGGTGCTGTGCAAAATTTCAAGGGCTTGTTCTGCATCCTGTGTTTCTCCAAATTCCGATGGATTTCCCCTGCGAAGAATGGTTTCATTGATCGGTACATTGGATTGCTTGGCCGGGTAAAAGGTGGTGGTCGATTTATAGTATTCTGGCAAGAGAAAAGACATGGCTCCACTGACCAATGCGGTTCCAAAAGCAATGTACAGGAGCAGTCTTTTATGTGCCCAAAGTATTTTAATCAAATCTGAAAAACTAAGTACTTCCATTCAAAAAGATTCAGCGGACAAAGGTGTTTTCCCTGGCCCTGTTTAAAAGAAAGGCAAAAATACCAAAAAACAAGCAACTGAGGGACAAGCAGAAATTTTCATCAAATTGCAGCTTATTCTTTCATGCTGCAAAAAATAGAGTCAAGAACTGGGTGGGTGGATTCAGCTATTCTAAAGCTTTTGCTATCAATCAATTGTGTAGTTTGACTGATTCTATCCTGGGTGAGCGGATGTGATCTCAGAAAACCGGGTATATCGACAGTCTGATCAGCCTCTTCCTTCTGTAAAATTTCAAACAATCCAAGAATTCCATTGGGATCCACTCCATGCTCGATGCAAAACTCGACTGCTTCTCGATCGGCTTCTGCCTCCAAATCCCTGGAATAAGACATTTGATCGATGGTTCTGAATTGTTCTGCCAGAATTCCAGAAAACAAGTCAAAGCCTCCGAACAGGAATTGGAACAAAGCCATTCCTCCAAAAGATTTCGCCATGGAGTTCAAACTATGCCTTTTTTCCACATGAGCAATTTCATGGCCCAACAAACCCACCAATTGCCTATAATCGTTGATTCTATTGAGCATACCGCGATGGATCACCAAAATACCACCCGGCATTGCAAAGGCATTTACAATAGAATCATTGAGCACGAAAATTCGTATATCATAAGGACTTTTGTGTGCAAGGCTAAGGTAGAATGAATTCATCAGGATGGTCGCAGAACTATCCACCTTGGGATCATCTGCGTATCCTGATTCCATTTGATCTGCCCATTTTTTCTCCCATTCCAAAGGAATCCAACTGCTGGCGATTCCCACCCACCAAGGCAATAATAGAAAATATAAGATTAACATGAAAGCAGCAATGCCGGAAAACAATATTCCAATTCGGATCAAAGCATAAGCTTCCAGAGAAACACCCCCAGTTGACAACCACTTTTTTTTCTTGAAACTCTGGTCCAGGATTTGAATGCTTGCTGGATCTGTAATTTCAAGATACTCAAATGGATCTTTCAATCCATACTTTAAAATCAATCTATTTTCATTGTAACTGTGCTTAAGAATGAGGTGGTGATCCCACTCTTTTAATAATTGATGTTGGAGCTCATCATAGATCAGAATAAAACCATTTCTGATTTGATATCGCACTTTCCTGGCAATCGGTTTGACCCCTTGATAATACGTCGCGTCATAGAAGGATAATTGGCCTTCTCCTTCTGTTGCCATCCTGCTCTCCACCAATCGTAAAATGTTTAGGTTTTTCTTTCCTTTTTCTTAGCGGCCGGAAACAAAATATTGTTGAGAATCAATCGGTAGCCTGGCGAATTGGGATGCAAATTAAGATCAGTCGGTGGATCGCCAACATGGTGCTGGTAGTCTTCGGGATCATGACCTGCATAGAAAGTCCAGGTGCCGTAGCCATGGGTACCGTGGATGTATCTCACCTCGTCAGCAGCTTTGTTTTCACCCATCACCAGTACGTCGGATTTTACATACTTTTTAACAAACGCGGTTGTTTGGCCCATAAAACCTTTTACGGTACGGGTATGATTTTGAGTGAGCATGGTAGGAATCGGATCCCACTTTGCAGAAAAATCAAATAAACTGAAATAGTCATTCTCCGGGACAACTTTGCGTCCATACGTGTTGTCAATGCTCGAAAATTCATACACCATAGGATCCTTGATCAGCGTAAAATCTTTAAATGCAATGGTCTTGTTGAAGTCCAGTTTTCTATCCGGATCCGGATCCATGCCATCCCCGTCAAAATAATGGGCACAGATGTCTATCCCTTCAGCAGAAAGGGCAATGTCATAGGAGTCTGTGGCAGAACACATGGCAAATAAAAATCCTCCACCTGCAATATAGTTTTTTAGTTCTTTGGCCACAGCCAGTTTGAGTTCGGAAACTTTTCCAAAACCAAGCTCATTTGCCATGACTTCCTGTCTTTTCTGATTTTCACGATACCAGGCCTGCCCGTTGTAGTTGGCATAAAATTTTCCATATTGACCTGTGAAATCTTCATGGTGTAAATGAAGCCAATCGTATTTGGGCAATAAGCCTGCTACAATCTCTCTGTCATAGATTTTGTCAAAAGGAATTTCAGCATAGGTGAGGGCCAGGGTAACTGCATCATCCCAAGGCTGGATCCTCTCTCCTTTTTCATTGAATTCAGGGGTATAAACAGCGACTTTGGGTGCTTTTTCAAGCTTCATCACTTCCTGGTTAATTTCGGGATTAGCGATTTCCTCCCGGATTCTGCCGAATTCGGCCACTGAAATGATCTCATAACTGATTCCTCTGGTAATGCATTCCCTTTCAAAGGATTTGGTATTGACAATGACAAAACTACCTCCCCGGTAGTTGAGAAGCCAATAACCTTCCAATCCCTGATCCAAAACCCAATACATCATACCATAGGCTTTTAGATGATTGGTCTGCTTAAGATCCATTGGCAACAAAAGGTAAGACGCCCTGGAGGTCAAACAAAGCAAGCTGAACAATATAACAAAAGCCGTACTTTTCATGTTAGTATCGTTTTAAAATCTATGTTGCAATTCATGTTTTCAAATTCAATCATCTCAATACGACCACCCGCCGGACTCCAGCTTTTCGGTCTTGTGGAAAGAAAATATGATCTGATGTTTACCATGATTTGTGTCAAAGCCTAAAACGTAAAATGAACCAATTTAGTTTTCAATATCCAAGCTACTATATTGCATTTGCTTTTATCTTGGCCATTGCAGCCGCTGGAATCCTTTATTATCGAAGCAGACAATTGTCTGACAAATCCTTAGGCCATAAGTTGTTACTTTCGTCGTTGCGAGGACTTTCCATTTTCCTTTTGCTCCTTTTGTTGCTCAATCCAATCATCCGCTATTATAAAAAGGAAATCAAGAAGCCCGAACTCATCCTGGCACTTGATGAATCAGCATCCATGAAATCAAAAGACAGCAGTTGGATTTCAGGATACCAAATTGCAGAAGAGGATATGATCCGCCAGCTAGCAGAAAAATACGACATCAAAACTTATAGTTTTGGACAAAGGGTCTTTTCTGATGCTCGTTTTGATTTTAGAGAACCAGCATCAGACATAGAAGGTTTGCTTGATAAAATTTCCGAAGAAGCAGACTTTCAGCAACTGAAAGGAATGATTCTGGTTTCAGATGGTATCTATTACCAGGGACGCAATCCATTGTATCATCCGCTCACAAAATCAATTCCGGTCCATACCATTTTTGTTGGCGATTCTACCCAGGACAAAGACCTTCGAATACAGAGGGTTTTTCACAACGACATAATTTTTTCCGGCGATCGGTTTGCAGTGGAAACAGATCTTCAGGCCTGGCTTTGCAATGGAGAGAAAACCAATTTCAGAATTTCCAAATTCGAAAATGGTAACTGGAACTCACAACATGAAGAGTCTGTGGAGATAGATAAGCCCGGATTTTTTGTGAGCAAAACTGTTGTTTTACCAACAGACAAACCTGGTCTGTTCCGTTATAGAATCCATTGCAGCACCCTCAATGGAGAAAAAAATATACAAAACAATGTGCGCGATTTTTACATAGAAGTCTTGGATGCCAGGAAAAAAGTATTGATTTTGGCAAATGCCCCTCACCCGGATATATCTGCTCTCAGGTCTGCCCTGGACGAATTGAAAAACTATGCGTTGGAAATAAAGTACATTTACGAACAACCTGTGATCTCTGAACAAACCCAATTGGTGATATTTCACAATCTCCCCAATACAAATGCCGACATTTCCCCAATTTTGGGCAAGATGGATGCATGGAAAATTCCACGGGTGTATATCATGGGCAACCAAACCGACTTAAACATGCTAAGCAAGCATCAGGATATTCTGCAAATCAGCGGACACAATGCCAGTTCAAATGAATCACAGGCCATTGTAAATGATCTGTTCAATTTGTTTAATCTATCAGAAGAGTCAAAACAGATGATTCAAAGATTTCCTCCACTGATCTCCCCTTTTGGACAATATCAGCTGAATCAATCTGCCGCAGTCTTGTTGTATCAAAAGATCGGCAAAGTTGAAACTCAATTTCCACTTTGGAGTTTTTCTGACCGCAATGGTATTAAGACACTTCTCATTTGTGCTGAGGGTTTGTGGAAATGGAAACTCAATAACTTTATTTTTGAAAACAACTTCAATGCATTTTATGAATTGATCAGCAAATCCATGCAATACACCGCGACCAAAGAAGACCGGCGCAAATTTAGAGCCATGCTTTCTAAAAAAGTCTTTTCGGAATCGGATCCACTCATTTTTAATGCTGAACTTTACAATGATGCTTATGAATTGATCAATCAACCTGATGTCCAACTCAAAATCAAATCATCGGATCAAAAAGAATACGATTTTACATTTAGCAAAAAAGACAAATACTATGAACTCCACGCAGGGTCTTTACCGGAAGGAGATTATAGCTTTTTTGCTTCCACAGAATGGAATGGCCAGCGCCTGAACTCAGAAGGGAGATTTAGCATCCAAGCAGGCAATCCCGAACTCGACAATCTGGTTGCCAGACCTGATCTTCTTCGCAACCTGGCCATCTTGTCCGGAGGAAAATCTTCGGTACCTTCAACAATGGATCAGCTCCAACAATATCTGCAATCAGACGAGATGGCCAAACCTGTTATTTATTCCAGCCTGGAAGTAAAACCGTTTATTGATTGGAAATGGCTTTTTGTTCTAATTTTTGTATGTCTGGCTGCAGAATGGTTCTTGCGAAGGTACTGGGGAAGTTATTGACCCCTAAAATGGTGGAAAATCTGATCCGTTTTTAGAAATAAGATTAGGTCTATCTCTTCTGAGATTCTAATAGAAAAATAGTAAGCGCACTTGCCATCAGAACTACATTTTTAATGATGTATTGCCCCGTCAAAGTCAATACAAAACCACTTTGCCAGGTATCGCCTGTGAGAAAAACCAATGGCATAAATGTAGTTATCATTTGAGCAGTAAAAAGGACCAAGACCAAACCCGTCCACTTTGGAATCAACCACAAAATCCCAATGATACACTCTACAAGTCCCAGAAAAACCACAAACGCATCCAGACCCACCCATTGTGAAATGGTCGTTGCATAAAGACTTTTGACAAGCCCTTCAGCGGGCGATACTGAAGCCACTTTGAGCAGCCCAAACCAAAAAAAAATCAAGCTGAGTGAAATCCTGTTTACAATAAGGATTACATTGATGGCATCCAATTGAATTTTACTTGTACCAAGGCTAATGGCTTTCATGAGATTTGAGTGATACTGGTTTACACAAAATTAATCTGGATAGACCTCAGAACACTGCATAGTCAGTCAACTGGTGGTTTAAATGGATGAAATTACCAAAATTTTATTTAAATGAAGAATATGGGACCTTGGAAGAGGGTAACTGGACAATCGCATTGACCTAATTCAATCCAATGCCTAAAAGTGGAAGCAATTAAATTTTGCGCAATAAATTTACATTTTGGTCATTCATGTGTCGTCCGATCCCCTCATGCCAATAGAGCCAAACAGGGTAATTTATGGTCAAGCCAAGCTCTAAAAACACAAAGATGATGCTGTTCTTTCATAAAAATTTTTTAGGAAAAAATGATGAATAGGAATTCAAACATCGATTTCAAATCCGATCCGAATAAAAATCGGATCACATCTGTCCAAAATAATTTTAAATTGAAAATATGGATATTTATTTACATGTGTTTATAAATTTTGTAACGATATTTTAAAATTGAACCCCATAACAACTATTGTAATTTAAAAAATATATTTTGTTTTTCAAACTTCATGAATGTTACTTTCTTTTGACCGTCAAAAGACGACTGAACGATCTGCGAAGCAGTTTTGAGCGACAGCTCAAAAAGTGAAGGAGCCCGCAAGGGATAAAACAAAGATAGTTCTCTGTTTCAATTATCCGCTTTCGCGGTTCACTTCGCCATCGCACTGTCGTACGATGGTATCCTGCGTGGCAGGATACTTCGCTATGATCACCTCGCTCACCCAACTGCAGCTCTTTCGCTATGCTAAAAAAACTCGCCTCTACCTTCTCCTACTTGGCTCCACAATCCTCGCTTCGCCAACTCCGTCATAGTGGATAGCTCCTCGGTTGGGCTCAGACAGTTTTTAGCATGACCGCGAAATTCACTGGTTGGGTACCCGAGCTGCGGAGTCCTAGGCCGCATTGAAATGCTTGAAAACCATCATTCTTCCTGATATTTCAATCTAAATATTGATTAATATTAAGAGCCTTTTCGTCAGCGGCCCAAGAAGGACAGATTTTGGAAATAGCGCCTTATATTGTCGCTCCTTTAACAGAAACTAATATGATGCACCCATCAAACAAACTAGCATAGTGAAATTAAATTATGGAGCGGCAATATACAGCGCCCAAAATCTGTCCCAACAGAGAACCTTGCAATATGAACCAAATAAAGATCAATAGAGCCAAGTAAGATGCCGCCTTAGAAAAGGCTGCGTTTTTTGGTACACCGCTTTCGCGGCTCCTTCACTTAGAGCGCTGTCGCACTCTACCAAGCTTATAGCTTGGATCGTTCAGTCGTGCGCGACAAAAAGTGGGAATGTTGATTTGTAAAAAATATTTTGGACAAGTGTGAAATCGGATAAATTTATAAAACGACATCCGTCATTCGACATCAACATTTGCACATTTCTTTCTTACATATCCAAACAGCACAATAAAACCATCCCCAGCTCTAAGCTGGAAAATAATACATTGACCATCTTACTTTATCAAAGTGAAAAAAAATAGACCTCTGAAAATAGCTCAACACTGCAGGATTCTTCAACACAAAAAAGCCCATCAACGAAACCAAGGGTCTATTTCATTCTGATCATTCGGTAAGACTGTGGATTTCCATCTTTGGGCAACAGCCTAATCCACAACATACCTGACAATCCCGGTTCAGGAAAAATGCGACAATGGTAAGGTCCAATTCGAACCGTACGGAAATTGAGAGATTGTCCGGATAAATCAAATATTTGCAAATCCGGCATCTGCGTTTTACCTTCGAAAGAAATGGTGAAATATTCATCAAACGGATTGGGAAACAAGTTGATGTTTTCCGATTTCCCCGGTTTGACTGAAGTTGGCTGACAAGGAAATCCTTCCGTGGTAAAATTTAAATCAATAGGGTCATTGTAACGACTTCCACAAATGCGTCCAATGCGAATCTGATATCTGGTGCAGGAATCAAGATCCATTAGAACCAAATCCGAAGCACGGGTTGTGCCACTGATCCACTCCGCTGCATTCTGTTTTCTGTATTGATAATAAACCAAATCATCCACCGAAGATTTTATCATTCCAAACCAAGCCGTTGTATTTGTTTTACCAGCGAGGTAAACATCTTCAATGTCTGCACAAAGACCATCATCGAGATACACACAATAATCTTCGTATTCCCCAAACTCCAATCCTTGCCCGCACACCTGCGGCGGTTCATTGTTGTTGACTGCGTATTTCACCATCACCCTCATTCTGCTCATCCCAACAATCGCTGTCTGCGGCATGGTAAAAGTAAAAGATTGTAAACCTGTCCCAATGGTCCCATCAGGTATGAGGGTCTCCTGTGTTTCAAAAATGCCATTTGCATTCCAATCCAGCCAGCACGCAAAATGCGTTGGATTGGTATCTAGTGCAAAACCTGGTTGAATGCTGATTTCCTGAGAAATGTTCTTTTGGATTTTCCAGTCCGCAGTTTTTCCAAAATGAATACCGTAGCCCAAATCGTTGCCAGATGCAAACCATTGTTGATTGATTGCAACCGCTTCAATCCATTCAAAAGATGATTGCGGTCTTCCCCTTTGACAATAAGAAGCGTCGGTGCACCATTCACAACCCTGGGTGGTAAATTCAAGGGTATCAGAAAAATCTGATAATTCGTCATCGCAAAAATAATACAAAAGAACCTGATAGCTGCGGCAAGGAAGCAGCCCCGATATGCGAATTTGTGACTCCTGGAATGCAGGTAAGAAACTAGTGTCCCAGGATTGCGCATTCGAACTTTTTATGAGGTAGGCAAGTTTTGTGGGACGATCCGGTTTGCTGATATTCAAAATCAGGTGATCCGTTGCCATGGAAGCCAGAGAGATTCGGTCAGGCGCCAAACAACATCCACCGGTCTTTAAGATTTGGATTTTTGAAAATTCATTCCCCAACAAACTGCATCCACCCTTGACACGGAATTCATAATCGGTACAGTCCTCCTTGGCCTCGAAAGTCAACTCTTCTAAATCAGAATTCAGAACCCCATCCAACCATTGATTTTCACCGGATTTTCTAAATTCAATAAAAACCGGATACTGCATTGGACTCAAGGCTCCTTTAAAATGGATCTCCCCGTTTTCATAAATGGAAGACACCGGAATCAATGCACCGGTGATTCGTTCAAAGTCGAGTACTCCGCCGCTCACAGTAATCCCCTGCAAACTAGGAATTGGCCGAACATTGTTTAATATGAGTTGCTTCATCATTAAGGCAGCTCCGGCAGGGTCAGTTTTTGCCAATTCTGCCACTGCGTTACATGGCATGCTGTACAGGAGCGCAATGGCTCCTGAAATTTGGGGAGCTGCCGCGCTGGTTCCTTTAAAAAAATCAAGTCCGTTGGACGGGGCGATCGTAAAAACATTTTCACCAAATGCACCAATGTCAATTGATTTTGGTCCATATCCACTGGTAATGTCTTTTTGGTCATTGGATTCCATATTGGTCACGGTGATCAGCCAGTCACTTTCACAAGTTGTGGGTAAATCTCCTGCCATATCCACATTGAGATCCAGATTGGTCGTTGACGCTGCATTTAAAATACCAACTGCGCCCAAGGAATCATAGACGGCGCACCAAAGTGGAGCTTCTTCAGGTTTGCGGTAATCCGCACCCCAGGAACTGTTGGTAGCCACTACAAAAGCACCCTGTTTGCCTCCGCTCAAATTGTACATCTTGCGCGCTTGCCAGGGGTAGGCATAGGCTTGCAAGGCCATGGCCTCATCTCCGCCCCCACTGACAAACATCAGTTTTACATTCCAGCTCATGCCACAAACTCCAAGATTGTTATTGCCCCTGGCAGCTGCCAGGCCACAAACAGGTGTACCGTGCCTTCCGAGGGCAAATTGATCGTTCTTCTGAAAGGTATTCCAACCGTTGTAATCATCGATGTATCCGTTGGAATCGTCGTCCACTCCGTTGTTGGGAATCTCGGCATGGTTTTTCCAATGATTGGGTCTGATGTCGTAATGCTGGATATCCAGACCATCGTCGATGATGCACAAGACGATGGTATCGCCATTTTCGGTGAGCCCCCCCGTGGAAAGATCCCAGGCCAATTCTGTCTTGAAATCAGCACCCGGAACTCCATAGGTCCCGTCGTTGAAATGCCACCATTGACGGTCGTAATAGCTATCGTTGGGCTTACGGCGGTATTCGATCAGATGGTTGCGCTGAACCATCAAAACTCCCGGCCAATTTCTTATTTCTGAAAAGAGTCGATATTCGTTGATGGTGGTGTGGTCAAACTTCAGTCTGACAATGTTCCAATCTTTGTGGATCACATCATCAATATGGATGGCAGAAGATCTGGAACGCCCATTTAAAGTATGTTTTTCAAAGTCCTGAACACTGATGGCAGGATCCAATTTAAGCAGAAATTCCCCCAGCCTGTAGTCCAACTTCTGCCCTGAAGCCCATGATCCTGGATAAAACAGTGGGATAGAAAACAGGAAGAGGAAGGTCAAAGGATTTTTGAACATCATGGCTTGAAAATCGGACAAAACATACCATCAACTAACGTACCAGAAAATAAATTTCCCGGTCAATATGAAAAAAAAATGAAATTTTATTACAAATTTGAAAAATTCGTCATACATTAGCGTCTAATTTTCAATACTAAATATTAAAACTACGACCAAAACTCAAATTATGAAATCAATCATTTACCCGCTGATCTGCGCGATCAGCGTAATGGTTTCGGCTTTTGCGGAGGCCCAGGGCACGGTGCTGGATGAGGCCAAAAAACACATTGAAGCCAGGCAGTACCTCCTTGCCATTTCCCTAATCAATGCCGAACTAGAAAATAATCCAAACAATATCAACAACTTACAATTACTTGCCAGAACTTGGGAATTGGAAGGTGATGTCCCGGAGGCCAGATCTGCCTACGAAAGATTGGTCCAGCAGTCTGCTGCTGAACCAGATCACTATTTTGAATTTGCAGATTTTCTGCGCAGAAACTTACAGCTGGAAGAAGCCAAAATTTGGTTTTTAAAATATGCAGAATTCAACCCTACGGTAGGGAAGTATTTTGCCAAGACCTGTGATGATGCTGCTGTGGAGCTCGCCAAAAGCAGGGGAAAAGCAGGAGAAGATCAGGCTCAATTAAGCGCAGAATCTGAAATAAGCGCTGAAATGGAAAAAACGGGTGTCGTAACTTATCAGCCCGTCATCCTTCAGCAGGAAAAGGCCGGACAATTGACCCAGAAGTCAGCAGAACTGGCTCCAGTAAGTGCGCAATCCCTGGCTATCGAGGAGAATTCAACCTTAATGGATGCCACCAAGGAACCCCCGGTCGCCACCCATCAAAGTGACCAGCAGGCTACCAAAACCTACTATATCCAAATCGCTGCTTTGTCTCAATACAATCCACAGGTGGCAGAGCGAATGAAAAAGTATTCCAGATATGGAGATGTCTATCGGTTTGAAACTTCAGAAGGCACCCACAAAATCCGGATAGGGAGCTTTAAGAAATTGAATGATGCCCTGGAAGTACTTAATAAAATGAAGAAGGCAGGCATTAAAGAAGCCTTTGTGGTTACGGATATTCCCGACGAAAAAAGAACCCATCTCATCGTCAAGAATACCGGGGAAATGCAAGGACAGATGGACGCCAATGTGCAGGAAGAAGGAAAATACAAGATCAGGGTAGGAGAATTCAAGGCACCGGAATGGGTCGATCCAAGCCCATTAAAAGACATAGGCACAATCGAGCATTGGACCCGCTCAGGATGGACCATCCTCATTCTTGGTTCATTCAAGACAGTATATGATGCCAATCTGGCCCTGGATAAGGTCAAGAGCCGCGGATACAAGGAGGCCTATCTGGTGGTAGAAGAAGATGGCAAGCTTTACAAGTACTAATTAAGAAATTTTCCCTGTTCATATCCGGACCTCTTCGCCAGTTTTGGCGAGGAGGTTTTTTATTTTTATTGTAATCTCTATTTACCCACTTTATTATCTCTATTGAAATCAACGGATCTGAATGAGAAATTAATTCAATCCTTAAGCAGTATTCGCTTTATTTTTGATCCTCCAAAACAAGAGCCATGGCAAGATTAATTACATTGAGGGATGCACTGAGGGAAGGTATGTCGGAAGAAATGAGAAAAGATCCGAATGTCTTCCTGATGGGAGAAGAGGTGGCAGAATACAATGGTGCTTACAAAGTGAGCAAGGGCATGCTCGAAGAGTTTGGCCCGAAGAGGGTGATTGACACTCCTATCGCAGAGCTTGGATTTGCCGGTATCGGGGTAGGTGCTGCCATGAACGGTTTGAGACCCATTGTTGAGTTTATGACCTGGAATTTTGCGGTCCTGGCCTTTGATCAAATCGTCAACAATGCCGCTAAAACGCTTTCTCAGTCTGCCGGTGAATTCCGCTGTCCCATCGTTTTTAGAGGCCCTTCCGGAGCCGCTGGACAACTGGCACAGCAACACAGCCAGTCCTTCGAATCCTGGATGGCCAATACGCCGGGGCTGAAGGTCATTTCCATCATAGATCCCTACGATGCCAAAGGTCTTATCAAATCAGCCATTGTCGACGATGATCCGGTCTGCTTTATGGAATCAGAATTGATGTATGGTCTCCAGGGTGAAGTACCGGAAGAAGAATATTACGTACCCATTGGTGTCGCCGCCATCCGTCGCATGGGCAAAGACGTCACCATTGTATCCTACAATAAAATGATGGAGGTGGTCAAACAAGCTGCTGTTGAATTGGAAAAAGAGGGCATCGACGCAGAGGTAATCGATCTCAGAACGATTCGTCCATTGGATATCCAAACCATCGTGAAGTCCATTCAAAAAACCAACCGACTGGTGGTCGTGGACGAATCCTGGCCCTTTGGATCCATCTCCTCAGAAATTGCATACCAGGTGCAGAAATATGCTTTTGACTATTTGGATGCTCCGGTTACAAGAGTCAATGCGGCAGATGTTTCCTTAGGGTATGCACCTACGATGGTGCAGGAATACATGCCCAATCCAGAGAAAGTAATCAAAGCCGTGAAAGCGGTGATGTATCGGTAAGATAGAAGAAGATTGCTCAAGGATTTCGCAGATACTATTTGCATTCATCTGTGCCCATCTGTGTAATTTGTATGAAAAAAAACGCTCGATTATTACACAGATAATTTACTTCAATTGTTTTTCTACTTCCCTTTCCCTTGGATCAAAACCAGAACAGTATAAAACAGAATTTTAAAATCCAGTCCGAGCGATCGGTTTTCGATGTATAGTATGTCGTATTTGAGGCGTTGGATCATCTCTTCGATGTTGGATGCATAACCAAACTTGACCTGTCCCCAGGAGGTAATGCCGGGTCGCACTTTGAGCAGATGCTTGTAATGTGGCGCGCGCTCCATTATTTGTTTGATAAAATATTCGCGTTCTGGTCTGGGACCTACCAAAGACATGTCCCCTTTGAGCACGTTGACAAACTGAGGTATCTCATCCAATCTCCATTTGCGCATGGTCTGTCCCCAAGGGGTAATCCTTTCATCGGATTCGCTGGACAATCGTGGGCCATCTTCCTCAGCATTGATGTACATGGACCTGAACTTGATGATTTGAAAGGGCATGTGGTTTTGTCCAATTCTTTGCTGTAGATAAAACACGGGTCCCTTGCTCGAAAGCCTTGTCCGGATCGCTACATAAATGATCACCGGCGACAATACCAACAAAAGCAAAAGACTGATCAAAATATCCAATATTCTTTTGACGATGATTTGCCAGCGCGGCATGATTTCCTGTTTGATCTCCATCAGAACAGCGCCGTATAAATGTCCCATTTTGACGGTGCCCAACAAGATGTCATAGGTATCAGGAACTGTCCGTATCATTAATTTTTTCCCAAACTCAAAAAGTTCATCGAGTATATTTTTGAGTTTCTGATGTTCAGTAGATTCGATCGCGATAATCACCTCTTCGATGTTTTCATTTCTGATCACCTCAGAAATATTTTTCAGAGTTCCCAGCTGCGGAAGATACTGAGCAAGTTCATTGCCTTGTCCTCCATTCGAGTGTATGTATCCGGCAAAACGATGCCCCAAACTAAATTTCAGGGAACTTATGTCTTTGAAAAGTTCCACTGCTCTTTGATCGCCTCCGATGATCAGGGTTTTAAATCCAACAATTCCCAGCTTGAGACGTCGACTGGTAAAAGACAAAAATCCAATTCTAAAAACTACCATCACACCCATCAAATAAAACCAAAATCTGATAACCGGAGAAAGATAGCGTTCTTCAAAATCAGGTTGCACACTGATCAACAACCAGAAAAATACCATCAAGGCCAAAACTAGGGTGAGCAGGATCGTATGTGAAAAAACAGTCCAACGCGAAAGTCTGTACACATCCTTGTATTGATCGGTCAGCAAATTGGTCACAAACCATAAAGTAGGGATAATGACCATTCCTCTATACAGAATTAGATTTTTTTGGTCCTTATCGCTCAGGTAAGAAGCTTCGTACAAATGCTGAAGGAAAAAATTCCAAACCAATGCCACTAGAAAAATTTCTGTCAGCAAATAGAATATATTTTCCCAGCGACCGAATTTCATCGGGTCGTAACTTTAATATTGTCCAACCATATTTTCTGTTCGGTCTTCGATGAATCCGCGATGTAGTTGGCAGCCAATGCCAGTTTGTAAAAATCGCTTTTTGCATCGTTGGTAATATCGGTAAAATCAAAATAAATTTTCCTCCAATCCTTACTTGGCAATACCGTACCATGCAATAAATCGTCAAACTCGTTTGCTTTGATTCCAACAAAACCTATATAAAATGGAATTTCAGATTTATAATGAAGCTCGAGAAAAACTCGGTTGGGTGTCACAGGAATTATTTTTTGCAGGTCGTACCAAACGTACAAATACGGGTTCTGTGCAGTCAGCGCAATCAATCCGGAATGACTGCCTTCAAAGGCCTCCTCCGGGGCAGATAATACAATGGCTGTTTCAGGATTGTTGTCCCGATCATCATTAAAAAAATGAAACCGGTCAAAATCCTCAATAAACGGAAATTGAATATCAGAGGCATATTGATAGACAGGTGAGACTTGAATAATTTGCCCGGGATTGGGAGCAACCATCTGCTCAAAAGGATCCATGAATGTAAAACGAACCGGCTCGCTGAGGACTCCATTTTTGCGTATGCCTGGAATGACTTTTAGCACAAAGTCTGAATCTTGCAAGATGGGAATTCTGACTGGAAGTTCATAGGCTCCCACATATTGATCATTGGCAAACAACCAAACATCTTTAAATTGATGAAGGGCAGTTCCCTGATTGGGTAAAACACTGACTTGGTATTGGTCGAGTGCAATATAGCTTGGAATGGGTTCTTCTGTATCTGAGCAATTACCAAAGGCCAGACAAAAGATTCCCAGTACAACTGATTTATTTTTCATGTTTTGCTTCGATCTGATGAGTAATGGCTTCGACCAACTTCAACGCCCGAATCCCATCGTTGAGATTGACGTCAGTCGGCAAATTCATAACGACGCTTTTGGCAAAAGATTTTAATTCTTCCTGAATGGCATTGACCGGTAGAATTTCCGGTGACTGCAAACTCACATAGCGCTTACCAAGATAAGTATCGAGCTCAATGGTTTGGTCCTGTTGTTCCGCCAGTAAGCTGATGATCTGGGCCTCTTTGGTCAGTAAGTCAAGGCTGATGTAAGCGTCGTCCTGAAAAATTCGGATCTTGCGCATTTGCTTCATCGAAATCCGACTGGCGGTGACATTGGCCACCAAGCCATTTTTAAATTCAATTCTCGCATTGCAAATATCTGCCTTGGGAGATACAATATGGACGCCATTGGCGCGAATGTCCACGGGCTCCGATTGCGCAATAACGCTGATGAGATCCAGATCGTGGATCATCAGATCATGCACGACGCTCACGTCGGTTCCGCGCGGATTAAAACTGGCAAGACGATGCGCTTCTATAAATCGTGGATTCCGGATGCTATTCCGCACCGCAAGGTATCCTGGATTGTATCGCTCCACATGGCCAATCTGCACTTTGAGTTGATTCTTCCTTGACAATTCCTCCAGTTGGATGGCCTCCCCTGAATTTTCAGTTACCGGTTTTTCGATGAAACAATGTTTGCCGGCTTTTAAAGCAGCGGTGGCGATCTGAAAATGGGTGGTCGTTGGTGTGACAATATCGACCGCTTCGACCATCGCTAAAAGATCCTCTTGGTTTTCAAAAAAACGGACGCCGGCAGAACGACAAATTTCCCTGGCTGATTCAATCTGCAAATCACAACAACCCACCAGATCAATTTCCGGTGAGTTGAGAATGCACTGAAGATGTATCTTGCCAAGATGTCCCAGTCCGATCAACCCAAGACTTAGTTTGCGATTCATCCCTGCAGCATTTGGTTCTTAAGTAAAGCAAGCATTAGGATAACCGTGGCAACCACCACGATAAACAGAAGACCGGTTTTAAAAATATGACTTCTAAAAGTGTTGAGCAAATCTGTACTTTCAGGATATTTGGACAAGACTTCTGCCCGCCATCTCGACTTGTAAAACATCTGTGCAAAGCCAAATTGAATTCTTCTTCTTACCAACTCCCTGTAATAGCCAAGGGTTTTGACGCGGATGTAAATGTTGAAAAATACAAAAAGTCCAAAAATGCTTAGCAATATCAGTATTTTCATCAGGGTGTATTTTTTTCAATGACCTCAGTGATAAACGATCTGGCCTCTTCAAGTGCTGCCTCTATACCCAAAACTTCCTTTCCTCCCGCGGTAGCAAAAAAGGCCTGCCCGCCTCCTCCACCCTGGATGTGAGAAGCAAATTTACGGATCCATTGGGATGCGTTGTATTCCTTTGAATGGTCCACCAGTGCCTGCGATATCATGCACATCAATTGCGGCTTTCCGTTTTCAACAAATCCAAAAACCACAATGCAGTGTTCGAATTCTTTGGCCAGTTGATAGCACAAATTTTTGATGATCTTACTGTCTTTAAGGGCTAGTTTTTGGACAATTAAATTCACCTTATTGTTTATTTGGATGGAGGCAGACATCAATTCTTTTTTCACCAGTCCGGCAGCGTCTTCCTGGAGAACAGCCATCTGCTTTTGCAGGGATTTGTTTTCCTCCAGAATGGATTCGAGCTGTTTGACCGGATCAGCCGGAAGATTCATCAACTGTTTGATTTCCTGAAGTTGCGTCAACTGCTGTTGAACGTATTGTTCTGCTTTGACAGCTGTGACAGCCTCCAACCTTCGGATTCCAGCTGCAACGGCCCCTTCTGAGGTTATTTTAAAATAACCCAGGGTGCCGGTCGAGGGAACATGACATCCACCGCAAAGCTCTACCGAATAAGCGGGATCGAAACTAATCATTCGAACCTGTTCACCGTATTTTTCACCAAAAAGCATCATGGCACCCGCTTTGCGAGCCTCTTCGATGGGGATTTGGCGAGCCTCAGCCAATGCGATGTCTTCCCTGATTTTTTCGTTGACCAATTGCTCGATGTCCAATAAATCCTGTTGGCTTAGTTTTTGAAAATGGGAAAAGTCAAATCGCAGATAATCTTCGTGTACCAGAGATCCCTTTTGTGTCACGTGACTGCCTAGTTTTTTGCGAAGGGCCGCGTGAAGCAAGTGTGTAGCAGTATGGTTTTTCTCAATAAGCGCACGGCGATAACCATTGATGACAGCCTTCACCGGTTTGCCGGGTTGTGATGGCATTACTTCTGTCAAGTGCAAAACAAGATCATTTTCCTTTACTGTATCAATCACTTCCACCGGAGTGCCGTCGAAATACAAAATTCCTCTGTCGCCTACCTGTCCTCCACCTTCCGGATAGAATGGCGTTTGCTCAATCACAAGCTGATAATAGGTTTTTCCTTTGAGTTGTATCTGTCTCCATCTTAGCAATCTGGTATCCTCTACTTCGTGCGTATCGTAACCGACAAATCGACATTGGCCTTCTGCGATCACATTCCAGTCTGAAAATTCTTTTTTTGCATCAGCCCTTGACCTTTCCTTTTGTTGACTCAAATATTTTCTAAATTCAACTTCATCCACCTCTAGTCCATTCTCCCTAGCTATAAGACTGGTAAGGTCAAAGGGAAATCCAAATGTGTCGTAGAGTTCGAAAGCCAGCTGACCTGAAATATTCTCATGGGTCGAGGTCAGGTTTTCCAGTTTTTTAAGACCACCTTCGAGTGTGCGCAAAAAAGAGAGTTCCTCTTCCCGGATCACTTTGAGAATGAGTTCCTGTTGTTTTTGAATTTCAGGAAAAACGTCGCCCATGCTTTGAACCAAATAGGGTACCAGACGAAATAAAAATGGTTCTTTGATTTTTAGATAAGAATAATAATAGCGAACTGCCCTGCGAAGAATTCTTCGGATCACATATCCTGAACCCGTACTGGAAGGAATGGTGCCGTCTCCGATGGTAAAAACGATGGCGCGGATGTGGTCGGCCAGCACACGCATGGCCATATCTGTCTTTGCTTCTGCGCCATAAGATCCTGTATAGGGAATGGCACTGAATTCTGAAATGAATTGAATCATCCCGGTAAAAATATCCGTGTCATAAGAGGATGTTTTGTTCTGGAGCACCATGGTGATCCTTTCAAAACCCATTCCCGTATCGATGTGCTTGGCAGGAAGTGGCTCCAGACTTCCATCTGCTTTGCGGTTGTATTGGATAAACACCAGATTCCAGATCTCCATCAGTTCCGGGAGGCCCTGATTGACCAATGGCGCACCCGGCACCTTGTTTCGAATTTCGTCGCTGCGAAGATCGATGTGGATTTCAGAGCATGGACCACAGGGTCCGGACTCGCCCATTTCCCAAAAATTGTCTTTTTTTCCAAAAAAAAGAATCCGGTCTTCGGGAATCCATTTTTTCCAATAACCGACGGCCTCCAGATCTGGCTCCAAGCCCTCTGATTCATCACCTCCGAATACGGTGATGTAGATTCTTGAAGCATCCAATTGATACCTTTTGGTCAGCAGCTCCCAGGCCATGGCAATGGCTTCTTCTTTGAAATAGTCGCCAAAAGACCAATTGCCCAGCATTTCAAACATGGTATGATGGTAACCATCAGCGCCCACCTCTTCGAGGTCGTTGTGCTTTCCGCTCACCCTCAGGCATTTCTGGGTATCTGCAATCCTGGTGATCTCCGGTTTTTTATTGCCAAGGAAGTAATCCTTAAACTGGTTCATCCCGGCATTGGTAAACATAAGAGTGGGGTCGTCTTTGACCACGATGGGAGCTGAGGGGACGATTTTATGAGACTTTTCTTCAAAAAAATCCAAAAACAACTGGCGGATCTTCCGGGACTCCATGGATATTTCTAGTTTATTAAATCGTTAAATATTAAAAATATAATGAATTATACATATAAACAAAACATATATAATAAAATTTCAACGCAATGAAGACCAAAAAAGCCTAAAATTGATTACTTTTGTCCTGTCAAACAAAGCGATGTGTATCGGATCGCAAAAGTAGTTAATTTAAAATAGCTGCATGAAATGAGGTCTGAAAAATATGTTTACAATCCTCAAACCCTTCAGTTTGAGAAAGTTAAACTAAGCAGGAAGTCCATATTACTCAAGGTTTTCACTTTCACTTCAGGGGTGGTGGTGGCAGCATTTTGTTTTTACTTTTTGACCTCTCAGTATTTTCCTTCCCCCCGTGAAAAAGCCCTTCGCAAGGAGCTTACCCAACTGGAATACCAGTTTATGGTCTTAAAAAATCAAACCGAACGCGCACAAAAAGTCCTCAACAACATACAGAATCGAGATTCCAGGGTTTACCGCATCATGTTTGGCATGAATCCCATTGACGCCAATGTATGGGAAGGCGGCGTCGGAGGCCACGATCCTTATGCCTGGACAGAGCAGTTTCGCCAGTCAGGCAATACGCTAAAAGAAGCCTTTCAGGTGGTGGACAAATTGGAGCGACAGCTCTACCTGCAGTCCTGCTCGATGGATGAGCTGGAGAAGAAAGCCAAAGCCCGCGAAGACGAACTCGCCAGTATTCCAAGTGTAAAACCGGTCCGCCTGGATCATTTGCAGCGGGATGTGCAGCATCTGTCAGGATATGGCATACGTCTCCATCCGGTCCACAAAGTCAACAAGATGCACTCCGGCATTGATTTTACGGCGCCTGAGGGTACCTCCATTCAGGCTACTGGCAATGGCAGGGTCGTCAAGATCGAAAGTAAAAAATCAGGATACGGAAAGTCTGTGACCATTGACCACGGATACGGCTTTAAAACACTTTACGCCCACATGCAACAAATAAAGGTGCGTCAGGGACAAAAAGTCAAAAAAGGAGAAGTGATCGGTACCATTGGCAACTCCGGCACCTCCACCGGTCCTCATTGTCATTATGAAGTGCATCTCTACGGCAAGCCCGTAAACCCTATCCATTACTGTATGGACGGTCTGACCCCTCAGGAATACCAAGAGATGGTGGAAAAGGCCGAGATGGCCAACCAGTCATTTGACTGAGGGATGGGATAATCAAAACTAAAAAATTTTCAATTGACTTATTGCAATGGTTTTTCCATACCAGCTGATGATTTAGCCCTCTCCAACATTGCAATATAAAAGATAAACTTATTCACCATCTGGTACATCAGGAATTTTTCACATTTCCTTGGAGGAAAGGAGCGGTCAATCATGCAGCATTTAAGTTTATACGATTGAATGCATCCATCGCAAATTCTAATCAATATTTTTCATTGCATCCAATTTCTATTCGCCCTTACCATTCCTGAGCGCAGAAAAAACCAAGTTTTCTAAAAAGGAGACTACGTAATGTTCTCCGTTTTCATCTCCTACATCAGTAAGACCCTTTAGCCATAAGCTAAAGTATTGCTGGTCATGCGCCGTCTCGACGATAGTGGTAGCCAGACTTTTTGGAAACCGGAATTGTGGATTTAATAACTGGATTTTTTCTGCAATGGCCAGGATCAAGTCTTTATAGGGTTTATAGTGTTTTTCTCTATTAAAGTCTTCCACTTCTTTGATAAGATACACCTTACTGCTCTCCCGAATGACCATGGTGTTCAATTTGTACAAATCAAAGGGTGTTAAAATGGTCTCTACCTCAGAAATCCCAACCAGAATTCGAATGATTTCGCGCAGCTGCTCCTCCGGTGCGGAGTGGGCGGGAATGTCGAACCGAATACAAAATTCCAAATAAGACCAGTACCAATGTAAAAGGTACAATAAAATCTTGTATTTACTTTCGAAATACCTGTAAATACTCGCTTCTGTAGTAGGTATAGCCTGGGAAAGTTTCTTGAAGTTAAATTGCTCAAAACCCAACTCATACAATAAATCCACCGATTTGGCGACCAGTTGGTTTCCCAACACAGAACTGACAGGATCTTTCAGATAAAGTCCCGGTGTCACATTTATTGAAAGCTTGGAGACCACAGGACAAAAATAAAGGATTTTTAATTGTATAATTAACTAAATATATATTTTAACATATTTTTTAGATATATAAATAAACTATCGTAATAGTAATACTATTATATTTGAAGTTTATGAAAATTAAGAAAACAACACCGCTTCTAAGCCTTTGGGACTATTTAAATCTGCAGCAAAAGGAGCTTTGGTCTTTGTATTTCTTCGCCGGCCTGGCTGGACTGATACAACTAAGTCTTCCCCTTGGTATTCAGTCCATTATAAATTTAATGATCTACAATACACTAACCACATCCATCTACATCTTGATCTTGTTGGTTCTCCTGGGACTTGGATTAGGTGGGTACTTGCAAATCAGGCAACTGCAAATAGCAGAAACAATTCAGCAGAGGCTGTTCGTGCGCAAAGCCAGCAAGTTTACAGATCACATCCCTCAAATCGAACTTACCAGTACCGATGGAAGCTATTTACCTGAATTGACAAACCGATTTTTTGAAACGGTAAACTTACAAAAAGGTGTTTTTAAATTGCTTTTGGATGTACCATTGGCCAGTGTTCAACTTATCGTAGGTATACTTCTGTTGTCTCTTTATCACCCGGTATTTTTAATCATTGCTCTAATTTTAGTGGCCATCGTCTACCTGATTATTCGTCTCACTTCCAGTAAAGGCCTTCAGACCAGTTTACAGGAATGTGAAAACAAATATAAAGTGGCGCATTGGTTACAAGAATTAAGCAGAAATCTGATCACATTTAAAAATTACAACGAAACCGGTTTTCACAGAGAGGTGGCGGACGATTTTACCACAGATTACATAAAGTTCAGAATAAGACATTTTAGGATTTTACAAACACAGTATTGGAGTCTGGTTCTTTTTAAGGTCTTGCTAATGGCAGGTTTTCTGATCATAGGCACCACTTTGCTACACAATCAGGAAATCAACATAGGCCAATTTGTTGCCGCTGAAATCGTCCTCTTTATTATCATCAATGCCATCGAAAAATTGATTCTTAGTGTGGATCTTGTATTTGATGTTTTGACAGCTGTTGAAAAAATGAATGCTTTGTTGACCAAAACAAAAGAGAGAACGGGCGGATTCATTGTACCAAATGACAAGGCATGGTCTGTTGAATTTGAAAATGTCAGCTTCAGTTATAATTCTACCTCACCTGTGTTGGAGAATATTTCATTTAAGCTGGATGCCGGAAAAAAAATGCTTATTTACAATCAAACATCCGGTGCGGGATCAAGTACCGTACTCAAACTTCTTGCGGGTACACATCAGGCCCAAACCGGAAAAATTAAAGTTCAATCCACTATTTTCGCTCACATTGATCTGCAAGTTTACCGTTCAAAAATTAACTTCATGATTGGCCGACCAGAGTTATTTTCTGGAAGCTTGTTTGACAATATTGTCGTGGGAAGAAGCAAAATTGAAACAGATCAGATCATAAACTTGGTGCATCAACTTGGATTTGGTGATTTTATAAATCAGTTTCCCAATGGATTGCAAACTCAAATTTACACCCATGGCATCAAATTGCCCTCACACTTAATCAAAAAAATAATTTTACTGAGAACTCTTATTGTTCCCGGCCAATTACTGCTTCTAGATGATCCACTCAGTTATTTAGATCAAAATGAAAAAACCTGCTTGCTACTCTTTTTAAAAAAATTGGATGCCACTGTAATCATCACCAGTCAGGAAGAAATACTTCCTGTAGAATTTGACCAGAAGTTTGTCATAAGCTCTAATGACCCTAAGCATTTAACAGCATGACCCATCAAACCATATTGTTGCCAAAATCGGCAAAACTAATTTACCGCGATCAAGCCAATCAAGGAATAAGGTGGTGGATGACAGGTCTATTTTTTGGTTGTGTTTTACTTTTGTTTTTACCATGGACGCAGAATATTCAGGGCACGGCCACTGTGACGACTTTAAGACAAGAAGAGCGACCACAGGAAGTTAATTCTGCCATCGATGGAAAAGTCGTTAAATGGTTTGTTCAGGAAGGGCAAACGGTCAAAGCAGGAGATACCCTTGTACAATTGCAGGAAATAAAACTAGAGTACTTGGATCCCGAGCTATTGAAAAGAACACAAGAACAAATCAAAGCCAAAGAAACAGCCAACCTGAATTATTTCAATAAAGCTGAAACTGCAGAAACTCAATATCAATCTCTTCAAGAGGCCATGACCTTAAAGCTAAGTCAATTGGAGAACAAAATTTCTCAAACGGAGGTCAGATTGATCGCAGACAGTACTGAATATCTTACTTCCTCCAGTGAATTACAAATAGCTACTGCGCAACTTGAGCGTCAAAAACAAATGCATGAAAGAGGATTGGTCTCTCTCACCCAGCTGGAGCAAAGGACACAAAATCAACAAAACGCCCAGGCCAAAAAAATCAGTGCGGAAATCAAATTTATCAATACAAAACAAGATTTAATCAACCAGAAGATAGAATTGAATAGCCTCAAACAAGAATACAATGAAAAATTATCAAAGGTAGAAGGAGATAGATATCAAACACTCTCCTTAATAGCAAGCGCAGAGGCCGATATTGCTAAACTCCAAAATCTGTACTCAAGCTACAAATTGCGAAATGAAATGTACTATATATTAGCTCCTCAAAGTGGTCAGGCAACAGAAATCGAAAAATCAGGAATCGGTGAAATTATTAAGACGGGAGATAAGTTATTACGCATCATACCTTCTGATCTTGAATTCGCCGTAGAGCTGTTTGTCAGACCAATGGATCAACCCTTATTAGACAAAGACCTTGAAGTGAGAATTGTTTTTGACGGTTTTCCGGCTTTGGTTTTTGGAGGCTGGCCCGATCAATCCTTTGGGACGTTTTCTGGCAAAGTTGTGGCTGTCGAAAACCAGGTTAACCGATCAGGGAACATCAGGGTCTTGATTCAATCAAACCCTTCTTATAAACAATGGCCAAAATCATTGAGACTTGGTACCGGAGCCCAATGCATCATACTACTGGGCAACGTTCCGCTAGCTTATGAAATCTGGAGAAAAATAAACGGTTTCCCGCCTGAATTCTACCATTCAAAAAATAAAAATTGAAATGAAAACGGCAATCCATTGTTTGGTCCTATTTATCATTGCCATAATCATCCACTCCCAACCTGTCTATGGTCAGGAGACCCAAATATTAAGCCTTAAAGAATTCTTGAGTGTTGTGATAAAATATCACCCTGTGGTACGACAGGCTCATTTGATAAATAAAATGGCCGAAGAGCAGCTCAGAGCTTCCGGAGGTCAATTTGACCCAATGATTTCCTACCGCTTGCAGGACAAAGAATTCGAAAACAAAAAATATTACCGGCTCCAAAATCTGGAATTAAATATACCGACATGGTATGGCATTGACTTAAACTTGACCGCTTTAAACAACACAGGACCATTGATCAATCCTCAATCCACTCCAGACCTGAGTCAACAGATTGGTTTTAATTTGCCTCTTATGCAAGGTCTTCTGATGGATCAGCGCAGGAAGAGCGTGTTGCAATCAAAACAAATGCTTAAAATGGCTGAATCAGAAAGAATCCTGATTGTAAATGACCTATTGCTGGAAGCCATCACCGTGTATGCCGAATGGGTACTATGCCACCAGCAGAAGATGCTTTTGGATAGCTTGAATCAGGTCAATGAGCTCAGATATAACTTAATCCAAATTAGCATAGGCATTGGAGAAATGGCTCCTATTGATACCATTGAAGCATTGAGTCAATGGCAAATCATCAAAGCCCAACAAATTGAAGCAGATCAAAAGCTGGAGCTAGCCAGAATCCGAATCAGTAATTTCTTATGGCTGCAGGATGGCTCCTATTATCAATTACCAGCCGGTATCATTCCTTCAGATCAGATTTTTCCAAAAGTAAATACTTCCAATTTTGAGTATTACCTGTCTGCCTCCGACTCTCATCCGGAAATAAAACAAGCCGTCAATGAAATTAAAATGGCAGAACTGGAAAAAAAATACCGATTCCAATTTATGCTTCCGCGTGCAGACCTGAGCATCCAAAATCTTTCCAGATCATTTCAATTCGGTACCGGTGCATACGCACTCAAAAACAGCTTGTACTCAGGAATACAATTTGAATTACCCTTATTTCTAAGATCAGGTAGGGGAAATTACCGCCGGGCCAAGCTGGAGTTGAATGTCCGTCAGTTGAATCTTGAGCGAATCAATGTCAAAATTAAAAATGACATTAAAATGGAATATACCAAAAATAAAAAACTCATCCTTCAGTCAGAAACCCTTGCTCAGGCCACCAGAAATCTTGAAACCATGCTCCAGGCAGAAAACACAAAATATCAAAATGGGGAGAGCAGTTTGTTTATTGTCAATCAGAGAGAATTGCGGTTTTTAGAATCCAGAAAACAGCTCTTGATCTTAAATAACCAGGTAGCAAAATCAAGCTGGCAACTTCAACATCTCATTGCAGGCCTGGAAGAGGCAATTCAATTTGCAGCGGGTAATGAGTAGACCCTTGTCATGCTTGCTTCAGAACTGCCAATGGAAGACCATTAAGGATATAGAATGCAATCGATGATGAGAACAGACAGGCACTGATGTCTTGCGCAGATTATGGTTTTTCATCTGAGAAGGTAGGGCTACTAATGGAACAAATCATCCCCATAAATAGTCCGCCGGAATCCATAAGAACAGACTATGGAACGGAATTCATCGCAAATGCTTGTAGGAGCTTTTGCTTACATCCTCATTCAAGCTAAGGCCATCACATACCAACAGAATTTAATTACAGTAAAATGGATTGATTTTGTAATTCTACAAGTTGTTGGAGGATTGGGAGATTGACAAATCTAATATTTTCTGGTTTTGAAAAAAAAAAAATAAAGTTTTCAGAGTTAGTTCTTTGAAATTTGATTTGACCACAATTTTTCAAGTTCACCAAAAAATGGAATAGCAATTATTGCGATTGTTTAAAATCTAAAGCAAATCCTAAATCTCACTGAAATATCCCACTTGTAAAAAAACTCTTGAGTTGGAGTAACGGGCACCAGCAGCTGGTCACCTTCGAACATAAATCTCCTTCCAAATTGAAGACCTCCTTCTACCATCCAGTGCTTGTAAAGTGGAAGTTTGTATCCGGATCTCAATCCAAACGTAAAAGACTTTATAACCTCATTGTAGGCATATTTGGAGGTATTTTCTTCTTTAGAATAGAACGAATAAACACCTAAATACAACCTTGCCATCGCAATGTCTTTGGTAAAATAATGTCTCAATGAAGCTGAGACTCCATGCATCATGAATCTATCCGTTAATTTCTTATCAAATAGCCCAGCAACAAGATATTCTAATTCAACGCCAAGATTGGGTTTTACACCACATTCAATTCCTAGATTGGGAATGCGACTTGAGAATAAGATAGGATTGGTTTTAATTTCGAACTGTGCATTGGAAGAAATGCAATTCAGAAATAAAAAAGCACTTGTAACGATTAGGATTTTCATAGTTGTGTTAATTAATTTACCAATAATTTTGAATCATTAAAGTCATTACATAATGTAAATAATTTATTCGAAAATTTTTAAAAGTTATAATTTTATTTATTCAGGTCGATGGCCATTGTAAAATATAAATCATCGATGATCATGATACCAGTTTCAGGATCCAGATTGGGGTAACAAGTGCCAAAATGAGCATTTGGATAGCAATTCAAATTGGGTGATTGTTCGTTCCAGATTTTTTGCCCGGTCTTAATATCCAAAGAATGGATTCTGCCATTTGCTCCACTGGCGGTATAAATTTTTCCTTTATAATAAAGAAGATTGTTAATGGTGTCAGCCCATTTTAATGTGGTCCATTGGTGAGCACCTGAAATTGCGTCGAACGAACATACTGAACCGCCATTGCTGTGAACAATTACCCTCCCCTCTTCTACCAGCATGTTGCCCAAAAGCATATCACCTCCGACACGCGATCCTACATCTTGTTGCCAAATGATTTCTCCTGTCTCTGCATGATAACAATACAACATTGCAGCAGCCTTAAAAAATACCTTGCCTTCCTTGTAAACAGAAGGCCAAACTGAACCATTTCGTAGGTAGTCTACAGAATCATGGGCCCAAATAAACTTCTTCTGCGTAATATTATAAGCGCGTGTGTCCACCCTTCGATTTAAATTGTCATTGATCATCCTTTGTTGATAAAACAGAACTTCATCTCCATTGGCTAACTCATAACATACCATGGCCACCGGATTGCTCGAATAATCCCTAACCTGCTCAATGGTAAATACATAAGTAGACTGGTAACTGTCCATATCAAATTTCCAAATTTGAACGCTGTCTGAAAAAGGGATATTTCCAAATTCCTTTTTGTAATAAATTGAATTTTCATATCTCGCATTGTAGTTTTGAATACTACGATCAAACTCAAAATATACTAGCTCACCACTTGAAAGATTAATCACTTTGATTGAAGGTAAATCACTTGAAGTTTGGGAGATATAATAAAGATTATTATTATGAATATAATAATCAATTTTATCTCCAAGACCTAATAAAAATGAATTTGTATTTTCCCAGATAATTTTTCCACTTTCAATCTCAACTCTTGATAACCGTGCATTAGGAAATGCATTTTCTTCACTCATAATGAATGAATTTTTATAGAATATTGGTTGAATCATAATTGCTCCATTCGTATCTGGTCGACTTGGTATACTCCAAATTGGAAGAAGTTTGGTTATGACTTGAGTATCACTGCATACTTTTGGATGCTTAGGAAAGTTTTCCTCTGGCTCACAGCAAGCCAAAAAAAATGGTGCAAATAGCATTGAGAGAATCATTGTTTCGGGTTTCATCATTTTAAAATTAAATATTGGGCAAGGTTTTACCTCGCCCAATATGTTTATCTTTTTGGTGTACTGAAAAATAATCCATAATCACCATTCATTAATAAAGTTAATTTATCTCTGGTATTCTTATCATTCCTCATCTGCATGTGCGAAGAGTTCACCATTTCTCTGGAAGCGCTGCCCACGGGTAAACTATTGGCTCCAGGGAATTCTGAAGCGCTTTCAGCTAAGACGATACCATCTGATGGTTTGTAAGATTTTTCAAAATAATACTGATCATTTACATTACAAGTTTTGCCGGGTTTTGGATTTTTAATACATTCCGAAGGTGACTTGATTTCATAATAACTGTCTTGTCCTGTATTGCTGTCAAAACACTCGCAAAAATAACTTGTTTTCCTTTCAATAACCAAGGACCCAATGATCTCAGCCCATTTGTCATCCGCTGTATCAAACCATTTAACACCTTTCATGTAATCAACTTTTTCCTGTATGGTTTTATAGTACTTACCATCATATATAGCACAAGGTATTGGGCGGGTAATCCAATCCCACCAATTACAAGGCATGTCGTGTAAAAATTCAAGTTCAAATATTTCAAACTCCTTTTCGAGTACTTTCTGTGTGTAATAATTTTTAATTTTCGCCACTTTCGAAACCAATGTATCATCACTGTTGGCTTGAAATTTATCGACGCCATTTACATCTTGTAACATCATCCAATCCAATGTCCGCCAAGGTAGATTCTCAGGAGGCTCTACTCCATAAAAGGCTACTTTACTTATTTCATTGGCATGGTCTTCAATACATTCCTTGTAGGTAGAAAGAGGACCTTCATTATATTGGACTCCGTAATCTGCAGTAATCGGTTTCAAAATATCGGATACTTTTGTTAAACCATTAATGACCTTGTCGCAGAGCTCTTCTTTAACAACTTTCTTATATGGTAATTTTTCGTCATCAACAATAAGCTCCAAGAGTTTACCAACAAAACCATTCGTAAATTCTGTTGCTGGACCATCTGTAAGATCATTGCATCCTGATTTCAACCAATCTTTTAATTTTTCGGCATGATTGATGATCATTGCGCCATTGTGAGCAGATCCAAAGGTAACAATTCCTCCATAACTTGGGCCTGAAATATTGGGGTCAAAACAAAAGTCTTTATACATAAGAGCCTGACTGACCAACCCGCCCTGACTATGAGCAACGATAAAATTGTACTTCGGATTCACACCCTCAGCCTTTTGGGTACTTGCTACCCTATCCAGGTAATTTCTAACATCTTGTGCGCCCAATAGAAGAGTTGATTTCTCAGAATAGGTCAATCCAGTGGTATGAGAATTCACTTTATATCCCCGAATGGCAAAATTGGGGGCCCCACCGTGTTGTGTGGCATCCGCTGCATCTGCCCAGGAATCATCAGCACCTCCCAGTCCATGTAACCAAAACACCCCCCTGTCTTGAAGCCCCCCGGGTGCTGAAGGACCCATTGGACCAGATGGAGAATTAGGCAGATAGGGTAGTTGGCTGCCTTGTGGGCTAATGAGAAATCCTGAACTGCCCATTGTACCACCACCTTGAGGTGCCCCGACTTGAGCAATTGTAAATTTTGATAATAAAAGAAATAAACTGAAATATAGTATTGTTTTCATGGTGTTTTATTTTAAAAGTTTATAATTTGATTGGTGATGCGACCCATGCTATCCGAATAATGCAACAGGTAATTCCCAGGCAAGAGATCGCTCAAATCCAATTGCATTAATCGATCATCTGTCAGTTGTAAATGTCTTAATATACGCCCATCTAAACTTACCAAGACCAACGAAGCATTCAATCCTTTAAGTGTCGGTAGATTAATTTTGAATACTGCATTTTCGATTGCAATAACTTCAAGCATTCTATCAAGAGGTTGAACCTTAATATAAGTAGAAATGCCCGATGAACGAGATGTCAGGTTATTAAGTTCCAACTCATCAGAAGAGAATTGTCTATAAATTTCTGTACCTTGGTCCACAACGCGATAGTTCGAATATAAAACAATATCCTGCACTTCCATTAGTGCACCGGTTGTTATGGGTAAATAACTTTTGTGAATTTTTTTTCTTAAAATTGCCTTGCCCGATCCAAGGTTGTGATAATACTTAATTTCTGCCGAGCCAAGAATACTACCATTGAATAACCTGTACTCTACATAACCATTCGTTTCATCAGAAATCAAATTCACTTCACCATTAATCATATAAAACTTCCTATCTTCAGCTTGAAAAGCCTGCACCCCTTCCTGAGCTAACAATTCAATCTGTTCCAAAGTAGGAGATTTTATCTCGTGCTCAAATCCCAGCATTTGGATTTGTTCATCTGATAAAGTTGTAATCTCGCTTGAAACTTTTGCCGGATCAGTATTTTCATTTAATTCCTTTCCATTTTTATCAAAAAGCCTAAGCGAACTACCATCGTAAATAGATCGACCAATTCCAGGATATCTACTAATGGAAGTTGGACCAGGAAAATAAATTCTTTCAACTGAAAGTTGATTGTATTGGTTTACCATTATTTTAACATGAATCTTAGAAGTATATGGAATTGCTTCTGCCAGATCCATGTTGTCCAATGATTCCACCGCCACGTCCTCTGGTATGGAATAATTGACAAAATGAAATTCATCGAACTCAACAATGCGTTTGAATTCAGAGTCATCGACCTGAGCATTCAAATACTGAGCCCAAAAAAATAGAATTAAATACAAGTGTCTCATAAATTTAGGATTTAATGTAAAAAAATAGAAAAAGTGTCAGGACAAAGATTTAACTAAAATCTTTTTCGTGGTTAGAAATTTTTTGGAATTTTCAGATGATCCATTCTCCAATTGTAGATAATTTTCCTAAATTTGTAGGGTCAAATTTGATAATTTGCATCATATTATATTTTTTTATATGTAAATATTCTCGAAATTTTACAAAATGCTATTTGATACCACTGAATTCAAGGAGAGTTTCAACCATGCCTTGATGGCAAAGATTAGAGACAAACGTCATTGGGCTGAAGAACTGTCTAGAATACTTCATTGCGGAGTTTCTTCAATTTACAAAAAAACCCGACAAGACTCATTCTTTACCATTGAAGAGATGTTGTTTTTAATCAAATACTACAGCATTGACATCGATAAAATTTTTACCCATAATAAAGGAGTGGTACAATTCAATGTACCGGGTTTAAAATATCCTGTTCAGAATATTGAGACTTACATTAATTATTTATTATACACTTTCAGAGATTTGGATGTTTCCAAAAATCCAAATATTTCTTACGCTACAAAAGAGCTGCCAATTTTTTATTACTTTCTTAAGCCCAGGCTGAGCTGTTTTAAACTATATGTGTACGCCAAATCCATCTGGAAACTGGAATCTGTGGTCAATGAAGAATTCTCTACCAAACTTATTGATGAGGAAGCTCTTCAAAAATTGGAATTGTTGTGGGATAAATATTCTAGACTAAAGTCTTTTGAATATTGGAGTACCAAAGTGTTTGATACTACTTTACAACAAATTTTTTATTATTTTGAATCAGGTGAATTGAACACAGCTGATGCCATAGATCTTCTGAACGATTTAGATGAACTCATCATATTGCTAAAACAAATGACCAACGCAAACACAAAGAACAAAGACCTGACAAACAATTTTAAACTTTATGAAAATAAAATACTGAACACAGGTAACCACATCTTGGTGCGTATGGAGGATAGGTCTCTCATTTACCTCAGTTTTGACTATCCCAATTTTATCTATTCGGATGATGCAGAATTTATTAGGTACTCAGAAAATTGGTACAATAAAATTGAGGAGACCTCTTATTTACTTGGCAAGGGCAGTGGTCACCAGACAAGTATGTTCTTTAATTACCTTCACAAGAAAGTGGAACAATTATCCATGCGAATAAAATCAAGATTTTAAAGTTCTTAGGATCCTTTGATAAATTATTCTGAAGAGGTTTCTTAAAGCTGATTTTGCCCTTTTTCCCTACATTTGCAAAAATTTTGTAATTTGAAGGGATCTTCGGGAAGTTCCAATTTATTGCATGTGCTGGCGGTGGCCCTGGTGCTCTCACTCGTAGGGATTGCCTTTCTGACTTTTGTCCACAGCCTTAGACTAGAAGAGCGGATCAGGACTGAGACGCCTTATGTGTTGGAGCTGCAGCCGGATTATCCCTCAGATTCACTCACCAGCCTCCAGCTCGACCTCAAGAAACTGAGAGGAGTACTACCCTCTTCCGTACTCTTTATTCCGAAAGAAGATGCAATAAGGACCATGTCCGAAGAACAAGCGCTTGACATCGAGCAGGGGGAGAATCCTTTCTTTGACATTTTGGTTCTGAGCCTTGACCCCAGACAAGACCAATCGCATACCATCGACCAGATCCAGCAAATGGCCAAAGCCAAAAACCTTACAGTCAGCGCACATCCGCCCGGTCAAGCCGCTGGGGGCATGGCTCAAGCTCTGTCCAAAATAAAATCGGTGATGATCTTTTCTACCCTGCTCCTGACATTGCTGGCTTTTCTGATCATTGGCTATCTGGTAAGGATCTTCTTCCTCTCCAAGGCCCCAGTCATCCGGCTGATGTCTCTGCTCGGCGCTGAAGACCATAAAATTTTTGCGCCTTACACACGCCTGGCCATTATCCACGGCCTCGCAAGTGCCCTGATGGCGGTGAGCTTGATGGGACTTGCTCTTCTGGCACTCTATTATCTCGCTCCCTGGATCTATCAACTCCTGGATCTCAAAAACTTTATCCTTACTTTACTCGTTTTGCTGATGGCCAGTCCAGCCATGCACTATCTGAGCATTCGTCAAAGCATTAAACTATTTCAAAAATAAACTGCATCATCATGGGAGAAGCAAAATCCAAAAAGCCAGACCAAAGCGCCAATACGGCGAAATCCGTTGAAGCAAATAAAACGCCTCAAACTGCCAAAGGATTGACTTATAACCACAGCCACATCCGCGTTGTCCTACTGGGCCTCGGTCTGATCGCCGTAGGTCTGGCACTGATGTCCGGTGGCAGCATGCCCTCTCCGGAGGTATGGGATGAGTCTATCATCTATTCCTTCCGACGCACAGTCCTAGCTCCGGCATTCATCATCGCGGGTCTTGCGGTCGAGGTGTACGCCATCTTTAAAAACTAAACCAGATGTCTGAATATCTGATCGCCCTGATCCTTGGCATCGTACAGGGAATCACAGAATTTTTGCCGATCTCCAGCGACGGGCATCTCGAGTTGGCAAAATATCTGACAGGTGATCAGTCCAAAGGACTCGAAAGTCTCCAACTGACCGTGCTTTTGCACATCGCCACGACCTTTAGCATCATCTACGTGTTTCGCAAAAATATCCTGCAGATCCTATCCGGTCTGAGTTCATCCACGGATTCCAGTTCCAGGATATTTGCCTGGCATGTTATCCTTTCGATGATCCCTGCCGCGATTGTGGGATTGTTTTTTGAGGAAATCGTCAGCAGTCTTTTTGAGGGAAAAATCCTGATGGTATCCATCCTCCTGATCATCAACGGTCTCATCCTTTTGACTTCCAAACTCCGGAAACCAGCAAATGCGTCTATCACACCCAAAGTAGCCATTCTGATGGGATTGGCCCAGATGCTCGCCATTTTACCGGGCATTAGTCGCTCCGGCAGCACCATCTCCACAGCAATGCTGATGGGTGTTGACCGCAATCAGGCGGCGAGTTTCTCCTTCTTAATGGTGGTGCCCTTGATCCTTGGCAAGGTCGCCAAAGACCTGATGGATGGGGATCTAATGGTACATAGCTATTCAATTGGGGCCATGGCATTTGGATTTGTAGCCTCTTTTTTGACAGGGATTGCTGCCTGCTATCTGATGATCCATATCGTAAAAAAGGTGCTCCTGCATTATTTTGCCTGGTATTGTATGTTGGTGGGTATTGGAATGATTGCTTATCTTCAATTCTTCTCGTAATTTTGGAACGCTTACCCTCCTTCTCCCAACTTGATTCTCTTGACTTTGGCGCTGGAGAAATCATCTTAATCAACAAGCCATTTGGGGTGACCTCCTATTACATCATTGAAAAAATCAAGCGTGCGCTGAGATCCTTGGGGTATCCAAAATTGAAAATCGGACACGCGGGTACCTTGGACCCATTGGCCACCGGTCTTCTGATCGTCTGCACCGGTCGAATGACTAAAAAAATCAATGAGTACCAGGACCTGGAAAAAACCTATTCCGGACAATTGACCCTCGGAGCATGGACAGAGAGTTATGATCTGGAAAGGGAGATACAGCCAGGGCCGGACCCCTCAGGGATTACGGACTCCGAACTGGAAAAGGTGAAAGACTCTTTTATAGGATATCAGGAATTGGTGCCACCGGCGCATTCGGCCGTTAAAATTGGAGGCAAGCGAGCCTATGCGCTCGCAAGAAAAGGGAATGAAGTCGTTTTACAACCAAAGCCGGTGCACATTGCTGAGTTTGAGTTGACGGGTAGAGAGGGTCCGGTTATTTCTTTTCGAATCCGCTGTACCAAAGGCACTTATATACGGTCTATCGCGCATGAATTCGGTCAGAGATTGAACAATGCAGCTTACTTATCCGCACTCTGCAGGGATGCAATCGGACCCTGCAAAATTGAGAATGCCTGGCCACTGGATGAGTTTTTGCAAATTCTTAAGAAGCCCAATCCACCTTTAAGTGCCTGAATCGTTCTAACTTTGTGCCTTTTCATCCACGCATCCACTATTGAATGTCTGTCATTGTCAAGGATTTGGTCAAAATTTATGGAACCCAGCGGGCACTGGATGGGATCAACTTTGAACTGCCCAAAGGGCAGATTCTGGGATTTCTAGGTCCCAATGGGGCTGGCAAGACAACCACTATGAAAATTTTGACGGCTTTTCTGGCTCCGAGTTCCGGAACAGCGAAAATCTGCGATTTTGACGTCATCGAGCAACCCATCGAGGCAAAGAAAAAAATGGGCTATTTGCCCGAGCACAATCCACTCTATAAGGACATGTTTGTCCGTGAATATCTTTTGGTTTTTGCACGACTTGCCGGGGTGGTAAAACCCATGCATCGCGTTGATGAACTCATCGAAATAACAGGTCTTACCCGCGAACAGAACAAATACATTGGCTCGCTGTCCAAAGGGTACCGGCAAAGGGTTGGTCTAAGTCAGGCCTTGCTACATGATCCGGAGGTATTGATTTTGGACGAGCCGACTTCAGGTTTAGATCCCAACCAAATCCAGGACATCCGAAACCTGATCAAGGGTTTTGGAAAAGAAAAGACCGTGATTTTTTCGACGCACATTATGCAAGAGGTCCAAGCCCTTTGTGATCGGGTGATCATCATCCATCAGGGCCGCATTGTAGCAGACAACAACATCAAAGATCTACAGGAAATTGGTTTGGATCGACAAGTGGTCCACGTCGAATTTACACAAGCTGTAAATGAAAACATACTTAAGTCTTTACCGGGTGTCCAAAATCTCAAGCACCATGGTAAAGGACTGTACACGCTCTATGCCAATCAGAAATCAGATTTGAGAGAAACCATTTACAATATTTCTGTTCAACAAAAATGGACCCTGCTCGAAATGCACCGCGAAAAAAATAGCGTTGAAGATGTATTTAGTTTGCTCACCAAAAAACAAGAACAGTAAACGCGATGTGGATCATTTTTTTAAAAGAGATTTCAGCTTTTTTTAGTTCCCTGATCGGTTATATGGTCATCGCGGTCTTTCTGATGTTAATGGGATTGCTCATGTGGGTATTTCCGGATACGAGCATTTTATATTACAACGAAGCATCTCTGGATCAGCTATTTTCCATTGCGCCGATTATTTTGTTGTTTATGATTCCTGCAGTGACAATGCGATCTTTTTCTGAAGAATTGCAATCTGGTACCCTGGAAATTTTGATCACCAAACCCATCTCCGAATCACAGATTGTACTGGGTAAATATTTTGCAAGTCTTGTTCTGGCCATCATCACCTTGCTTCCAACATTATTTTACTATTATTCTGTACACCGCCTGGGGTCGCCTGTTGGCAATCTTGATTCAGGTGCCATTGCCGGATCTTACATCGGCTTGTTTTTTCTCGCAGCTTCATTTACTTCCATAGGTTTGTATGGATCCACACTCAACAAAAACCAAATCATATCTTTTCTTTTTTCTATTCTGATGTGTTTTCTTTTTTATTACGGTTTTTATTTTTTGAGCAAATTGCCACTTTTTTATGGAAAAACAGATGACATTGTCGCTATGATCGGCATGGATTTTCACTACAACTCCATGAGCAAAGGAAAACTAGACAGCAGAGATTTTATATATTTCCTGAGTATTATTGGATTCTTTCTTTGGCTGACCATCTATTGGATCAAAAACCGATTGTTTTAAATGATGGCACTCTTCAAAAACATTAAAAATTTTGCAGGATTGTTGGTACTGGCTGGTATCTTGATCCTGGTCAATGTGATTTCAAGCTATCTGTATGGTTCGATTGACCTCACCGAAGAAAAAAGATTTACGCTCACCCCGGCCACCAAAAAAATTCTCAAAGAATTGCCGGAAGTGGTCTTTGTCAGAGTCTTGCTGGAAGGAGAATTTCCATCAGGTTTCAAAAGGCTTCAACAAAGTACCATTGAAATGCTCGATCAGTTTGCATCGGTCTCAGGATATGTGGAATACCAGTTTGAAGATCCAAATGATGGAACGGTTGAGGAAATCAATGCGAAAAGAGAAGAACTTAAAAAAGAAGGTTTGTTACCCACCAACTTATTCGTTCGATCCGGTACTGAAAACAAAGAACAGATCATTTATCCCTATGCCATTTTTAATTATGGGGAGCGCAAAGTGGCGGTCAATCTGCTGGAAAATTCTGCAGATCAGGACCAGGACGCCAAGTTGAGCAATTCCATTGGTTTGCTTGAATACAAATTTGCCAATGCCATTCAAAAACTGAAATACAAGGATCGCAAAAATATTGTGCTTACAACAGGCAATGGCGAATTGGAAACTGAGTATACCAAGTCGCTCATGGGTCTATTATACCCATTTTACAATGTTGGCCGAATTCATTTAGACAGTGTGGCTAAAATCAATTCTGAAATCGATTTGGTGATTGTAGCAAGGCCTACTCAAAAGTTTGAGGAAAAAAATAAATTTAAACTGGATCAGTTTCTTATGAATGGGGGCAAAGCCATGTTTTTTTTAGACGGAATTGCCATGAGCCTGGACTCACTAGGAGAAAGAAACGAATACATTCCTGAAGTTCTGGATGTCAACCTTGGAGATCAGCTATTTGAATATGGTGTTCGAATTGAGCCGAATTTGGTTTTAGATCTGGAATGCTCAAGAATTCCTCAGGTCATTGGAAGGCAGGGGGGAAAACCACAGATAGAATTATTTCCATGGTATTACCATCCACTCATTGCATCCAAAGACCACCACCCCATCACCAATCACATCGATAGAGTCAACTTGGAATTTGTTTCAACCATTGACACGCTAAAAACAAAATATCCTGTCCGAAAAACAATTCTTTTGAATTCGTCCCAATACAGCCGCTATCAGTTGGCTCCTATGAAAATTGGTTTTGATATTTTGCGGTACAAACCGGAGCCTGAAAAATTTAACAAGCCCTATCTGCCTGTAGCAGTTTTGCTGGAAGGAGAATTTTCATCTTTATATGAAAACAGGGTAACCGAGGAAATGATGAACAATCTTGCAGCTCTCCAGATGGAATTCAAATCCAAATCAAAACCAACGTCAATCATCGTTGTGGGAGATGGAGACTTGCCAAAAAATCTATACGATGAAGAGACCGGAAAGACAGCTCCCATGGGTTACAGTCGCTGGGAAAAACTGACCTTTGAAGGCAACAAGGATTTTATACTCAATGCAGTTGAATATTTGATTGACCCCAATCAGGTGCTCGCCGCAAGATCCAAACAATACAAACTGCGATTGCTCGATAAAGTGAAGGCTGAAAAAGAAAAAACCTTCTGGCAGTTTTTTAACGTAGGAATACCAATCTTCCTCCTCATCCTGTTTGGGGTTTTCAATCATTACTCCCGTAAAAGGAAGTACATCAAAATCTAAAATGAATAACAAAACTCTTTATATTCTCACCGCGCTATTTATTCTTCTGGGCATTGCTGCATGGTGGATTACCACACACTCAGATTCAAAATCCTCCATTGACACTGCAGACCGACAGTTTGCCATCGAAGATGAAAATGAGGTCTATAAAATTTTTATGGTGAGAAAAGGAGGAAAACCCATACAGCTGGAAAAGAAAAATGGCGAATGGTATGTTAACGATCGATACAAGGCTTTTATTAATCCGGTACAAAATCTGTTGTACGCCATGAGTCATATTAGTATCAAATCCATTCCTCCAAAGCCAGCGTATGAAGTGATCATGAAAGATTTTTCTGAGATCGGTTTGAAGGTAGAAATCTATGGTAAAAATCAAAACAAATTAAAAACCTATTACATTGGCGGAGTAACGGATGACGAGACAGGTGTTTATTTTTTGATGGATGGTTACCGTCAACCTTATATTATGCACTTGGATAAAAAAGTATCCAACGTCCGCCAACGATACGAACTTGCCTTGGATGACTGGCGCGAGAGAGCCATGATTCCGGTCAAGCCAGAAGACATCTCGACCCTTGAAGTCAGCTATCCTTATGAACCAGAAAGGTCTTTTCGAATTTCTCAGGTTGAAAACAAATACAATATTCAGTCTTTGGGTGCACTTTCAATTTCTACCAGCCATGTGAAGTCAAAATTTTTAAGATCCTACCTTGAGAATATTCCTTTGGCCATGATAGAAGCATATAAAAACTTGCATCCCGCCAAAGACAGCATTCCATTGCTTACACCATATTGCCGAATCAGGATCACCAAATCCAGTGCGGTAGATACGTTTAGTCTTAGTCTTTATCCGGTCAATGATCATTTAGATGCTCCAGTGGATCTCAGTCCTGAGTTTTTATCGCAGCGCAATTTTTTTAGATTTTTTGTGCACCGAAGTGACGGTGATTTTATGATGACACAGATTCAGCAAATCGATATGATCCTGAAAGATTTTCAGGACATGATCAAAGGCTGATCAAGGATTTGGTTCTGCAATAATGATATACTGATATTCGAGACTTATGTCATCCGATTTTGCAATGTGATAACCTGCCAATACGAGTTCACTTTCTACATCTCCTTGTGCCAATCTCTGGTCAAGAGGAGGCCCAATTGGCGTCATTTTCTTTTTAAAATCCACGATCACAAGGATACCGTCTGCCTTTAGTTTGGGTTTTAGATTTTTAAGGTATTCCATTCTGTTTTCCAGATAGGTGTAAGTATTCGAAATGAAGACAATATCTACTTCATCGTCTTTAAGCTTTGAATCATCCGGAGTGGCCAATCTGGCTTCATATTTTCTTTGAAGTTCCTGATCGTAATAATCCTTTTCAGCATTCATCAGCTCGATCAATGTACTGTCTATTTCAACAGCGATCACTTTTTTGGCCTTATGAATGAAGCGAAAAGTAAAATAACCACTTCCGGCTCCAATGTCTGCAACTACCTTTTGATCCAATGGTTCAAGAAGGTCAATAATTAGAAAAGGCTTTTGCCAGATGGTCCGATCTGAAAATTCGAAGGCTTCGAAGGACTTTTCTGCATTTTCATTGGGTTCTTGATGGGCAGGTTCCTTCAATATCAGGGGACCGTTCTTGTCAAAATAAGAACAGGAAGAAATTAAAAAGAACATCCACCAAATTCGCGGTATCATTTTGTTTGACAATTCCATTAATTCTGCGACAAATGTATCAGAAAATTGGCAATATGCTTTTTGATTTGTTCAGAGCCTCCATTGTAATTGTTGATCATCAGACAAAAGCTATATTTGGGATGTGCTCCCTCCATCCAATATCCTGCATAAGCGCGCACACCCTCCATGCTTCCGCTCTTTAGTCTGTACCTTCCTTTGAGTTTGGATTTTTTGGAAATCTTATTGGCCAAAGGACCCGATTGAGACACATCCGGCAGGTAGGGATGAATGTGATTTCCAGCTTGGTCGATCGCTATTTTTTGAAGAATTCCACACATGGCGAGCGCAGTCATGCGGTTTTTCGGACTCAGACCACTGCCGTCAAAAATCTTCACTCCATCCAAATTTTCCGTCTTATTTAGATAAAATTTTCTCAACTGGCGCAGGGAAGTAGGTCGGTCAGCATTTTTGGTCCAGTATTTTCCGGCCAAACTTAAAAAAGATTCTGAGTACAAATTGACGCTTTTATGCAATGCCCTTGTTGCCAATTTGTCCAGACTTTGCGAAAAATGCAGGTAAATCAGCTCTGGTGTTTTAATATCAGAAAGTATAAGGCTATCTCTGAAGAGAACACCTCTGTTGATCAGTCCATCCCGAAGAATGCACTCATAGGTCTCCGCAGGATTTGGCATGGATGCATAGAAGCTGATCGTTTTGTCTTTTGTTTTTTTAATCCTGCCGGAAACAGTATAAATCCGGTGGGGTGAACTCCCCATCACATAGACTGATTCGAAGGGCTCTGTTTCCACAACAACGGCCTCCGAGCAGTAATTTTCCCATAGACAGGAAGGTACCACCTTGATAATTTCACAAATCTGATTGGCTTCTTCTGGTATATTCAGGTCAATGCTCGCTGAGTTTTCCAAAACATTAAAACCAAAATATCCTGCACCATAGTAATTGCCCAAATCGTACCAGAGCCATTCCGGGTTTTCCGGGAGGTCGTTTTGCCAGGTAGATTGAACGATGATTCTCCCCACCAATTGATGTATGCCTCTTAGTTTTAGAAGATTGGCTACTGTATCTGAAATTTCTGACAGGGTTTTGTTTCCAGGCAATAGATAAGAACCAAAACTTGGATCTCCTTGTCCGATGACTACGATATCCGCATAACAAGTGCTATCTGACCACATATGCACTTTAAGGTAAAATTCTGTTCTAAATTGGTAGGACTTTCCAGCTGTAGAGAAAGCTGCATAGCTGCTTAAAATTTTAAGAGTTGAGGCTGGAATAAGGCTTCTCTCCACATCAAAACCTGCCATCACTTTACCGGATTTGATATCCATCAAACAAATACCAATACTTGCATTTTTAAAGTCCTCCTGCTTTACCCAAGCATCGATGGACTGTTGCCACTTTTCAGATTGTGGGAATGCATTAAAACAAACCATAAAACAGAAAAAAAAACATATGCCCAACTTCATACGTTACTGTCGTATCCGATGTGAAACAATCCGTCACCCTGATGCACTACCGGAGCATTGTTGTGGCTCAATAAATATCCACTCCGCGTTGCATAAAGACGAGTTTCCTTTTGGCCAAAAGGATCATTGATGATGGCGAGCAATTCATCCTTTCGCACAAATTCACCTGCCTTTCGGGTAAAACTGACGATGCCTCCATCCGGACTTCTCTCCCACATCGTCTTCTTAAAAATCAAAGGCGGTAAGGCTGATCCTAGCTTACCTGTTTTCATCCCTTTTTTAATTAAAAGGTTCTTGATGAGTTCCAGTCCCTTGTCGATGACCAGATGATCCAGTCTCAATGCTTCTCCACCTTCAAAAATCAGGATGGGTATTTTTAAATCCCGGGCCACTTTTCGAAGAGATTTTGAGATCACTGGTTTTTGGACAAGTAGCGGAAAGCCGGATTCCATGGCCAACTGAAAAGACTCTTCAAACCGAGAGGTATATCTCAGCTGTGGCATATTCCAATGGTCCCTGCCACCGGTGTGAAAATCGATTCCAAAATCAACCATGCTCAGAATCTTTTTGGTGATAAGTCGGGCCACCCTGGATGCCAGTGATCCGGTCATGATTCCCGGGAAACTCCGGTTCACGTCTTTTCCGTCAGGCACATCTCGGCTGAAATTGATAAAACCAAAAATATTCAACACGGGAATGCAGATCACGCTACCCGCATCAAGATTGGAAAACATACCCTCCGTGATGGCCCTTCGGAGGATTTCTACGCCGTTAATTTCGTCCCCATGCATTCCTCCCAAAAACAATGCCACCGGACCTGGTTGACGGCTGCGAAAAATATACGCTGAAATTGAAATTCTGTTTCCACTCGGAAGCCTTCCTGCATTTATTCTTACCACCCCGTAAGATCCCGGCCCAAACTCCTGACCCTGTATGTTAAATGGATCCATTTTTTTGTGCGGTCTTTTTTTCCACAAATTGGATGATGCAGTCAGCTATGTTTATGCCTGTAGTGTTTTCAATTCCTTCAAGACCCGGAGAGGCATTTACCTCAAGGATCAGTGGTCCCCGACGGGATCTCAACAGATCCACCCCGGCAATGGACAATCCCAACAAAGAGCTTGCTTTAAGTACAATATTGCGCTCCTCTGAAGAAAGCTCAATCTTAACTGAACTCGCACCCCGATGGATATTGGATCTGAATTCTCCCGGTACTGCTTGTCTGATCATTGATCCTACAATCTCACCATCTACCACAAACGCACGGATATCTGAACCTTTTGCATCCGCAATAAACTCCTGGACTATCACATCTTCGCCCACCCTGTGAAATCCCTCTACAATAGACACTCCCTGACTTTTGGTTTGGGATAAAATCACACCAAGACCCTGGGTGCTGGCCAATAACTTGACCACTGCGCGTTCCTTCGAAATTTGGTCATACACGATTGGGGCACAGGTGTCGCCCGCTGAAATTCCTGTTTTAGGTACATCAATACCCTGGCTGCTTAAGATCTGCAGACAATGCAATTTATCCCTGGCTTTGAGCAAGGCTTCCGCTTTCACTGTCACGAAGATACCCATGGCTTCCAGCTGTCTGACGATGGCAGCCCCATAAGCGGTATTAGAAGCTCCGATTCTTGGAATGGCTGCGTCAAAATGCCCAAAAAAATCCTGCCCAATCATGAGTCTTGGCTTTGATTTTTCAACGATGATATTGCACATCAGCGGATCGTACACCTGAATATCATGACCTCTGTTTTGAGCAGCCTTGATTAAGCTTTGTGTGCTATACAAGGCTGCATTTCGGGATAGGATGAGTAGTTTCATTTAAGGCAATCACTAATTTGTCCAAAGGTAGCAATTTTCCGGAATCCCAACGATCAAGCGGTTCTTCAGGTAATTGCAGCAAATTTCAAGTTGGTAACTTTGGATTTCTCACAAATAGAGCATTGATTATTCAATGGCCTCAGCCCATCATTGGATTGTGCATTCAGGGATAAATAAAAGAGGTTTTCTTCATTTTTGCGTATCCTTGTCCCGAATTATTCAGGCATGAAAGAAAAAACATCCAAGGCAGAATGGGGATGGGTCATTTTTGACTGGGCCAATTCTTCCTATTCGCTGGTGATTTCAACCGCGATTTTTCCAACTTTTTTTATTGCAGTCACAGAACCCAATATACAAATCGGACCGATCTCTGCCTCGAACTCTTCAATCTATGCTTACACTGTTGCATTTGCCTATTTGATTGTTTGTCTGATATCACCTGTCCTGTCCGGAATTGCAGATTACGGAGGACACCGCAAGTTTTTTATGCGCTTGTTTACCACCCTAGGGAGTTTGTGTTGCATGAGTCTGTTTTTCTTTAATGGGATGGATCAATTGGTGCTTTGTCTTCTGGCATTTGGAGGAGCCGCCACATGCCATGCCGCTTCTCTTGTTTTCTATGATTCCTACCTTGCTGAATTGGTGCCGCCAAAACGAAGTGATAAGTTGAGTGCAAAGGGTTATGCCTACGGATATGTAGGCAGTGTAATTCTTTTAATTACCAATATTCTGATCATTCAACAACCACAATGGTTTGGAATAGGTCCTGACTTGGTGGCCCAAAACATTCCGATCCGATTGGCTTTTTTGGCTGTCGGACTCTGGTGGCTGGGTTTTAGCCAGGTTTCCTTTGCGTGGTTGCCAAAGGATAAACTTAGTCATAACAATACTTTTAGTTTACTTCATGGAGTAAAAGAGTTAATGAAAGCCTGGACAATCATTAAAAAAAGGAGAGAAGTTTTCTTTTATCTGTCGGCATTTTTCTTTTACAGTGCGGGTGTGCAGACAGTGGTGTATTTGGCTTCGCCCTTTGCACAAAAAGAGCTGGGTTTTGAATCCTCTGAATTGGTTATCGTGATCTTGCTTTTGCAAATTGTGGCCATCGGCGGCGCGTATTTTTTTGCGATGGTCTCAAGAAGATCTGATAACATTGTCAGTATGAAATGGATGCTGTTTATTTGGATATTTATTTGCATCCTTGCCTATCAGGTGGATAGTAAAAATATGTTTTACGCAATTGCCGCCATGGTTGGTTTGGTCATTGGCGGTATTCAGGCCATTTCTAGATCCACTTATTCCAAATTAATACCACAAGGGCACGATGACCTGACCTGCTTTTTCAGTTTTTACGATGTGGTGTATTATGTCTCGATTGTTTTTGGTACATTTATGTTTGGATTTATCGATCAGATGATGGGTAGCATGAGATACAGTGTGCTTAGTTTGATTGTGTTTTTCTGTCTGGGTTTGGTGTTCATCCATCAGGTAAAAAGACATCATCTGGCAGAATAAGGAGAGGCTTATCTCTCCACTATTGAATGGTTTTGTCAGAGAATTGGAAAATATGAAAACCAAAAGGATGCATTGAGCAAAATGTATATTATTGAAAGTTCACATTGGATTTTCTAACCCCCAAAATTGCCGATTACCAAACCAGAATGCATCAATTATTGATTGCAATATTCACCGCATCACCCAAAGTGTAAAAAGTAAATTCGGATAAAATTTATTTACATACTCTCAAGCCGGTTCCCAGCGGTACATAACGACACACTTCATACTGCACGGCGACATTCATTTTTACCTTGACATGAAAATGCATGTGTGTGTTGGCAGGAGAGCCTTCTCCGGTCAAAGCAAAACTAATCCCTTCGTCATTTACAGCTTCTGCATAAACCTGCAACAGGCGCGCAATCTCTTTTACCCCTTGATCATTGAGATACTTGTTGATGTTAACCTCAGGTGTAAAGATAGTGGCCGGAATATCCACCAACGGAACCAGTTGATTTTGTTTCATCAACAAAATTAAATTGAGCCCATTGTCCACTGCCCCAATGTTGACAAACATAGCCGCTGAACTATTGTCCAATTCTTTCTTGTAAGACATGAAAGCAGAGGTGAGTTCGATTCTCTTTACCTTAAAATTGGAGCCTTCCACTTTAAGTGCTTTGCGAATATTCTCTGCGGTCAGCTTGTGAGCTTCCAAAAATTTGCCGGTTTTGTTGACCGTGTAGGTAAATTCCACCGGAGCTGTTCTGGTCTCAACAAAGACCTGATCCTCGCAGAATTCAACGACTTCAATATCCGTTCCGCAGCAACCGTCAAAAATCAGTGCCGCAATCGCAGCACCTATTGAAAAAATAAAATATTTCATACCTATTGTCATTTTAAATTCTGATGTTCATACCGAAAGCTGCATTCCATGGGCCTGCATAACCCACCGATGCGCGAAATTGAAAGATCCAAAGTTTAAGCGCACCACTCAATTCTGCAAACAGCGGTTTTGCTCCCCTTACCCTCACTTCATACAGCTCATTGTTTGGAGCAGTGCCATACTCGTATTGAAATCTTGTAGCAGATGCTTGAAATCCCAGGGTCAGCATACCCGACCAAATGCGCGAAGACTTGCCGATATGGCCACTGAAAAGATGATGGTTGCTAAATAAATACGGTTCTGTACTAAAGCGATGATAAAAATATCCCACCGAAAGGTCAAACGGAAAATTCTTCAAATAAGGATTAAGTTGATGTCTGGCCCCCAATCCCAAAAAAGCAATCTTGCCTACTTCATCTTTGAGGTCAAATCCAAAATATCGGACTGTCAGTTCTGAGTGGAACAATCCCCCAATGGTAAGCTGGGGTGCTGCCATGGGTAAAAATGTGAGGTTGTATCCAACCGGAAATATAAAAACGGTACCGTTGTCGCCATCCAAAGCCACAGCTTCGTTGGGTCCGATGATGGTGGGTACTTTTGCGCTTTGCTCTGGCTCAAAACCAAAGCTGGTTTTGGCGGTAAAATGCCGCATGCCTGAAGTTGGTGCTGAAGCCATGACCACCAAACCCAATTTAATCCTGAAGTTGGAGTCCACCAAAGACCATTCCCTTATCCCGGTATGAATATTGCCGGTGATCATATCTGACAAGGGTCTCAGATAGTCTTTTGCATTATCGCCGATGTAGGAATTGATGAAATCTTCAATTTTCTGAGCAGAAACAGGGTTAAAATAAAAGCCTAGGATGCACAAAAATCCAAGCTTGGTCAGCATGGAACTTCGGTAGCTAAAAGTATGCATGAAGCGGATAGTTGCCTCAAATTTAATGTTCCTTTTTGAAATACAAAAAAATATTTTTGGGAGATAATGGATTTCATCCCAACCGTTTGGAACATTTGACGACCGACAAACTTCCCAAAGTCTTCAAACAGTTTTCTCTCAATTACCAGAGATCAATTAAAATTAGTTTGTACTTGCCTGAAAATTTTTGCGTTCTCAGCTCGCACCGGACCAATCGGGCCATTTGGTATTTGTCCATTCCTTTTCCTATTTTACAGATTTAGCCTACATTTGTGGCTCAAAAAAATAAATCTATTTTGAAACCCACAGACATCAAGGATCCGGAATACTTTCATAAGGTGGTGGATTGTCAATATGCCTGCCCCGCGCACACCCCTGTACCCGAGTATATCCGCTTGATCGCAGAAGGAAAATACACAGAAGCCTATATGATCAATTGGGTTTCCAATGTTTTCCCCGGAGTACTTGGACGCACTTGCGACAGACCTTGTGAGCCTGCTTGTCGTCGGGGAAGGATTGAAGAAGAGCCTGTTGCGATTTGCCGGTTAAAAAGAGTGGCTGCAGATTTTAAAGGAGATGTACAATCGTTGATTCCCGGCAAACCTGAACATTCCAATGGCAAAAAAATAGCCTTGATCGGAGCTGGACCAGCCTCTTTGACAGTGGCCCGTGACCTTGCACCATTGGGGTATGAAATACACTTATACGATGATCAGAAAAAGGGCGGTGGATTTATGAGAAGTCAGATACCCTCCTTCCGCCTTCCCGAAGAAGTGCTCAATGAGGAAGTAAATTACATTCTGGACATGGGCATTCACAGTCATTTCGATCATCGGGTGGATAGTCTTAAAGAAATATTGGATCAAAAATATGATGCCATTTTTGTAGGGACCGGTGCACCCAAAGGCAAAGATCTACCTGATTTGCCAGGCCGCTGGGATGCCAAAGATCAGATCCACATTGGTATCAACTGGCTTGCAAGTGTAGCTTTCGAGCACACCAAATCCATTGGACGCAAAGTCCTTGTCATCGGTGGTGGAAACACTGCCATGGATTGCTGCAGGACTTCCCGAAGACTGGGGGGCGAGGATGTAAAAGTGGTTGTCAGAAGTCCGATGAACGAACTAAAAGCTTCACCCTGGGAAGTCGAAGACGCCCAACACGAAGACATCCCATTCTTTCCTCTTCATTCTCCCAAAGCATTTGTAACGGAAGGAGGTAAGCTCAAGGGAATGGAATTTGAGCTTGTAGAAGCCAAATATGAAAACGGCAAAAGAAAACTTGTTTCTACCGGAGAGGTCATTTTTATGGAGGCCGATGACGTGATCCTGGCCATCGGTCAGGAAAACAGTTTTCCCTGGATCGAAAGGGATCTGGGTTTGGAATTTGACCAATGGGGACTTGTCAAAGTGGACAGCCACAGCTTCCAATCCAGTCTTCCAAATGTATTTTTTGGAGGAGATGCTGCTTTTGGACCAAAAAATGTAATTACCGCCGTAGCGCACGGACACCAGGCAGCCATTTCGATGGATTTATTCTGTCAGAATCAAGATTTGGTAAAGGACAGACCGCATCCTATGACCAATCTCATCCGGCAGAAAATGGGAATTCACGAATGGTCTTATGACAACCAAACTGCGGATGACAAAAGATATAGGGTGCCGCATGCCGACAAATCCAAAACCCTAAAGAACCGTTTATTGGAAGTTGAGCTAGGCTTCGACGATCAACTCGCTTTTAAGGAAGCACAAAGATGTTTAAATTGCGATGTGCAAACCATTTTTACAGAAAGCAAATGCATCGAATGCGACGCCTGTGTGGACATTTGCCCCACTGCTTGTATTACATTTACCACCAATGGTGAAGAAAGTGAACTCCGAACAAGACTCAGTGCACCCGCTTTAAATACCGAACAGGATTTGTACGTCTCCAATTTATTGCCCACCGCAAGAGTTATGATCAAAGATGAAGACGTCTGTCTTCACTGTGGACTTTGCGCAGAACGTTGCCCCACCTCTGCCTGGGATATGCAGAAATACATCTATCACGCACCCAAAGCTTGTAAGTTATGAGCCAAACCATTAAAGTGAACGATCTGGTGATCCGATTCGCCAATGTCAATGGCACAGGATCTGCCAGCGCCAACAATATGTTTGCAAAAGCAGTCTTCCGAATGGGTATTCCCGTGACACCCAAAAATATATTTCCATCCAATATTCAAGGACTTCCTACCTGGTACGAAGTCAGAGTGAGTGAAAAAGGTTATCTAGGCCGTAGAGATGGAGTTGATATCATGATCGCTGTCAATGCGCAGAGTTTTCCAACAGATGTAAAAAATGTCCGCAGTGGCGGCTATCTGATATACGACAGCACCAAAACCTTGGATCCCGAATTCATACGCGAAGATTTGCACTACATTGGCATTCCAATGATGCAATTATGTGTTCAGCATTTTGCAGATCCGAGACAGCACATGCTTATGAAAAACATAGTGTACATCGGAGCATTGGCAGCCTTACTCAACATGGATGTAAAAGTCTTTGAACAAATTATTCGCGAACAATTTGCAAAAAAAGAAAAACTCATCCCAGGAAATCTGGAGGCGCTGCAACTTGGCATTCAATACGCCAAAGAAAATTTTAACTGCCCGCTTCCACTTAGAATGGAATCAAGAGATCTTTGCGGAAATAAAATTCTGGCCGAAGGCAACAACGCCTGTGGCCTTGGCGCTGTGTATGCCGGAGCAACAGTCGGCAGTTGGTATCCGATCACTCCTTCCACCAGCGTAATGAATGCGTTTGAAAAATGGTGTCACAAACTAAGAATAGATTCAAAAACAGGCAAAAAGAATTTTGCCATTGTGCAAGCCGAGGATGAACTCGCCGCTATGGGAATGGTGCTTGGCGCGAGTTGGAATGGGGCCCGAGCTTTCACAGCAACCAGTGGCCCTGGTGTCTCCCTGATGTCTGAATTTTTAGGTCTCTCTTATTTTGCAGAAATTCCTGCCGTGCTGATTGATGTCCAAAGGACCGGACCTTCCACAGGAATGCCAACGAGAACCCAACAATCGGATATTTTGGCTGCAGCTTATGCTTCTCACGGCGACACCAAGCACATCTTGCTTTTTCCATCCACCCCCACCGAATGCTTTGATCTAACGGCAAAAGCATTTGATCTAGCTGAGAGATTTCAGACAGCAATTATTGTGATGATAGATCTTGATCTTGGGATGAACGATCACTTGTGTGAACCATTCCAATGGGATCCTTCTAAAAAGTACGATCGCGGCAAAGTAATGACTGCTGCTGAACTTGAATCAGGAAAAATATTTGGACGTTATTTGGATATAGATGGTGACGGGATTCCCTATCGAACGATTCCGGGTACCCATCCCACCAAAGGTTCGTTTTTTACAAGGGGCTCTTCGAGGGATGAATTTGCCAGATATACCGAAGACGGTGATGTCTATGCCCGCAACATGAACCGCTTGTTGAAAAAATGGCATACCGCAGCTAAGGAAATGCCAAAACCTGAAATTGTGCGCGAGGAAAAATCCAATAAGGAGGCCGTATTGTATTATGGCACCTCTTCCTATGCTGCGCTAGAAGCTACGGACTTATTGGACTTGCAAGGCAGAAGGATGAATGCAATGCGTCTATTGTCCTTTCCATTCCCTGAAGAAGTAAAATCTTTTATTGATCAGCACGAAAAAACTTATATCATCGAACAAAACCGGGATGCTCAAATGAGATCTGTTTTAATGCAGGAACTGAATATTCATCCGGAGAAGTTAAAGAGTGTTCTTCAGTTTAATGGGATGCCTATCACAGCAGATTACATTGTGCGATGCATTCAGTCTGAAAAAAGTTTTATTCCTCAATACGAGAAATTGGAATTGGCTGAATCACTTCACTCATAATTTTACATTGAAGAAAAAAATAAATTCTCTAAAGTGACATACGCAAAACCCAATTTTAGACATCCTGCACTGGCCAAGAATGAAATCGGTTTTTCCAAAAGGGACTATGAAGGAGCTCTATCCACTTTATGCGCGGGTTGCGGACATGATTCCATTAGCGCTGCCATCGTCCAGGCTTGTTTTGAAATGTCCATCCAACCCCATCGCTTGGCCAAATTGTCGGGAATAGGATGTTCATCAAAAACACCTACCTACTTCCTTGGAAATTCTCATGGGTTTAATTCTGTCCATGGAAGAATGCCTTCAGTTGCCACCGGAGCTATTCTTGCCAACAAGGATTTAATTTATTTGGGTGTTTCTGGAGACGGAGATACCGCCTCCATCGGCATGGGTCAGTTTGTGCACGCAATCAGACGCAATCTCAATATGGTCTATATCGTGATGAACAATGGTTGCTATGGGTTGACCAAAGGTCAGGACTCTGCAACCGCCGATGAAGGTTCTGTTAATAAGAGCGGTGCAGAAAATCCCTTTCAGGGAATTGATTTATGTGGTTTGGGGATAGAATTGGGGGCTAAATTTGTAGCGAGAAGTTTTTCAGGAGACAAATCACAACTCATTCCTCTCATCAAAGCCGCCCTGAAGCATCCCGGATTTGCACTCATTGATGTGATATCTCCTTGTGTAACTTTCAACAACAATGCTGGTTCGACCAAATCTTACGATTACACCCGCGAACACATAGAAGCCACAGCAGCGATTGATCTGGTACCTTATAAATCCGAAATTACCATTGACCAATTGGAAGGCTCAACAGAATTGATCCAAATGCACGATGAATCTTATATACGTCTCAACAAGCTCCATCCGGATTGGGATCCAATGGACAAGTTTTCTGCCCTCCGCAATCTTCATTTGGCTCATTCTAAAAATGAAATATTAACGGGTCTGATTTACCTTGACACGGATAGCAAAGACCTCCATGAAATTCTAAATACTTCCGACACTGCACTCAATGCGTTGTCAGCAGAAGAACTTTGTCCTGGTTTGGATGTTTTAGATAAAATCAACGAGAGCTATCGATAAAATTTGGATTGGGTATAAGTAATCATAAATTATAAAAAATGAAATCAGCTATGAATAAAATAAGTTTTCTGTTTCTTGGTCTGGGATTGTTGCTGATCAGTGCCTGCAAAAAAGATTGTGAATTTCCAATTCGGTATTCTCTTAATATCAAACCACCTGCAGTTGTTCAGACTTATGTGATAAGGTCAAATGGAGCATTTGAGCATTTGGTTTCAGGATTTGCAAACATACAGTTGGATAGCATGATTGCCAGATCTAGCCAAACCCTGCTGAGTGACATTAGATTTACCTCTGACAGGTCATTTGATGCAACAAACCGCGATGGCAGCTTGCAAAAAGATGTATCTTATTTTATTAAAAACGACAGTTTGCTTTTTAGAGGGGACAGCAGTGAATATCTGGGCATTGTCCGCCCTGAATGTGGAGGTATAAAACTGCAATTTTGGGCGGTGAGTTATACCAATCGTGAAGTCCCCAGAAATGTGGTCAACCAGTATTTTGCAACCAGATTTGTTTCAGAATCCGACCTGGAAAACATCCGTTACATTATTCGGAATGAGAGATTACAAGAAAATGATACTTTGTTTATTGGCGTAGGTTTTTTGGAGAATAAGTAGGGTCTCCTGAAAAAGTAAATGATGGTTCAAATTTTAAGCCAAGACAACGAAAATGCCCAGGTGAACTTTGAATCTGTTCCAACACCAAAGATGGCCTATTTCTAACTGTCAAACAAAAACCTGAATTTGTGAGCCGGTGTGCATTCGTTCTAACCGAAAGATTAAACAAGCAATGCATCTAAACTCCTTATATCATTAGTAACTCATTGAACATAAGACAGTCTCAATTTTTCAGCAGAGCCCTGATTAGACCGGAAATGCATAAAACGCCTCTCTTCGAAATCCTTAAAATTTTGATTTGACAGGCCAGTTCCGCGCAACTTGTGCTAAGTTGTTCAAAACTGATTGAAGGTTTAGCAGAGGGATTCCCGATTCTTCAATTTTTTAATTTTCTTCCTTTTCCTTCTTTTTAAAGTATCTTCTGAACAGATAATTACTCTTTAATGCTTCCATATTTTCAGCGAAGGAGGCAGTTCCGCGCTCTACATTTTCAATGGTAGATTTTAACTTAAGCGTCAGGCTGGAATCATACAAAACGGTATTTGCGACTCCCTTTCCGGAATGCAATTCTTCACCAATCGTCTCAACGCTTTTTGTCAAATTACTCAATAGTTGACTGGCTTTGGATTCCAAACCATTTATATCCTTTACAGCCCTTCGCAATTCATCTGCCATGATGGTATCTGTGAGCAAAGTGGCCAAGGTACCAGACCCTTCAGACGCCAATTTTAGAGTTTGCACCGCATTTTTTGCAAATAGACTGGCAGTCTTTGTAGTCTCGCTCAAATTGCGCAGCGAAAAAGAAAGTTGATCCACCAATGTACTGTCATTTAGTAGTCTGCTTAGCTGCGTGCTAGAATTGATCATACGCACCGTGGTAAGTAATTCTTCCGAAATTAAGGCAATATTTTCATTGGTGTGATACAAGGTTCGAAGGATTTCCTGGTTATTGACTTCTTCGATCGAACCAAGCAATTCTCCCCCTTGTACGAATGTTGCCTCTCCGCGTTGAGGTAAGATGTCCACCAGTCTGTTACCAATCAATCCATCCGTGCCAATTTGCGCAATTGAATTTGTGCGAATAAAGTTCTTATATTCCTTATCGATTTTCATCGTTACTTCTACCACTGTGTCATTGAGAATTTGTATCCTTCTCACGTTGCCGGCCTCAATACCTGAAAAGCGGACTTTGTTACCCACGAGCAGGCCGTTGACATCTTTGAATCGGGTCTTTAGTTCAAATCTTGTACCCAGGAGGTCCTTGTTTTTTCCTAAAATATAAAGTGATAAAATTAGGAGTACGATTCCGCTCAAAATAAAAACTCCTAATTTAAATGCTTCAATGTTTCTCGTTTTCATTTTCGTCAGTTAAAAAATGGATGGATGCGATCGTCATCGATCCTTGAAACTTGTTCGTAGTTGCCAACAGCAAAACAAGCGCCTTCCAAAAGCACTGCGATCCGGTCTGCAGTAAGCTTGACGCAGCGCATGTCATGGCTTATGATGATAGAAGAAGTGCCATATTTCTCGCGGATCTTATTGATCAGAGAAATGATTTCCAGACTAGTGATGGGATCAAGTCCCGTCGTTGGTTCGTCATACAAAATAATGTCTGGTTTCAATATCAGGGTTCTGGCCAGGGCAATTCTCTTTCTCATCCCTCCCGAAAGTTCGATGGGCATCATGTCAATGGTTTGCTCCAAACCAACATTTGAGAGGGCCTCCATGACCAAAGCATCGCAATCGGTATCTGAATTTCTGATGGTACGTCTTCGCAAAGGGAACTCCAGATTTTCCCTCACAGTCATGGAATCATACAAAGCATTGCTTTGAAAAAGAAAACCCACCCTCACACGAAGTCGATCCAATTCCTCATGATTCATTGAAAGGATATCCTGCCCCAAAACCTGAATGCCGCCTGCATCAGGATCAATAAGTCCTATAATGCATTTGATCAGAACTGATTTTCCGGAACCTGATTTACCCAGAACCACCAGATTTTCACCTTTGTACAATTCCAAATTAAAATTAGCCAAAACCTGGTTGCTACCAAAAGATTTGTACAAATGCTTAATCTGCAGGATGGCTTCTTTCATTTGAAATTAATTCTGATTTTATATTCCATGGCATTTATCTTTGGAAAAGATCCGCAATTTGCACAGCGACCAGATCAATCAAAAAAACCAATACGGAAGAGACCACCACTGAGGAATTGGCAGCTTTTCCTACTCCTTCTGTACCCTTCTCTGTAAAATACCCTTTATAGCATCCGACAATGCCCACTGCAAAACCAAAGAAAAAGGTTTTGATAAAGGCAGGTACAAGATCAATGTAAGCAAGGTTGAGAAAGACTTTTCGAAAAAACAAATTTAAAGGCAAAGTATCATAGATGTTTTCACCCAAATAGGCTCCAAACAGCGCAATGGCATCTGCAAGGATGGTCAGAATGGGAAGCATTAACGTGCAGGCAAGGGTCCGGGTCACTACGAGAAATTTGAAAGGATTGGTTCCGGAGACCTCCATTGCGTCAATTTGCTCAGTCACCTTCATCGATCCCAGTTCAGCACCTATGCTGGATCCAATCTTTCCGGCAAAAATAAGCGCAGTAAGAATTGGCCCGATCTCACGAAAGATGGCCACACCTACCATGGCAGGAATTTGCACTTCTACACCATAGTATTCCATGGTGGGACGCAGCTGCATGGTCAAAACCAGTCCAATAATAAAAGCAGTTAGCCCCACAAGTGGCAAGGACTTATAACCGAGAACATAACATTGCTTGATGAATTCAGCTACTTCGTACCTTGGCGAAAATCCCTCTTTGAAAAAGCGCCATGAAAAACGGGCAATCTCTCCACTCTCTTTGAGAAAGGATTGGATACCGGCTGGGAAACTGTTCATTTGATTTTCTTCACCATTTAAGGCAAAGATATTTGATTTTTTTCTAATAGGTAAATTCAAATAATGGATTAAGAAAAGCTATAATGTTGGACACAAGAAAAATAATTTCAACTACTGTGCCATTCCCTAGAACCAAGGTATAAAATAAGCTGCTAAGCTGCCATAACAGCTGTTTTCACACACCTTTTTTGCCTCATTTTATCGCAGCAAAAACTTTTTTTGAATTCCTGGCTCATTACTAATCTGATGAACCCATCCAATCCTTAAACTTATTATAGAGAAAAGGAATCTGAAGAACAATTAAAGTGAAAACACAATAGATAAATAGAATGGTCTTAATTCGATTGAGCCATTGCAATATAGGTTTAAGATTGCTTTCTGACATTTCCTGAAAGTATGCAATCATCATAAAATTTTCACCCACATCTGATATAACCAATAAAAATATAACCGGAAACATGAAAATGAGCCTATAAATGATCGGGCTTTGTCTATTTATTTTCCATGCGATGATGCAAAAAATCAACAGGTAGGAAAAGGCAAAAGCAAAGTCAGCCTGATAAACTAAAATCATCTTGGCCTTAACTTCTTCCAGGGTAAGTACTTCGCAAACTGAGCAATCTTCTCTTTTAATTTTAAAGTGGAGTGAATCCATATAATATTGGTGCAACCACTTTGCATCTCTAAAGCATTTGTTAAAATTGTCCTCAAACAAAGGCGAAGTAAGGTAGCTAAAATTAGATCGTATTAAAAAAGATGAAGCCGCCAAAAGAATGAGCCCGATTAAAAAAACGATTCTATAATTCATGGTACATTGATTTTAAAATAATGATACATGGTGTCCATGCTTTTCTGACTTAATAAGATGCCAAGTGGAATTTTTACTTCTTTTCCTGAAGAATCTGCCAATCGAATGTGTTTAAAAGGTATGGAATCTTTATGACACATGCTGCTGATCGCCCTTTCCCAGTATAAGGTATGTCCGCTAAAAGGTGCTGTAGAGACCGTTTGCATGGTTTGCAAGACCACACTATTTACTTTGGCAGTGGATTCATTGTCACTGTCACTGTTGCTGATATAGATAATTTTGAAACGCTGTGAGGAATCTATGCGCTTCAAATTTTGGTATAGCTCACTGATGGTATGAAGTCCCGAATTTTCCCAGTGCCCTCCATCCATAAAAGTTCCTACGCACTCCAGGTAATTGTAAGCAGCAACCAATGGAAATGACTGACTCAGCATCACAGCCGTTGCTGCAGAAAAAGAAAGCTTACAGCATTTAGTTTGATTTTCCAAATGCCTCTGGTACAAATCCACACAGTTGTGAAAATAGTTTGTATCGAGTTGAAATGGCGCGATTACAGCGCGCATTCCGTTTTGTACCTTGGCCGTATTGATCAAATGGATTGGAAGTTTGTATTTTAATTCGGATTTTGAATATCGTACCATGTAATCTCTGTCAAAAAATAATCTGGCGGATTCAAATGCTTCAGGTTTGGAATAATTGGAGGAGAATGTGCGCAATTCTTCTTGCTGACGGGTATAATTCCTGTCTTTATCGAAAACGCTGTTTTTATCGATCCAACCCATGATGCCGTCGTTGAGCAACAGACCCCAAAGCGCAGAACTCACATAATTGAAACCATAGACTTTCCTCCAAAATTTCTCGTGGTTCGAACTATCCGGACTAAATCCCAAAATTTCCATGCCAGCTTTTGCAATAAACATATTGGCACCGTTGCTGCCTCCGGAAATACTGGATATCGCAAATATTTTGGATCTAGTTATACTGTCCAAAGTACTGTTATAAATATTGTCCAAATGAAGTCCGGTATAGTAACCAGCCCTTGAACCTCCTCCAAGGGCTGCAATCAGGATAACTGTGTCAGGATAGCCATTGTGTTTCTTCCACTCAGAATAATAGTGCTCCAAAGATTCTCTTTCATTGTACAATTTGAATTCATCCAGTCCAATGGCTTCCCTTCGCATTTTGTGGTCATTGGCTGAAGAGATAAAAATGACGTAGATCAGGAGAATGGTGATGGATAAATTTAAAACCCTGAATACCCAATAATAATGATCAAATTTTCCTTCCTTTGGTGCTCCGCCCGTGTTCCTTTCTGATTTTGATTTAATTGAATTGGGTCCGGATCCAAGCTCTTGCTGAAGCTCGATTATCATTGCTTCTACTTCTATCTCCTGTTCCTCAACATGTTTCTGCTCTTCACCCGTTTCCTGGTCCGGCTTAATCTTTGCATCCATGGATTTACTTGGATGGACAACCTTGGATAAAAAATAAAATAATTCCAATGGCGTCTTAATCAACAAATCCATGAGTAGAATAAACAGGGCGAATACCACGTTCATCACCACGATGGCAGAAAGCTGATTCAATTGATAAAAGGAATGCAAGTAAACCATCACTCCGAGAAAAACCAGTACGACGATCCAATGCACCAAATAGACATTCCATGATTTCTTAAGAATGTCATCCTTGCAATTGAAATGACCTTGTTCTTTGGCTGACAGCATCTCTATGAATTTGTGAAACACATCGTTCCATATACATAGCATCCAAAGAAAAAGGATGGACAGGTAATAACAGGGCTCTTGTTTCCAAAACAAGAGCACAAGACATACCAGAGTAAAATGTACCAAATAACCAAAAAATGGTTTTCCAGTGCTGATGTTTAGACCAAAAAGGAATTGCTTGCGTTTTTCCAGCTTACCCATATACTCTTTTATCCATTCAGAAATGAGTAAGCTGAACACTAAAAATAAGAAAAAATAAATAAATCCTCTGCCATCGTTCCAATTGATCACGATTAGAAGATAGTTGAAAATATAAAGTGGAATGTTGGCCAGAATTCTGATAGGAATCAAGGCATGACCATCCTTCCGTGTATTGTAAGTGACGGCCAACAATTTAAAAGCATTCCACTTTTCCGGTAAATTTTCACATCTTTTGCTTCCCTTTAAAAGTCGAAAAACCAAATGAATGCTGGATACCGGGATAACCCAAACCGCATAGAAAAGCACTAAAAAAGAAACCAACACAAAAAATAAATTCCAATATACCAAATAATTTATGCGATGGGGCTGGTCAGGAGGAATGAGTTCGCGAACAATCTCCTCCCCTTGGCCCACATAATAAATGGTCAGCGGAACGATAAAAGCGAGGATGAGATAAAACCAGTTGGCTGCCAGGCTATAGATTATCTTTATGAACTGGTTTAGAATTCCCTTTAGAATGGTAAACATACATTGGAATTTACGGCTTTAAACAATCAATCCAGCTTTGCCGCGCAATCTGGTTTATATTCAATGGACGGCAGGCTATTTGAGACAAAGATAATTCCCTGACAGATCAATGTCAATATAACTTTAGTTACAGGGAAAAATGATTCGCTCCATGGGATTCTGCTTTTCTGTGCTTTAAATTTCCGTACGCAGAAACAATTCTGATCGCCAACTTACTTCCCAATAAAATAATCCACCAATTCAAACTCCTTTTCATAAGGTGTTTGGAAGATTCCCGTTCGGCTATCGCGCTTGATCAAACCAATATTTTTTGCATAGAAATCTCTTTGAGTGCTACAATCTTGCGCACTACCACCGGTGCCATTTCTACAAGCCTCATCAAATAATATGCAGACGATCACACTGTCAAACCGAACGCCCCTCACCACAAGACTCGTGTCCACTGCTATGGTCATACCTGTAATACGATGTCCTGCGAAAGCACCACCAATGACAAATTCTTCGTCCTTGCGCAGGGCCAAAATCTGCTTAAAAGCTGGGTCGCGGTATCCACTTTGACTTGACTTGGAAATTCCGTACTCTCTTACAAAGGCCACACTGTCTCCAAGATTGTAGATCCCATCGGGCAATAGTTTTGGCAAAATGAGCGTGTCAAAATCCGGTGGAGCAGTATAACTGCTGCTGTTAAAAATATAAGCCTCCATCTGTGGTGCAACCCGCATGGTATCGCCATTGTCATAGGCCCACCAGGATCCGGGAAATGCCGGAAAGTAGGGCAGCGGAAACAGTTTTTTAACAAAAGCTGTGGAATCATTTGATTCTGGTCTGCAGGAAAGTAGAATGAAGAGGAGTATCCATTCAAATTTTGGAGCATTCATGTTGCAAATTAAATCAAATTATAGAAGATAGAAACAAATGAAAATCAACTCTTGCTGTTGGGGAGATATTTATATCCAAAACATCCCAATTGATCCATAAATCTTGCTATGCTTATGTTTTTGACCATTTTTCAAAAAAATACAGCGCTTTGATCCAGGCGATTTGCAAATAATCAAACACAATACCCTTGCAACCAAGCATAAAATATAACGACTGTCCAAGTGTCTAAAAAAGGATAATAAGAAGGAAATTTAATTTGATTTTTTTTGATTTCACAACAAGGATTGACGCAATAAGCAGGACATATCTATGATTCAACTTACATTTTTTTTCTGCATTGAAAACATTGTCATTAATTTTACCCCATGCTCCGGTTCATTCAATGTTTGTTAATATTAGCTGGCTTGATTTCCAATCCACTGAACTCAATGCTTAAAATTGATTTACAGAAAGCCCCTTGCGATGATTGGGGTTTTTATGCCCACAAGAAGCTTAACGAACTGGCCATTTATACCCTACCTGCACCGTTGAATGTTTTTTTTAAAAACAATTTGGAGGAAATCAGAAACCGGGCTGTGGACCCGGACAAGAGACGATATGCAGTGAAAGGCGAAGCCATCAGGCATTACATCGATTTGGATCATTGGGGCAAAGAATCATTGGATCATTTGCCTAAGCAGTATGAACGCGCCATCTGGCGCACTGCCATATTTTATTGGGTGGAAAATCAGGATACGGTATTGGTCTTTGACACAACACAATATTGCATCTACCAGACTTGTGAACGAACTTTTACCCAATCTTTTCTGACTCACTTCTTGAGCTTGCACAAAGGCATAGAAGAAGAAAGTGCATTCAAATGGCTGAGAGATGTAGCCATGAAAGAATACGATGAATTTGAATGGACTTTGTCATCAGATAAAACCAGTGAATGGCTGAAAGTACAAATGCCTTTGGAGGGTCATCTCCACATTGAAGATCGGTTTAGCCGCCATGGAATTCTGCCCTATTTTTTTCCTCAGCACTACCGGAGACTGGTGCGCGCATTTGAAGAAAAAAACATTTCAAAAATCGTTCGGCTTTCTGCTGATTTGGGACATTATATCGGTGATGCGCATGTCCCACTCCACACGACAAAAAATTACAACGGACAACTGACTGGCCAGGATGGTATTCATGCATTTTGGGAAAGTCGCATTCCTGAACTCTTTGCAGAGTCAGAATTTGATTTTTTAGTGGGTAGAGCAAATTATCAAAAATCTCCGGAAGATTTTATATGGTCGGTCATCCGCCAAAGTCATCAAGCTGTGGACAGCGTACTTGGTTTTGAAAAAAAAATAAGTCAGTCTTTGCCCAGCGACCAATTGTACTGTTACGAAACGAGACTTGGAGCAGTTGTCAAATTACCCTGCAGGGAATTTGCACGTCAGTACCACCTCGCCCTCGACCGTCAAGTGGAAGATCGCTTCAGGGCTTGCATTCTGGCCATTGGATCGATCTGGTATTCTGCCTGGACCGATGCGGGACAACCTGTGCTCGATAAAGATCTCAGCGCTGGAAAAATGGACGAAGACGATACAAAAGTCCTAACTGAAAAGCAAAAAAATCTGATCAGGGTGCATGAGTGATTATCTTGGCATCGTCGAAGGTCAAAGGAGGATGTCAATATTTTAAACATCGACCAACCTTCTTCATCGGTGTTTTCTCTATTTTCTTTTCAATACATCATCGCAGAATTGGTTCTAAATACTAAAAATCCAATTATTCATTTCCATTTAAGTCAGGACTAGTAACCCAGCCAAACCAACCAGAACTAAGACGCTGGCCTTAAAATTTGAACCCATCTTATATTCCAGGGTACAGGGGAAATCCCTTCATGTATTGATTAACTTTTTCTCTGACAGAACGAATGAATCCATCATCATCTTTTCTCTCAATCAACTCATCCATCCATTGAGCTACCTGGATAAAATCATTCTCTACAAATCCTCTTGAAGTCATTGCGGCGGTGCCCAATCTTATGCCAGAAGTCGTCATCGGTGGTTGCGGATCGTAGGGAATCATATTTTTGTTGGTCGTTATTTCAGCCTTTATCAAAAGCTCTTCTGCTTCTTTGCCGGTGATGTTTTTGTTTCTAAGATCGAGCAAAAACATGTGATTGTCTGTACCACCTGACACTATTTGATATCCAAGTCCGAGAAAAGCTGTTGCAAATGCTTTTGAATTGGCGATGACCTGTTGACCATAACTGGCAAAACTGTCTTCAAGCGCCTCTCCAAAAGCCACTGCTTTGGCAGCGATGATGTGTTCCAAAGGTCCACCTTGCATGCCTGGAAAAACACCACTGTTGAGGATGGAGGACATCGCGATTGGTTTTCCTTTTTTATCCAATTTGCCGATGACATTGGGGTGGTCCTTTCCCATCATGATAATTCCTCCTCGCGGACCGCGAAGAGTCTTGTGAGTGGTCGAGGTGATGATGTGACAATGAGGAACTGGATTGTTCAGCAGCCCTTTGGCAATAAGTCCGGCCGGATGGGCAATATCGGCCATCAATACAGCTCCTATCTCATCTGCAATCTCGCGGAATGTTCTGTAATCCCAATCCCTGCTATAGGCTGAAGCACCGCAAATAATAAGTTTCGGCCGATGCTCCAAAGCCAGTGTTCTGACCTTATCCATATTGATCAAGCCACTCTCCTCTTCGACACCATAAGATACCACCTTGTAATACTTTCCACTCATATTGACCGGAGAACCATGCGATAAATGGCCCCCATGTGCCAGGTTCAATCCCATGATGGTGTCTCCGGGCTGAAGCAGCGCTATTTGCACAGAGGCATTGGCTTGGGCGCCGGAATGGGGCTGAACGTTTGCATATTCCACACCAAACAGTTTGCAGAGTCTCTCTTTGGCAAGATTTTCAATTTCGTCAATGACCTCACATCCACCATAATACCGTTTGCCCGGGTAACCTTCGGCGTACTTGTTGGTCAACCAGGATCCCATGGACCGGATGACTTCTGCACTGGCAAAATTTTCTGAGGCAATGAGCTCTACACCATTTCGCTGTCTGGACAATTCCTGATCCAGCAATTTCTCAACTGTCTTGTCTCTTAATTCCATAGCTGCTTTCTATAAGATTCCAAATATAGAGGCCTTTGTGATATTGGCTCTGTCTTTTTTGATCTAGCGGGCAATAATCCGGTAATGTCTCGACAACTTTTGGGTCAGATGTTCCATGTCTTTATATTGCGAAAAAGGCTTGAGCATTCCAGTTTTAGACTGGATCACGATTTCTGGTTCGCCCAATTCGTATGGGCTGATCTCAAAATGAAATGTTTCATGATTGAGCAATCGCACCAATTCCTCTGGTACAGCTGCGTCCAAAAAGCGGCCCTCATTGATTTCATCAAATGGCTCATCTTTAATTTGAATTTTGAACAGTTTGCGGTTTGTCAAGCCCTGTGCCAGGTGTTTTAATACCGGATCTTCAGAATGTCTGTATTCCTTGAGCAAAGCCCAGATATCAACATCATCGGTCATCACAAACTGGGGGAGGAATTCTTTTGGATCCCATTCTGACTGATGGCTTTTGTCTAGAAAATAAGTCATGGAATGACTCAGTCCGGAAAACGCCCTCTGTTCTTTCAATCTATTTAAAAAAAGATTAAGCATACATTCCGCAGCCAGGGCTGTCTTATGCATGTACACCTGTAAATACATGATTTTTCGGGACGTTAAAAATTTCTCTATGGAATAAAGAGCCTTTTCCTCCAATATCAAGCTGTGGTCGCGCACATCCATCATTAAAATCAATCGGTCGTATCCAATGACACCTTCTGCCACACCCGTAAAAAAACTGTCTCTTGTCAAATAGTCCAGGCGGTCCGTATCCAATTGGCTGCTGATGAGTTGATGCAGAAATGGGCGGTCGTATTGGTTGTTAAAAATGCGGATGGCCAAATCAAGTTTTCCTCCAGAATCTTGGTTGAGCTGTTCCATCAGTAAGGCTGTCAGTTGCTCGTGGTGAACAGGCAGAATGGTGTTCTCCAATACATGGGAAAAAGGTCCATGCCCAATATCGTGTAGTAAAATGGCGATTTGAGCTGCCCGGAATTCTTCCTCGGCAATGTCCACTCCCTTCAAACGCAAATGATTTAATGCCATCGTCATTAAATGATACGCTCCGAGTGCATGGTGAAATCTTGAATGGACGGCACCCGGATAAACATAATGGGATAAGCCAAGCTGCTTAATTCTTTGCAGTCTTTGAAAATATGGGTGCTCAATCAAATCCAAGAGGATCCCTGAGGGAACAGTAATAAATCCATACACCGGATCGTTAAAAATTTTAACCTGTGCCAAATTTCAGTTTAAATGGTTTGACAATACAACCTCTCTGGTCTAATTATGTTTTGATTTCAGTCTTTTGACATAATATGGATGAGATCACCAAATCACCTGTCCCAACTTAAACTGTATACAGAATCATAGGGTTTTTCTAATTAAAAATGGATTTGTAAAACAATGAATCAAGATAAAATTAAAATTCTTTGGGCAGACGATGAAATCGATCTTTTAAAGCCTCAGGTTTTCTTCCTTGAGAAAAAAGGATATGCCATCACCTCTGTCACCAATGGCCATGATGTACTCACGACCCTACAAGAAGATCCATCATTTGATGTGGTCTTTTTGGATGAATCCATGCCCGGTAAAACCGGTTTGGAAACCCTGGAAGCCATTAAAGCCAAAGGATTCTTGATGCCCGTGGTGATGGTCACCAAGAATGAGGCAGAGAGAATTATGGAAGAAGCCATCGGGAGTCAGATTGCAGATTATCTGATCAAACCAGTCAATCCAAATCAACTGCTCCTAACCATCAAAAAACTCATTGACAACAAACGACTGGTCTCTGAAAAAAATACCCAGGATTATCAGATGGCATTTCGTCAATTGTTTATGGATATTTCAGACAGACCTGACTTTAAGTCCTGGGTAGATATCTACAAACGACTCATCCATTGGGAACTTAAAATGGATCAAGGTACAGATACCCATATCCAGGATATCCTGCAACAACAAAAACAGGAGGCCAATGTCGAATTCTCAAAATACATCACCGCACATTATAGCTCGTGGTTTAAAAATGCTGCAGTGGCTCCCATTATGTCTCATCAACTGATGTTGGAAAAAGTATTCAAACAACTAAAAGAGCAGATACCCACCATTTTTATTTTATTGGACAATCTGCGCTATGATCAATGGAGGGTCATCGAACCCATCATCACAGAACGTTTTTTGGTGGAGGAAGAAGACTTTTTTTATAGCATCTTGCCTACGACCACACAATATAGTAGGAATGCCATCTTTGCTGGAATGCTCCCATCCGAAATCGAAAAACACTACCCTGATTGGTGGCTTAACGACAATGAAGAAGGCGGAAAGAATATGAAAGAGCCCGATCTTTTGTCCATGCAGATAAAACGATACATCAGAAGGGATCTAAAACACGAATACATTAAAATTACCAATGCGGTCAAAGGAAAACAATTGTTGGACAATGCACACAATTTGTTGCAAAATGACTTCACTGCCATCGTGTACAATTTTATCGATATGCTGTCCCATGCACGCACAGAAATGGAAGTACTTAAAGAGCTCGCTTCGGACGAAATGGCCTATCGCTCTTTGACCAAATCCTGGTTTCTTCATTCTCCACTTTGGGCAGCTCTTCAAAAATTGTCTGAAACTCCCGTTCAATTGATCGTGACAACCGATCATGGAACCATTCGTGTCCAAGATCCATGCAGAGTGGTCGGAGACAGAGAAACAACGGCAAACTTGAGATACAAGGTTGGAAAGAATCTGAATTACGACAAAAAAGATGTACTCGAAATCAAAGATCCTGCACAGGTAGGTTTACCAAGACCCAACCTATCATCCACGTTTATATTTGCAAAAGAAAAATCTTATTTTTTATATCCCAACAACTACGGTCATTTTTTAAACTACTACCGCAATACATTCCAACACGGAGGTATCTCCCTGGAAGAAATGATCTGTCCAGTGATCAGATTGCGCAGCAAAACACAATAAAAGCCAATCTATTGGCACAATTCAATACAAAATCACTAGCGTTTTTCGAATTGTAAGCACTACCTGGACAATACTATCTTTTGAGTCCTGAACTCACCAGAAGCATTCTGCCATTTGACAAAGTAAATGCCGTTTGAATATTGAGAAGGTATCTCCATTACACCCGATGAAGAACTCAATTGGCCAAAAACTGGTCTTCCCGTAATATCCAATAATTGAACCCACTTATTGGCAGCGTCTGCTTGATAAATCCATCCTTGCGACACTGTGGGCAACCAAAGTTCATTTTCAGCATTGACATTTTCCGAAGACACGGTACAATCCTTATCGAGCAAGGTCAATAAATATTCTCCCGGAAAAAACATCCCAGGATATTCCACAGGTACTGGACCCAATACAGTGGATAAAGTCAATTTAATCACGGGTCTGAAAATACCGGGTGTGTTGACGTCGGTCGCTGTACCATTTAGCACAAGACAACCAATCGTGTTCTTTTGAAAAACACAATTGGGAGGATTACAGGCATAAGATATCCCCACGGGTAAGCCTGAAATCGCCCCAACAGTATCGATGGAAGCGAAGTTGAGATTGATGGGAATTGGGATGCCGGGTACAGTCACTGTATCTGAAATCTTTATGGTGAATACAAACTCATAGGGCTTGTCAATGCAGGCAGGAGTCTTAATTCCCCCATCCGGATTGGTTGGCGTGATGGGTTTTGGGTAAACCCCTACCGCAGAGTCTCTGATGGTGCTATCTGGCAAGCAGGCTTGTGCCTGTCCAAATTGAAAAAAAATGGAAAGAAGAAAAAAGCTGTATAATTGTTTCATTATTTGATAAAATTTTGATGGGCAAGATACATACTTTTGGAAAGCTGGGAATTAAATTTTTTTATTGGATTGGCTGTTTCCTGCTTTTAAATAACACCGTTTTTGCACAGACATTGATCCGCGGCAGCATCCGTGACAAATCAAGCTCTGAACCAATCATTGGTGCCTGGATCCGGTTTTTGGATCAACCGGAAAACGAAGGAAGCCTCAGTGACCTGGACGGAAATTTTTCCATCAAAACCAAACTGACAGGAAGGCAAAATCTGGAAGTAAAATACACCGGTTATGAAACCCATCTCCAGATGATTGATCTGGATGAAAATAGCCAAATCCAGCTGGACATAAAATTATCAGAAACCAACATTTTATTGCAAACCTTGGTAATCAGTTCTTCCCGATCAGAAAAACCCATTTCAGAATCCACCATTTCTTTGGACATCATAAGACCGGAATATCCGGAAAAATTAAATGCCACTTCCGTGCAACAAGTCCTCGACAGAATCCCCGGAGTCCAAATGCTGGATGGCCAGGCCAACATACGGGGTGGATCGGGATACAGTTATGGTGCCGGTAGCAGAGTCATGGTGGTGATGGATGATTTGCCCGTGTTGCAACCGGATGCAGGATTGTCCAATTGGGATGATCTTCCTCTTGAAAATGCAGGTCAGATAGAAGTTGTAAAAGGGGCTGCCAGTTCGCTGTATGGTTCAGCAGCCATGAACGGAATTATACACTTCAGAAGTATAAAACCAACTACTGAGCCTTATACATCACTTACCATAATGCCACGGTTCTTCATGACACCCGATGCCAATAACCATTGGTGGGGAAAAGACAACAGGGTCGTTCCGGGAGAAATGGTCACTACTTTGGTCCATCGAAAAAGATATCATAAAACGAATGTGAGTCTTGGAGCATTTTATGCAAATAAAACAGGATATAACCAGGGTGCAGACAGCGAAAATGGGCGGATCAGTGGATTGATCACCCGACATCTTTCGGATCGGTTGATTATCGGCCTAGGCTTTAATTTCAACAAGGGCGCCAGCAGTAGTTTTTTCTACTGGAAAGGAGAAGGATTGTACACAGGTGATACTAGCTCATATTCCAATACCCAAAAGTTGCGCTTTAATGTGGACCCATCCCTCCAGTATATTTCTACCAAAAATTACAAACACAGGCTCCTTACACGCTGGTTTAGGATCGATAACCAGGTGGACAACAATCAGTCCAATCGAAGCAACAATTATTATTCAGAATATCAATGCCAAAAATCTTTTGAGCGTCTTGGCATCCAGCTGACCGGAGGGGGATTACTGTACCACTCTGCGGTCAATGCCGCCCTCTATGGCGACACCACTTTTAGAAGTTACAATCTTGCAGGATATGTTCAGGCAGAGAAAAAGTGGTTTGATCGTTGGATTATTTCCGCTGGAATGCGCTTTGAACATTACAGCATTTATGGGCCCAATGTCATTGGAAATGACACCATCGAAAATCCTTCCGTGGAGTCAAGACCGATTCTGAGGTTGGGCACAAATTACAGGATCGCACGAGCCACTTATATCAGGGCCTCCTGGGGGCAGGGTTTCCGCTTTCCCACCCTTGCAGAAAAATACATATCCACCGTGGCAGGAGGTATCAATGTGTCACCTAACCTCAACATTGAGGCAGAATCCGGGGAATCCTACGAAGTTGGCCTGAAACAAGGCTTTTCCATTGGCAAAATCAATGGGTTTTTGGATGCTGCCTGGTTTTTGTCCAATTATCGGGATATGCTGGAATTCAGTGCGGTCTTTGATCAAAACTTCAGAACCAGTTTCCAGTCACAAAACGTTGGAGATACAAGGATAGAAGGCTTTGAAATCAGTTGTCAAAGCCAAATACAGTGGGATAAAAACACCGTTCAATTATCGGGGGGATACACCTGGCTCGATCCAAAATTTGTGGATTGGGACAGCACTGGAAAAAAACTGGGACCGCTCAGTCTGGGTAGCGCCACCGTTGCACAGCGGAATGCCTACAATTCCACTGCCCATTACAACATTCTCAAATACCGAAACCGGCATCTGCTCAGATGGGACCTTGAGTTCCAGCGATCTTCCTGGTACATTGGCTGTAACTTTACCTACGCGAGCCACATTGAATCCATGGATCGCTTGTTTGAAGATATCCTGATCCCAGGCCTTAAGAGTTTTCGATTAAAACACGACCATGGTTACAGATTGTTTGATTTTCGATGTGGTTACAAATGGTCAAAATGGAGTTTTCAAATAAACCTATCCAATGCTTTTAACGAGGTCTATATCGTGCGTCCTGGCCTTATGGAAGCCCCCCGAAACCTAAGTGCCAGGGTAAGCCGAAGCTGGTAATTGGTCTTGTCATTGATCACATTAACATACCAAATGTTATTTCAATTTGGCAATTATTTTTCCATTATTACAAAATATAATTTGGCTATTTTAAGGTATTTTTTATAAATTTATTCCAATTTTTCGGTATAAATATAAATATAATTTTGTTTATTAAGGTTTTATATATTATTTAATAATATAACTTATAAACATAAGATTATTAATACTTTTTGATATTAACAAAATTGAATTTGCCGTTCTAGGGCGATTGCTTTACTTTTGCACTCTATTTTCAATTGTTCATCTTTTCAAGCAAAATAAATGGAGCTAAGCAAAGCCATTAAAATTCCATTGCAAATTTCAGGCTTCACGGCACTACTTCTTTTAAACGGCTTCATTTTACAATTCATTTTGGATTATGAGTTGTTTAAACATCCTTCCGGTGAATCAGCCCATTGCAATAACTTTTGTTCCAAAGACTTAAAATACGGGTTTGACATCAATCATTTTCAAATTCAGGACGATAAAATAAAATCTGGACAAATCCTCCCAAATATCCTAAGCAATTATGGCCTATCCACCCAAAAAATAAACAAACTGATTCCTGAAATTCAGGAAGTTCTTGATCTGAAGAACATCAAATCCGGGAATACCATCAGCTTTATCTCAACCAATCCTTGTTGTGTGCCAGACTATTTTGTCTACGAAGTGGACGCTTCAAGGTATTTGCTTTGTGACCTGAGTGGAATCAGTTGCCCAAGAATTGTAGAAAAAGAGACTGAGATTCGAAAAGAAACGGTGGCTGGAACCATCCAGACTTCACTATGGAATGCCTTACAAGAGCAAGGCGTTTGTATGGCAATTATTGATCAGATGGAAGATGCTTTGGCCACTTCGATTGACTTTTTACACTTACAACAAGGCAATTCTTTCAAACTAATCTTTGAAAGACCCTATGTAGAAGGCAAACCCATCAATGCGGGAAACCTGATTGCAGCCTATTTTAACACAGAAAACCGGGACCACTATGCCTTCAAGTACAAATACAACAACAAGCAAGACTACTACGATCAAAACGGAAGGCCACTGAGAAGATCCTTTCTGAGGGCTCCTGTTCGTTTTTCTCGCATCACTTCACCGTTTTCATTAAAGAGATTTCATCCTGTTTTAAAATACAACAAACCTCATTTCGGAACAGACTATGCTGCGCCTCACGGGACCCCAATAATGGCTGTAGCTGATGGCACGGTAACAGCAGCTGCCTACGCAGGCGGCAATGGGAAATATGTCAAAATCCGCCATGACAAAACCTATGAAACCCAATATTTGCACATGTCTAGATTTGCTGCGGGCATCAAAGCAGGTGCTCATGTACGGCAAGGTCAAACCATTGGTTATGTGGGATCGACAGGTTTGGCTACCGGGCCCCATGTGTGTTTTAGATTTTGGAAAAACGGAGTACAGGTGGACCACCGTAAACATAGCTTTCCAGCCGGAGATCCCCTGCCCAAAGATAAATTTCCTGAGTTCGCAAAGTATAGAGACAGTCTGATTTCAGAACTTAATCAGATTCCATCGTTATCTACAGCTTATCACCACGAACGGACCATGGTCCATACAAGACCATAAAACGGTACCATTCATCGCTTTATTTTTTGGGTTAATTTCTTCTGGTACAGGTATATGCCTATTCTGTATAATCCAGTTCCTTGCCATAGGTCTCCTTTGAAAAGTATATTCCAATCACGGAAAGCCCTAGACAAAGAAAACCAACAGTCAATCCTGCTGTCCATAGATTGCTCAGACCGGAGATCCAGGTCACAAGCCAGCTGATCGGGACCACCATGCCCCTGACGAAATTGGGTGCAGTAGTCGTCACGGTTGCCCTTATATTGGTGCCAAATTGTTCCGAAGACTTCACCATAAAGATCGCCCATAATCCTCCCATAGAAATTCCCATGAAGCCTACCAAAGCATAAAAAAATGAAGCCGACATCCCGCTGTAAAAGAAATAAATACAAAGAAATACGACGAGACTGGCCAATGCCGCATATAAAGCTTTTTTTCGAGATCTCAAATACTGGCTCAGGTATCCAAATAACAAACTTCCGACCGATGCCCCGATGTAGTGAAAAGTAACTGCCTTGGCACTTGAAATAGGATCCGCGCTAATACCTTCCGCGGCATATTCTCCGGCATGAATGGCGAGTTGACTGATGGTAAACCAAACCGGGACTCCCACCAAAATGGTCAATACATATTTTGAAAATTGCTTGGTCGATTTAAAGAGGGACAAAAAATCTCCCCTCACCACTTCCTCTGATTTTTTAGATCTGTGAAACATCTCCGATTCATAGACAGAAACCCTCAAAATCAAAAGCAAAAGTCCCAAACCACCTCCAACAAAATAAGCCACCCTCCAATCAAACCAATCAGCGATCAGGAATCCCAATACTGCCCCGGCAATACCAATTCCAGAAACGATACTTGCACCCATCCCTCTGTGCTCTTTGCTCATCACTTCAGAGACCAGGGTGATCCCAACTCCCAGCTCTCCGGCCAGACCAATTCCAGCAATCAGCCTTACCCAGGCATACTGTGGGATGGTTTGGACAAAGCCATTGGCAATATTGGCCAATGAATACATTAATATGGTTAAAAACAAAGTGGAAAGTCGTCCCCTTTTGTCCCCTAGAACGCCCCAGATGATTCCGCCGAGCAACATGCCCACCATTTGCATATTTAGCAAATAACTGCCTGTCCTAAACATATCATCCGGCGACACCCCCAGATCCCTCAAACTCGGATCTTTGACTATACCAAAAAGGATCAAATCATAGATATCCACAAAATAGCCCAATGCAGCTACAAGGATAATTAAATGGACGGAACGTTTTGAATGGATTGTTGAGGACACGCAGGATATTTTATGCAAATGTGAAAAATATCCTTCATTCCTGACCTATAATTTAAATGGATCAGGTACCAGGGAATAAAATGGGAGAATTAAACTGCCTTCAATCTAAAATCCAAACTACTTTTTTCTGGTGGCCAACATGGCATCCACCCCAGAGGTGAATTCCTTAACGGTTGGCGTATAGCCTGTTTTACCAAGGGCTTTGATTTGGTACTGATTGGTCTTTTTGTCTTTGTCCATGTCAAATACCCAGACGGTAGGGTAGCCTTGCACCTGAAAGGATTGTTGGAGAGATGCATTTTGTGAGCGAATTGCATCAGGCAATTGTTTTCTTCTCGGAAAATCGAGCTCAAGCAAAATCACATTTTTGCTGCCCACTTCTTAAACTCATCTTGTGAAAAAACCGAAGCTGTTAATCGCTTACACCATCCACACCAATCACTTCCTGTAAAATTGGCCATAATGGGTTTTCCTGTTTTTTTGGATTTCTCATAAGCTTCATCCAAATTGACCAGCCATCCTTCATTTTCTGCTTTGTAACTGCTGGCAGAAGCAACAGTGGAACTTTGCGATTGAGATTGACAACTAACGACACTTAGGCTTATAGCCCCAAGGATTAAAAAGGTATTGAATACAAAATGAAATTTAAACATTTATCAGAATTTTAGACTTCAACGTTGAAATGCTTTGCAAAGTTAGCACTTTTACCAGATTCATAAGTATTTAGCAAAAGTTTAACCTATTTGCAGTATTGTACCATAAAAAAAGCTCCGCTTCGTTAAGCGGAGCTTTTTGAATAAACTATAAAATACTTTTCTGGTTCTACAGAAAACTTGGGATTATTCGATTACGATCATCCTTCTGGTGGCTGTTTGATTGTCAGAATCCAACTGATAGTAGAACATACCGGTTCCGTTCAACTCTGATTTTTCAATTCTGATGGTATTAAGGCCTTTCTGTCCTTTGATTTGGTAAACTCTGTGAACCTTGCCTGTCACATCATACACTGTTAAAACAGCTGGTGCTGCAGAAGGTAAACGGAAGCTCACTTCAGAAACAGATCCAAAAGGATTGGGCGTGTTCTGGAATAATTCAAATATACCAGCTACATTTTGGCCCTGATTGTTGCGAACCATCAACTCTACATCCATCACTTCCAAAGTTGCATCGTATGCCTCAGCAGTGGTCACGTCACTGGTCAGCTCCATGGCGCCAGCAAGTGAACCAGATCTCTGGGTGTTAAAGACCAAAGTAAACAAAACTTCTTCCGCATCAACACTGATTCCGCGATCTGAATTCCAACTGGTAGTCAGAATTCCTCGATCGGTCATTTTCAGATTAAAGTTTTGATCATTCAACTGCAGTGCTCCTGCCTCAAATCCTTCAAAACTCAAAAGAGACGCATCGAAATTAAGGGTAAACTGGTATCCGGCAATTTGATTAAAATTGCTGGAACGCACTTCCACTCTTTGGGTCTGTCCTGCATCAAATGTGGCTTCGTTGACCATCAATTGAACAGATTTGCCTGTTCTGCCTTGCACCTTACTGTTGAGGTTGGCCTGAGCAGAAGCATTGACATCTCCCATTTTGATAGCGACGAAGTTGATCACATCCTGAGGACCATTCAGCGTCATCGTTTTTTCTGTAGTATAATTCCATGGTTGACTTGGATTTGCAAACTCAATTCCTTCCGGAAGAATCAACCAGCTGTTTACTTTTGAAAACTTCTCGGTAGTACCCAATATCAATTTCCGGATTTCAGTGATATCCGCTGCGGTGATGCTATTGGTCTTGTTGACATCCGCAGCAAGAATCTTGTAAGGACTGTTCAATGATTCAACTGCCAATATGTGTCTTTGTATTTTGACAATGTCTGCAGTCGTAACACCATTGCTGTAATCTCCATCGCGATTTCCTTTTAGCAAATAGCTGGTTGGGTAGCTCAACTCTCTGAAGGTATACAATCCATCCTGCAGGGTTGTTTTTGAATTGATCAATTGACCACCGGTGTAAAGATCCACCACCACATCGGCGGCATTCTGACCTTCCTCTGTTTTCAATTGACCAGTAATTCTGCCTTTGGCAGTACCTGAATCAGGACAAAGATTTTGATTGTCTTGTACAATAACTACCGTACGACAATAGTCTTTGTTACCTTCTTCATCTTCAACCCATACTTCAACTTCAACGCGCAATTCATCGTTGACTCCGGCATTGACGAAGTCATCACAGCATACCCTTAGGTAAGTTTTGGTAGGATCTCCGTTGAAATAGAATTTCAATCTATTTTTAGGCGTACAGTTGTCGAAGCTGCCATGATCCAAATCTTTGGCCCAGATGTCTACGCAACCTGATGCCGGCATTGGCACAGTAATGATTCCAGTCAAGCAATAAGGCGTTGGAGCCTTGCAATCTTTGATTTCAAATAAAGTGGTACAAGTTCCAACGTTGCCACATCCGTCTTCCACATACCATGTGATTCTATGCACGCCAATTGGATAGATTCCACTGGCATCAAATGGATTGTTCGGATTGTCTGCAAAAGGATTATTTCTAACCACTGGTCTTTCGCCTTGAGCAAATTGTCGCTTGGTCAAAGCACCTACGCTGTAATCGATGGTACCGTTGTTGAAAGCATCAATTTTGTAATCGAAGGACAACCAGTCTTCCGGTGAGCAGGAGTCAGTTGCGGTAGCTTCCAATCGAATATGTCCCACACACACTCCTAAGGTGGTGTTGAGTACCGCTGGCTCACAGGCTCCAACATGACATGTCACAGTAGGTGCTACAATATCGCGTACTTTAATCACCTGGGTAAATTCCCATCTTCCTCTCTCTCTGTCAATGTTAGGATCGTATTGACACCAGTCAATCACCACCCATTTGCGTAGAATCTTGTAACAAGCATCCGGTTCGATGGTAAATACCTCATCAAAATTCTGGATGGCTAGCAGGTCGCAATGCGTATTTTTTCTATTGACCACTCTTGGACGTCCAATCCTATCCGGATGGGTATCTGCACCACAACCGTTTACTGTTGTACCTCTGCCTTCGCAGTCGGGCCAAACGATGTCATCCAGCGTAGAACAATGGTTGTTTCTGTCAATATAGAATGGATCACAATTGACCACCCAAATAGTTTGAGTGGCAGAAACAACAACACCTCCTGGGCCTCTTGCCGTTACTGTCCTTAATATTCTGCCCTGTCCGCATTCTCTGAGATCTTGTACCTCAATGAGAGGATTTACACTGCATGATGACAATACATATCCATCAAATCCCCACACAAGTTCATACTTGTTGTCAGGATGTGCCGCATTGAAAAGTGAATTGAAATAATCACATGCCTTATTTGAAGCAGGTGCGAGATGTGGTGGAATTCCAGTAACATAGCCTGGATATCCTGTGATCGGATTAGCCACGCAGTAGTATTCGCAAACCACATCCGTTGTAGCCACTTTCTTCCTCCAGGCAATGTCTGTCACGACTTTACCAAAAGTAGGGTCGTTTGGATCTGAAATGGCATTGACATCAAACCAAAAATCGCAACTTACCACGATATCCGGTGGAGCTACAACAGTTGGAATGCTTTTGTCCTGCACATCCACTTCAACCATACAATCGCTGTAATGTCCAAACAAATCTCCTCCGGAATTCATTCTCGAAGGATTGATTGGACCTGCACCTGGATCTACGTCAAATACTCTGAAAACAACCATGATGGTATTGTTGACATCATTGCAACAGAAATAAACCAGGTCATCAAAGTAAGTTTGAGAACCTGGAACTGATAAATTATCATCTCCGTTTGCTCTGTTACAAACTGTTGATTCCTTGTTGCTACCATTGTTTGTTCCATCCAACTCATCCATGCGGATGACTTTATAGAATAAATGATGTGCACAATTGTCAAAAGATCCATCATCAAATGTTTCCGCAAATATTTTAGACAGATTCTCTCCAGGAGAAAGATTTCCGCTGATAGAGACCACTGTTTTCTGATCGCAAACCGGGATCGGCGGTGTGTTATCTTTTACTTCGAGTAGGACGAGTTTTTCTGTAACATTACCGCAACAGTCTTCTGCTACAATATATGCGTTTTGGATACCAAGAGGAAGATTTACCACGATATAACCTGTTCTTTCGTTACCCAAAACGGTACCATTTTCGACCCGGATGGTGTAATGAACATCTTTGGAGCAGTTGTCTGTAACCCATGCCGGACTAACATCCCATCGGCCTTCGCATCTCCAAGGGTCGGTGCTGACTTCGAGGTGATCGGGATATAATATTTCTGGACCTTCTGCATCCACCACTTTGATGATCTGGTTGTGCTCGCGCACATCTCCGGTACACCAATCCAACATGGTCCAGGTTCTTAATAATTTGTAACATCCAACAGGTCCGGCATCACAACCTGGTTTTGCAATATCAATTCGCAAATCCCTGAAGGTAATGGCAATATTGTTGCAACCAGAAGCGGATGGTTGACCGGTTCCGTGCCACATTACAATGGAGTTGTCTCCCCAACAAGTGGAATGAGCCGGATAGTATATACTTTGTGGATTGGGGTGACCTGCATAGACACCCGTCTCGATACAATTCCAACCAAGTGTCCTCGGTCTTCTGATACCGGTTCCAATAAAGTAAGACTGATCCAATAAATAATCATCTACGCATTCTGGTGATGGTCTTAAATGACCTGCCAGATTAAAGTTTCTGTCGATTTTCTCATCGCAGTTTAAGGCAGGAAGATTGTTGGGCAATGGTAAGCCTGTATAATCAAATGGTGGGTCAATATCATCCAAATCGCCCAATAAAACTACGATGGTCTGAATACAATAGCTCTTGTTGCCATAAGCATCCTCTGCTGTCCATGTACGCGTGATAATTTTGTCATATCCAAAATTACATCCACCCAAACTGACCACATCCTTGTAGGTCAATGTATATGGTCCACATGCTTCCACCACACCCGGTGTTCCGGTAAATGAAGGTGCAATGGACTCAGTACAGGAAATTTCCAAATCCCTTGGACAAGTCAGAATAGGAGCTAGTTTGTCTTCTACAATTGCTGTACCCCAACAACTATTGCCGGTGAAAGGATCGATCACAGTCACTTTCAACTTACGGCCTATTTGCGCAGCTCCAATTTGTGGATAATGGGCATTCTGATCCAAATCAATGATCTGATTGGTATTCCAATCGCGGGCTATCACGTTGTAATCTCCGGGACAGCTCACGTTACCACCACCTTCCAGAACCATGTCAGGATAAATGGTCGCACGACAATTTTGATCCAATGAAATCTGAATGTTGTTGTTGCAAGCCAATGCACCGTTGTTGACATCTACATTGATGCCGAATTCACCGATGGCAAATCCCTGTGCATTTGGATCCACATTGATCTGAATGGTCGTCAATAAACAGCTGCTGCTGGTAGTATAAAAACCAAAATAAGTTGCTCCAAAAAAACCGGATACAGGAATAGGGCCTGAAGTGGTTCCATCGTTTGCATTTGCTGTAATGTTTGCAAAAGTAAACGCATTTCCTTCCGCGTAGAGATAAAAGGCTCTGGTACCTGCAGGCAAAGTAATGGTTACAGAATTCATACCTGTTAACAAGGCATACACATCACCCGTGTATCCATGGCTCCAGGTACCCCAACTTGACGGCACTCTCCTGTGCTCCAATGCTGGATTAAATCCGATGTTCAATGGGCAGGTTTCACTTGCTGTGACAGAAGTCACATCAACGAATATTCCTCTCGGATCAGAAGGAAATCGAAATACCGCCAAACCACCCAAGGTATTGGGAGGTGCATTTGTTCCTGGGCTGCCTTCAAAAACGATCCCACCGTAACTCACCACGGCGATCACGCTTAAGAACAGCATCATAAGACTTCGTCTAAGTCTCACATAGTTCAGTAAGCTAAGTTCGTTCATACAATTAGAAATTTGATTTAATAAAAAAAACATCACAAAATTTTTGCTTCGACCAAATGCATTTTCTCCCCAGGACCTTTGTGAAGATCAAGTTGAGAAAATGAGTTTTGTGAGTTTGAGAAAACTGGTTATTGTATGAAGACTGCGAGTCTTGGAGGTCCAATACCTCCTACGTAATTGGTTATTTTTTCAATTCCTCTGACCTGGGTTTGAGTTTTGAAAGTCCCATGGCTGAGCTCAAATTGAAAATAATCGAAAGCAAATGAAATGATGTAAGGAATGACTTTATAAAAGAATGAAATGCTTAAATACAAATCATTGCATCAAACATGACATCGGCTTCTGATTACAGTGCAATGATGACGCAATCTGATCAGGCCTTCAAATATTTAAACAAATATTTTTTAATGGAATACTTAGACCTTCATCAATGAAGGAATGATATATGCATACCCCTAAAAATAAAATAATATATCAGCAATCAATATAATGATTAACCAATATGCGATTTCTAACCACAATTAAGTACATGAGGAATGTACTACCAGGACAGTTCATTCATTCAGAACGCAGCTCCGATGTCATTGGCGCCCTGCATCCCAAGAATCTGAAAAAACCATGCCAAAAAACTAAATAGAGGTCTATTGTTGGAATGAATCCTCAGATCAAAATTATTCAATGTCTAAAAAATTAGTTCTGCTTCATTTACAAATGATACTTTTGAGCGATATATGCAGAATTAATTTTACCTGGATGTCTGTTTTTTCATATTCTGAAATTAGACCTGTTCTACAACTTGCCTGGCCCATCATCATCGGTAATTTGTCTCAGATTTTATTGAATCTGATTGATTCTATGATCGTAGGCCAACTCGGTTATCGTGAATTGGCCGCATCTGGCTTGATCAACAGTGTACTCAGTTTGCCAATGGTGAGCTGTATGGGTCTTTCTGTAGCACTCGCTCCCATGATGGCAGATCTCGCAAGTAGAAATCAATTGTTAAAAGGCAGACAGGTATTGCAGAGCGCTGGATTGTCCGTACTGACTCTTACAGGATTGGTCGTGGCTTTCTTATTTTACTTTGAATTTTTACTGTATCGCCTGGGTCAGGAAAAGGAAATAGTTGACATTGGAAAGCCCTTTTTCTTTTGGATGTGCTGGTCACTCATGCCAATGATGGGTTTCTTTATTTTAAAACAGTTTTACGATGGACTTGGCATGGTCAGAATTCCTATGACAATCGCCCTTCTATCAATTGCAATCAATACCATCCTCAATATCGCACTTGTCTTTGGCAAATGGGGTTTCCCAAAGATGGGATTGGAAGGGAGCGGACTAGCTACTTTTATCACCAGGTTTTTAATTTTTGCCGGTCTTTTGATCCATTTGATCTATACTCCTAAATTCAAAGTTTATCAACTTTTCAAATTCGATATCAATCGTTCCTCAATGTATAAGTTTCTCAAACTCGGGATTCCTTCTTCCTGGCAATCTTTCAGTGAGGTAGCTGCCTTTTCTCTGTTGGCCATTATGATTGGCTGGTTTGGTGCTGTGCAAATGGCGGCTCATCAGATTGCCATTTCTGTAGCCACCGCAACATATATGATTTCACTCGGATTGTCTTCTGCAGGTTCTATTTTTATAGGCAGCCATTACCGTCAAAACGAGAATTCTGTAATTAGATACAATGGCATGCTGGTCCTAAAACTCGGTCTGTGCTATTCCATCGTTGCAGCCCTGGTTCTTGCAGCATTGCACCAATGGATTCCTCATTTATTTACCCGGGAACAAGAGGTGCTTCAGATCGCCGCTCAGCTCATGCTGCTGGCAGCAGCATTTCAAATCTCTGATGCGGTTCAGGCCATTGGAATTGGAATATTAAGGGGATTGCAGGACGTGCGAATACCAACACTGATTACTACCATTTCTTATTGGGTCATTGGAATTCCTTCCGGATATCTATTAGCCACTTTGTTTGAGCTAAAGGCTGTCGGAGTTTGGAGCGGATTTGTGATTTGTCTCAGCATTTCAGCCATATTCCTGTTGAGGAGATTTTTGCATATTACAAAATCACAAATACATTCAAAAACAATTTAGTGCATCCTGTCACCTCTCGGTTTTAATTTTTGCACAATAACAGCTTCGTATTTTAAATATTCTTTCCAACGAGACCGGACCTGGCCTTTTGGAAAATAGGTTTCAGCCAAACCAATAAACATCTTGTAGTGACCTGCTTCAGAGATCATAAACCCTTTGTAAAACTTTTTTAGATCTTCTTCTTTTAAGTACAAAGAAAGTAATCTGAAACGCTCACAACTCCGCGCTTCAATCAAAGCGCAAGTCAACAACTGATCCAACAATCGATCTTGCTTACTGCCACCCTTTCTCTGAAATTTCATGAGCTCTGCGACGTATTCATCCTTTCTCTGAAATCCCAATTTTAATCCCCTCTTATGTAATTCTGCTACAACCTGTCTGAAATGCCCCCATTCTTCGGTAACCACCGGTGCTACTTGATGGACAATTTCTTCGTAATCCGGATATTGTTGGATCAATCCAATGCAAGCACTTGCTGCTTTCTGCTCACAATAGGCATGATCTGTCAATATATCTTCCAGAGAAAATTGTGTGAGATCCACCCATCTTGGATCAGTCGGTAAATGCAAACCCAGTTTGGTAAGGTCTATTGCTTCAGACATTTTATTTGATTTTGAAATAGATCCATTTGATGGATTTCAAATACTTCCTTTCCCTTTTCCCAAATGATGGTCATTTGATCCGCCAATTTATTCTGGAGTTCATTTATACGAAAATCATCCAATAAAAATTGAAAATGATAAATACATTGATTCTCAACAGGATTGATTTCTCCAGCGGTAGAATGGGCGGCATACAGGTAAATAAAACTTGCGTCAGAAAAACTGAGTTTAACCGGATTATTTGCTTCAAATAATCCATAAATTTTGGCTGCCATACTGGTCGAAAAGCTTAAACGAAAATCCAAATAAACGTTCTTTTGATTTTTTAACATCGCTATTTCAGCAATTGCAAGTTCAGTTTCTGTCAAATGAGTTTCAATCGAAGCAGGGGTATAACAAAATAAATATTGGTGATTGGTATAGATGAGATTCTGATCTGGCCGATGATTCAATTCACAATGGTAAATGCTGGTCGCTGGAAAAATTTCTGAAGTCATTCGCACATTTATTTTTGAATTTCTCGCTTCGGAAAATCCTATTCTCCTTCGATCGAGCTCCATCCATTCTTTTTCCAGACCATTCAGCAAATTTTGCTGTTCAGCTTTGGGAGAATACTCCAATCGTCTGGCTTTGGACAATAAAATCTCAAACAGCTGAAGTTTGTATTCTTTTACCGCAATTTCTTGCCCCTTGTTCTGAATCAGTTCACCCATTCTTCTTACGTCCGATTTTTTTGTGTATTCCTCCTTTTCTGTCTCCAAATAGGATATTTGATCTCTGATGCTTTCCAATTCCATTTTAAGTGCATGAATGGATCGCAAGATCTTTGCAACCGCTCTATCTAAATTGGACGAATCCTGAGAATAAACAAAATTTGGAACCGACAAAAACAGAACAAGACATAAAGAAAAAAGATATGAAACCCTGTAGACCTTTAAGATTGTCATCATTGAACCACAAATTTAATCCGAAGGATCAAAATAACCAACAAATTCGATAAATAGCTGAAATCATTGTACTTTTAAACCCAATTTTAATTAAAATGAACTCTGTTTATCCAATTATACCCATAGTTTTGTTTCTTTGCGGAATGGAGATGAGCTGTAAAAATGCACAAAAAGACATCCCCGTCTCTTATCCCGATACCAAAATGGATACCGTGATTGACCAATATCACGGCCAATCTGTTTCAGACCCTTTCAGATGGCTCGAGGATGACCGGAGTGAACAAACTGCGGAATGGGTTAGACTGCAAAATCAACTTACTTTTAACTATTTAGACCAAATTCCATTTCGTCAAAAACTTAAAGACCGAATGGTCCTTTGGATGAATTATGAAAAGTCATCTACACCGGTAAAGGAAAAAAATCATTACTACTTTTTTAAAAACAATGGTCTTCAAAATCAGGATGTTTTCTATCGAAGCAGCCAATTGGATTCTGAGCATGAGTTGGTGATTGATCCCAATACTTTTTCCAAAGAAGGTACCACCTCTATCAGTGGCTTGTCAGTTTCTAAGGATGAAAAATATTTGGCTTTTCAGGTGTCCGCAGGCGGCTCAGATTGGAACAAAATTCTGGTTCTGGATTTGGCGACAAAAAGTTTGATGAAAGATACCATCCATTGGGTAAAGTTTAGCAGCATCAGCTGGGACCTTGGAGGTTTTTATTACAGCAGATATCCTCAACCCGATGGCTCTTCTCTATCGGAGAAAAATGAATTTCATTCGGTTTGGTATCACAAAATGGGGACAGATCAAAGTTATGATCAATTGATTTATGAGGATAGAGATCACCCGCAAAGAAATATATACGCGAATATCACCGAAGACCAAAGATTTTTGTGTCTCAACATTTCTGAATCCACCAGCGGCAATGCACTTATGGTTAAAGATCTGCGAAATCCAAGCTCTGAATGGATCAGAATTGTAAATACCCTGGACGATGATTACAGAATAATTGGTAACGCAAATGATCAATTGTATGTTTTGACCAACGCAGATGCTGCCAGATGGAAGTTAATATCTTTTAATATCAATCAACCAGATCAAAAACAATGGAAGGTGGTGATCCCAGAATCTTCCGATGTACTAAATAATGTTGAATTATATCATCAAAAACTGGTCGTAAGCTATATGAGAAACGCTTCGAGTCTGATCAGAATATTTGATTTAAATGGAAATTTCTTGCAAGAATTACAGCTTCCGGAAATTGGCACGGTCGCAAGTTTTTCCGGTAAGGAAAATGAAGCCCTTGCATTTTTTAGTTTTAGCTCATTTAAGAGACCCAACAGCATCTATCAAGTTGACCTGGATAGCTACGAAGTAAAACCCCACTTTATTCCAAAGACTATGCACAATCCGGACGACTATACAACAGAACAGCATTGGTTTCATAGCAAAGATGGCACCAGGGTACCTTTGTTTTTGACATATAAAAAAGGGATCCGGAAAAATGGTCAGGCACCTACCTTGTTGTACGGCTATGGAGGATTTAATATTCCTTTGACCCCTTCTTTTAATCCCCTGAAAATGCCTTTACTCGAACATGGGGGAATACTGGCAGTAGCGAATATCCGAGGGGGCGGAGAATTTGGCAAAGACTGGCATTTGGCCGGCACCAAAGAAAAAAAACAAAATGTTTTTGATGATTTTATGGCTGCCGCTGATTTTCTGGTTCAGGAAAAATTTACATCAAGAGAGAAATTGGCCATCGAAGGAAGGTCGAACGGTGGTTTGTTGGTAGGAGCGTGCATTACCCAAAAACCGGACATGTGCAAGGTCGCATTCCCCGGGGTAGGTGTATTGGACATGCTGCGTTATCACAAATTCACCATAGGGTGGGCTTGGGCTGTAGATTATGGCACGAGTGATGCAAAGGACGAATTTGATTATCTTTTCAAATATTCACCCCTCCACAATTGTAAAGAATCTGAATATCCTGCAACAATGATCACCACTGCTGATCACGATGACAGAGTAGTACCCGCACATTCCTTCAAGTTTGCCGCAACCCTCCAAAAGGCACAAAAAGGTCAGGTACCGATTCTGATTAGGGTAGACATTTCAGCGGGCCATGGTGCAGGCAAGCCCACCTCCAAAAGAATCGATGAAGCCGCTGACTTGCTGAGTTTTATGTTCTATCAAATGAATATTACTCCGGATTTCAAAGAATTATGAATTACACCAGAACCATTCATGGTTTAATTTTATTATTAGGTGTCCATCATATTGTTGTTATTCCTTAAAAAGCAAAAAGATCAACCATCATGAACCCATATATTGAAAAAAACAAGCAAAAGTTTTTGGATGAACTGCTTGAGTTATTGAGAATTCCATCTGTGAGCGCAGATTCCAGACATCAGCAAGACACCGCCAATTGTGCAGAAGCAGTAAGAGCCTCTCTTTTGGCAGCAGGTTGTGACAGCGCTGAAATTTGTCCCACAGGCGGACATCCCATTGTGTTTGGGCAAAAAATAGTAGATCCAAAACTTCCAACAGTCCTCACCTATGGACACTATGATGTTCAACCTCCTGACCCACTTGATCTTTGGACCAGTGGTCCCTTTGAGCCGGTAGTAAAAGATGGAAAAATTTATGCAAGAGGCGCCTGCGATGACAAAGGTCAGATGTATATGCATGTGAAAGCACTGGAGACAATGATTCAAACAAACAAGCTGCCATGCAATGTCAAATTTCTCATCGAAGGTGAAGAAGAGGTAGGTTCAGCCAATCTGGGAGCATTTCTGGAAGCCAACAAGGAAAAATTAAAAGCCGACATCGTCCTGGTGAGCGACACCTCCATGATTTCATTGGAGACTCCTTCCCTGGAAACTGGATTGAGAGGTCTCGCATATATGGAAGTGGAGGTCACAGGACCCAACAGAGATTTGCATTCAGGAGTCTATGGAGGCGCTGTGGCCAATCCAATCACCATCCTGGCAAAAATGATCGCATCCATGCACGATGAAAACAATCACATCACCATCCCTGGATTTTATGAAGATGTGATGGATTTGAGTGTTGAGGAAAGAAAGGATCTTAACAAAGCCCCTTTCAATCTGGAGGACTACAAGAAAGACTTGAATGTAGAAGAGGTTTGGGGAGAAAAAGGCTATACCACCCTCGAACGAACCGGAATCAGACCTACCCTCGAGCTCAATGGTATTTGGGGTGGATATACTGGTGAAGGAGCCAAGACGGTCCTGCCATCCAAAGCTTTTGCCAAGATTTCAATGCGGTTGGTTCCCAATCAAAATTCTTCCAAAATTGCAAGACTCTTTGAAAAACATTTTGTTGCCATCGCTCCAAAGTCTGTAAAGGTTAAGGTAACAGAGCATCACGGTGGTGAGCCGGTCGTTACGCCAACTGACAGCGAAGCTTATAAAGCTGCGGCAATGGCCCTTGAAGAGAGTTTTGGAATAAAACCAATTCCTACCCGTGGTGGTGGAAGCATTCCAATTATTGCTCTTTTCGAAAAAGTCCTCGGATTAAAAACGGTGTTAATGGGATTTGGATTGGATTCTGACAACATTCACTCCCCAAATGAACACTTTGGTCTCGAAAATTATTACAAGGGAATTGAAACCATTCCTCTTTTTTATAAAAATTACGCACAACTCAAAAAGAACGCATCATGATTAATTTCTCAAAAAATTTATGGATTATTATTTGCAGTATGCTTTTTATTCAAGCAGTTTCTGCCCAAAACAAAACGATAAAAATGGATACATTTAGTTACAGCCTTGGGGTGTTGTTTGGCAATTCACTGAAACAACAAGGCATTGAAAAAATTTCATCTTCAGATTTGACAGAAGCGCTTGAAACAATGTTGGCCGGAAAAGATCCCAAAATCAATATGAAAGATGCTTCGGAATTTTATTCTAAAACCATTTCAAAACTTCAGGAAAAACAACATGAAGGCAATAAAATGGAAGGTGAAAAATTTCTGGAAGTAAATGCCAAGAAACCGGGAATCATTACAACCGCCAGCGGCCTTCAATATGAAGTGCTCACCATGGGTACAGGCCCAAAACCCACGGCGAATGATAAAGTAAAAACGCATTATCACGGCACATTGATCAATGGAAAGGTGTTTGATAGTTCGGTAGATCGGGGTGAGCCCATTTCATTTCCACTCAGCAATGTAATCAAAGGTTGGACCGAAGCATTGCAGTTGATGCCGGTTGGTTCAAAATTTAGGTTGTTCATACCTTACCAACTCGCCTATGGAGAAAAAGGAGCCGGCGGTGATATCAAACCTTATTCGGCTTTGATTTTTGAAGTAGAGTTGCTGGGCATAGAATAAGGTAGAGTTTTTAAAATCAGGACGATCATTCATTGTCCTCAGGCCATGCGCATTGATATTATTTCTGTCGTTCCGGAGCTTTTACACAGCCCGTTTTCACATTCCATTTTGAAAAGATCCAGAGAAAAAAATCTCCTGGAAGTAAATCTGATTGATCTGAGGGTTTTTGGAAGCGGCAATTACAAACAGGTGGATGATTATGCTTTTGGCGGAGGTGCCGGAATGGTTTTGATGGCAGAGCCCCTCGCAAATTGCATTGAATCCTTAACGTCCGTGACTTCTTATGATGAGGTCATCTATCTGACTCCCGATGGCACCACACTCCATCAAAAAATAGCCAATCAACTAAGCCTGAAAGAAAATCTTCTTTTGATCTGCGGCCATTATAAAGGCATTGATCAAAGAATCAGAGATCTCTATGTCACACAGGAAATTTCTATTGGGGACTATGTATTAAGTGGCGGGGAACTGGCTGCAGCGGTATTGGTGGACAGCATAGGTAGATTAATTCCCGGCGTATTGAACGATGAAACATCGGCACTTACAGATTCATTTCAGGACCAACTGCTGGCTCCTCCCGTTTACACCAGACCCGCAGAATTCAAGGGATTAAAAGTTCCTGATGTTTTATTAAGTGGCCACGAGGCTAAAATTGCAGAATGGCGTTTTGAGGAGTCTATTAAAAGAACCAAAGAACGACGACCTGATCTGCTGACAGATACGGACATGGTGTAAACCTAATAGCCTGATCCTTGTTTTATTTCCAATAATTCTTTTCAAATGTGGATTAAAGTTTTTCATTTTGCATGGCTTGCAATTTTCTTACAATCCTGCATACTGAACTCTTCCAAAATAAATGAAACCAGCTTCTCTTCAACCAATGATTTGTCAAAGAACAATACACCAATGGATCAGTATTGGTTTGATGGTAAAGCCGAATTAAACAGTTTTCAGTTGTTGCAAGCCCGATATGGAGAAATAAGAAGGGGGGAAGCAATGATGATTTTTGTGAGCGAAGATTTTTCCAGAAAAAAACAAGTTAAATTGGATCAATCTTCAGACAATAACAAAGATCAAATTAAAATTTTAAAACTCAACATGACCAAACGTTTTCATACAGGAATATACCCGTATTCTTTAATGTTGAGTGTATTCAGCCCTATCAATCATGCAGAATCACTTTATCCCCTTAAAATCGCTGGAACCGTCTCAGAATGGTGTGGACAAATATTTACCCAATTCAATCAAAAATCCGATCATTATTTGATTAGATCGTTTTCCTATTTCGAATCTGAGGCAGATCAGGAAATCAAACAGCCCGTCATCTGGACGGAAGATGGAATCTGGAACTTAATCCGAATTCATCCGGATGGTTTGCCCCTGGGTGAAATAAAAATGATCCCGGGCGTTTTCTATACCAGACTCAAGCATCACAAATCAGAAGCCGTCACCGCTTTGTGCTCCCTGCAAAAAAATGACATCGGTGTTGGAATCTATACCATCAAATTTCCCGACTTTAAACGAACTCTTGAAATTCAGTTTACGAATTCAGCTCCTTATCCAATCATTGGTTGGAAAGAGAGCTATCTGGATGGCAAGGAAGAATTAACTACAACCGCAGTTTTAAAACAAAGAACCAAAAAAGATTATTGGAATTTAAATCAAAACAAAGATTCAGTTTTCCGCAAAGAATTGAGGTTGGAATATTAATTCTGCTGATTCAGATTTGATGCTACCCCAATGAGCCAAAAATTAAAATTGATTATGTCAAAACTCCTTGTTCTATCTATTTCAATATCCTGGGTAAGTTTGCTCTCTGGGCAGCAAACCTATTTGGGCAACTGGTTTCAATATGTCGGCAACAATGGGTTTTCAAAAAATTGGAATTGGCTGAATGAAGTACAATACAGAAATTACAATTTTATCGGAGATCTTGAACAATTTCTGGTGCGCACAGGCATAGGCTATAACCTAACTCCCCAAAACAATCAGCTTCTGATGGGCTATGCTTTCATCCAATCAAAACCCTACTTAAATGGCACTGACGAGCGAATTCAAACTCAGGAGCACAGATTGTTTCAACAATTTGTTACGCGCCAAAATTTTGGTAGATTTTTTATCACCCACCGCTACCGTTTTGAACAGAGATTTCTGGAAGAAGAATTCAGAACAAGATTCCGGTATTTGTTTTGGTTGCAGATCCCTCTGAATACGCCAAACATTACCCAAAAATCGGTTTACATCTCCGCATTTAATGAACTTTTTATCCATGGGAACGGTAAATTATACGATCGGAATCGACTCTATGCAGCCGTTGGGTATGGAATCAATCATTTTATCCGATTGGAACTTGGCGTGATGTCGCAAATCTTTCAAACAAACTCGCGTCCACAGTTACAAATAGCTCTGTTTAATAATCTGCAACTATTCAAAATTCAATGAATGTCATAATCCAATTGTCTGTAAATGCGGAGTAATTCCTCATGATTTACAGTTCCTTCTAAATTTATTCCTTTTAAAGCCAGTAACTCCATGGCGCAATCTCCTACCTCGCCATCGGGATAAGCTGAATCACGCATGTCATGTAAAAATTTCATAAGTCTGAAAGGATTCATCCATTTCCTGAATCGATTGACGAGTACATTAAAATCCGAGGTATTTGCTTTTAACTGCGCAATTTCTTTGAGCAGCCCTTGTTTTTTAAGGCAGGTCCATGCTTGGGGCATTCTTTTCATCCAAAAATTTTCCATCTGGCTTTCAGAATTTTTCAAATACAAATCTGCTTCATTAAACAATACACCGAAAGCCTGAATAGCCTTTAGCGAATAGCTTCTTTGTATTTCTGAACGCTGAAAATCCAACATGGCCTTTCCCGTACCAAAAGGCACCCTCTCAGAAGTCCTTGCCGATGGAAAAACAAGTGGCTTTGAAATTTCTCCCAATTGTTGATGAATTGAATATTTATGCATAAAATAAAAATCCTCACCCGCCTTTCTTTGATTCATTCCACCCTGCTCGCAATAAGAATTCGCTCTGACCGCAAAACAAGAACCTAGTGTGTGAAACGCAAAAGGATACCCGATCGACCTCTGAGCTTGCACATAGTATCGCAGATGCAATTCATAATCGACAATTCCTTTTTTCAGTATGGCATCAAGGCCATCCAATGGATGCTCAAAACCAATCCCAACGCAGGGTTTACTATTTTCATCATCAAAATACCCATCCAATTCTATGAAATAATCCGGATGACAAGTACAATCCGCATCAAAGTTGATGATGATACCATCTGGTTTATTTATTTTTAAAAATCTTCTCACCGCTTCATCCATTCCGGCTTGTCTTGCCATTCCAACTCCAGCCGTCTTTAAAGAAAATTCAATTGGAGAAATTGCCAAAACTTTGAAATCGTCATCAGAGTGTTCTTTGGCATATTTTTGCAACTGAGCGTATTGTTTTTCATGGAAAAGCTTGAGCTCCGATTTTGCATTTTCCGGGTGATTAATGATGGGCATCACTTCGACATTACCAGAAATTTTCTTTGCTTCTCTTAAAGAATCCAAGGCCTGAAACAAGCCTTTCTCCTGATAAGCAGGAATCACCACGATCATCTTCAGCTCCTTCGATGGGATTCCATCTGTCAATGAAGTCAATCGATTGCGGGAGGAAAGGTAATTATGCAAAATAGAATCCATCAGCGAATACAATCATATGCAAATCTAAAATCATTCCTGCATACGTCATTCACAAACTGACTTGTCCGGGAAATTCTTACTTTTGTACCCTCGCTATGATTTGTATAGAATCTCAGATATTTCCACCCGCCATTGTTTTTCTCCTGGCGTCTGATGATCAAATCAGGATAGAATACCATGAGAACTACCAGAAAAGAAGTTTTAGAAACAAATATTACCTGAGATCTGAACAAAAAATAATGCCAATGAGCATTCCCTTAATGGCTGGTAAAAATCAACAAATGCCCATCCAGGAAGTTAGAATTGCCAATGATCAAAACTGGCAAAAACAACATTTAAAAACCATCCAATCTATCTATGGCAGAAGTCCATATTTTATGTATTACTGCGATGAATTGACTGCTCTTTTCGTCAACAAAGAAACTTTCCTAATCGATTTTAATTTTAAATGTCTCCATTGGATTCTGGAGAAATTGAAAATAAACCTCTCCTTGTCCTGTACCACCTCCTTCCAAAAAGAAGCGACCTATCTGGAAAACGATCTTAGATCCAAATTAACTCCATGGTCATTGTCAGATCATCTAGTTTTACAATTGCCGGGATGCCAGGACAGAACTGCTGAGATTAGTATTCTCGATATTCTATTCTTTCTGGGTCCCGATGCTGCGGCCTGGATTTTCCAAAGCAGAAAAAATGAACAAATCATCCAACTGTGCGCTAAAATTAATCCATGAATTCAATTATTTTTAAAACCATTTTATTATTCACTCTCATTCAGATTGGCTGCAGAAAGACCAATGTGTTCAACCCAACGAGACCCGATCCACATAGTTTTTCAAGACCAGATCTGGCGATCACCACTCATTTGGATCTTAACATTCGCCTGAATTTTGACCAAAAAAAAATACAGGGGACCGCAAGTTGGAAAATACAACACAATGCTTCAGACCGCATTATTTTTGATATCATGGATCTTACCATTGATTCAGTCATCTTATCCGACAAAAACCAAAATACAGCTTTTGCGGAATTCTATGTTCAAACACAGGATAGCATCTTAGGAGATGAGTTGGTCATTAAAATACATTCAAACACGGAACAGTTGACCATCCATTATTCTACATCCGAAGATGCGATGGCACTTCAATGGCTCGACGCAGAGTTGACATCTTCCAAAAAATATCCATGTCTGTTTACCCAAAGTCAGTCCATCTATGCACGCAGTTGGATACCCTGTCAGGATGGACCAGCAATCCGATTTACCTACAACGCTACCGTACAAGTTCCTGTTGGTATGATGGCATTGATGAGTGCGACCAATCCCACACAAAAAAATAAAGACGGAATCTACTCTTTCAAAATGGAATACCCGATACCCGCTTACCTGATGGCTTTGGCTGTTGGTGATTTTTCTTTTTCGCCAATCGGTGCACGAACCGGAGTGTATGCTGATTCAATGATACTGTCTGAAGCATCCTGGGAATTTGCGGATCTTGAAAAAATGGTAAACTCGGCCGAAAGTCTCTACGGTCCTTATGCCTGGTCCAGATATGATGTCATCGTTTTGCCAACCGGATTTCCATTCGGAGGAATGGAAAATCCAAGACTCACTTTTTTAACACCCACCATCATCGCCGGAGACCGATCTTTGACCTCTCTCCTGGCACATGAGTTGGCGCATTCCTGGTCGGGTAATTTGGTAACGAATGCCAGCTGGCAGGATTTTTGGCTCAACGAAGGATTTACGACCTATTTTGAGAGCAGAATCATGGAGAATTTATACGGAAAGGAATATGCTGACATGCTTTCTCTTTTAGGCCAACAGGACCTTAAGAAAACCCTGAAGGATATGGCTGATCAACCCGGAATGAGCAAATTAAAACTCGATCTATGGAACAAAGATCCTGAACTTTCTCTCAGTGACATTGCCTATGAGAAAGGTAAATTGTTATTGAGATATTTGGAAGAGCGAATTGGCAGGGAGGAATGGGATCTTTTTCTAAAAGCCTATTTCAAACATTTCGCTTTCAAATCGAACAGCACAGAAGGTTTCCTGCAATTTTTCAATAACCATTTTCCACAGATCGACATA